>DATIGP010000310.1:0-33985 GCA_035454625.1 Nitrospira sp.
TCACGAAGCAGATCCAGGCCTACGTGCGCTTCGATAACATGTTCAATGAAAAGTACGAGGAGGTTCTTTTCTTTGGAACTCCAATTCGTTCTATTTTTGGGGGCGTGCGAATCAATTATGACCTGCCGCTCTAGTGTCCTGTCTCTGAAGTTCGCTGACAAAATCGGGCCACGCTGGCCAGGATTTCGTCGGCCCCTCAGCACAGGTCAAAATAATCTGGGCCCGCTGCGCCAACGCCTGAGCGGTCTTCGGGCGGCGTACCCACTGCTGCAACGTCTCTCGTTCAGTCATCGTCAAGGTCAGCGGGGTCGTCGGTCGTCCAGTTCGCATGGTGTCCTCCTTTCGATACCTGAGAACACCGGTGCACAACTTATTCCATGGACTTCAGAGACAGGACACTAGCGTCGAATGAAGAATTATCCGCGACTCGTTATCGCTGGGACATCAAGCGGCGTCGGTAAAACGACGGTGACATTGGCGGTTCTGGTGGCCTTCCGCGAACGGGGCCGCCGAGTCCAGCCATTCAAGGCCGGACCTGACTTTATTGATCCAAGTCATCACCGGGCGGCTACCGGTCGCCCTTCTCGAAATCTGGACGGGTGGATGCTTGGAAAAGATCTCAACCGCTCGATCTTCGCTCATGCGGCAGCCGATGCGGATATTTCCATTATCGAAGGTATGATGGGACTGTTCGACGGTAGCTCACCGATCAACGATATCGGCAGCACAGCGGAATTGGTCAAGCAGCTGGAGGCGCCGGTTATTCTCGTGGTCGATGGAAGCGCCATGGCTCGGTCTGTCGCAGCCATGGTGATGGGCTATGCGCGATTCGACCCCTCGTTGCATGTGGCAGGCGTTTTGTTCAATCGTGTTGCAAGTGACGCCCATTATCAGCTGTTGAAAGCGGCAGTGGAACAAGGGACAGATGTGAAGCCTGTCGGATATTTGCGGCCCGATTCTACCCTGACAATAGCTGACCGCCAACTTGGGTTGGTTATGGCGGGGGAACACGGTGACGGTCTGCTCTATCATCGGTTGGCAAAGGCTGCGCTCGACACGGTGGACCTGGATCGTATTGAAGCGCTCGCTCATTCATGTGGCACGTTGCCGGAAACCGTAGCTCGGCCGGTGACCACCAACCATAGCCGTACGGTTCGCATCGGCGTGGCGCAGGATCAGGCGTTTTGTTTTTATTATCCGGACAATCTTGAACTACTGGAAGGCGCCGGTGCTGAAATCGTGAAGTTCTCTCCGTTGAACGACCACGCATTGCCGGACGTCGAGATGCTGTATCTTGGCGGTGGGTATCCGGAATTGTATGGTGCCGCGCTGGCCAAGAACGCTGCCATGCGGGCAGCCATCAAGCGGTTTGCCGATCGAGGCGGCGTGATCTATGCCGAGTGTGGCGGGCTCATGTATCTCACGGAGTCCATCCGGGATTGTGACGGGCACTCACATGACATGGTCGGGGTCTTTCCAGCGGACGCGGTCATGCGGAAACTTGGCCTCACGCTAGGATACCGGACAGTGGAGTGTTCACGACGATGCATCCTGGGTCACGTGGGTGTCACAGCACGAGGTCATGAGTTCCATTATTCCGGATTAGCTGCAAGGGAGCCGCTGCAGTATGCCTGTGCACTGCGTGATGCTGAAGGGCTCTCGGTTGGACAGGATGGACTCATGCACGGTAACGTGCTGGCACTCTATACCCATCTACACTTTGCCAGCCAGCCGACGCTTGCAACGGCGTTGGTCGAGTCGGCAAGCCGTGCAGCCAGTCATGTACCGGTATCGGCTTTGGACTTACCGGGAGCGGGACATTGAGAGGACCGGTTCAAAAAATCTGCGAGCGCTGCGGTCACGCCTTCGAATGTGGAGGATACCAGTGTTGGTGCGGGACGATCGGTGTGACGGAAAAGCAGATGGATTGGATCGCAGCACGATATGAGAATTGTCTCTGTTCCTGCTGTTTGGGAAACATCGCAGCCGGTGAGCTGCGGCCTCGGTGCGATTCAACATGCGACGGACAGGACAATTGAGCGAGGCAATGATGCAGGCCGATGGACGATTTTCGGACATTGAGCGCGAAGCCGTTTATCGCGCGATATTTGAACGGCGGGATGTCCGGCGGAATTTCCTGCCGATGCCGATTCCGGATGCGGTGATGATGCGGCTGCTGACGGCGGCACATCATGCGGGATCGGTGGGATTCATGCAGCCGTGGGACTTCGTGATCATCCGAAACCATGCAACGAAACGCACGGTGAAGGACTTGTTTATCGACGCGAACACCAAAGCGTCCACTCGGTATGCAGGTGCCAAGGGAGCATTGTACCGGCGGCTGAAACTGGAGGGCATCGAAGAAGCACCGATCAACCTGTGCGTCACCTGCAGCAGGCGGCGCGGCGGATCATTGGTGCTCGGCCGCTCCATGGTGCGCGCCACGGACTTGTACAGCACCTGTTGCGCCGTACAAAATCTTTGGCTGGCTGCCAGGGCGGAGGGTATCGGTGTAGGCTGGGTCAGTATTTTGGATCACGAAAAGTTGAAGCGAGTGATCGGCGTGCCTAAATCGGTAACGGTACTTGCGTACCTTTGCCTCGGCTATGTGTCAAAGTTTGAAGAGCAGCCCGATTTGGAAGCGGCCGGGTGGCGGAGCCGGATTCCAGTCGGACGGTTAATTCACAATGAGTCATGGGGCAATCGAACCGATGACAAGAGAGGGAACGGGGATGCGCATCACCAAGGTCTATACCCGAACAGGGGACGCAGGAAAAACGAGATTGGCAGGCGGACAGCAGGTGTGGAAGGACAGTCCACGGGTCGACGCTTACGGCACGATCGATGAGTTGAATGCAGCGGTCGGCGTCGTGCGGGTCATGAACTCCGGTGTCGGGAGCGAGCATTCGGCCGCCGCACAACTCGAAGATGAGCTGCGTTGGGTGCAGAACAAGTTGTTCGATATCGGCAGTCTTCTGGCGACGGCGCCGGGCCAAACGTTCAAAAATATGCCGCAGGTGGAAGCGAAGGACGTCACACGTCTGGAGCAGATGATCGATCGGTGCCAGGAAGATCTCGAGCCACTGAAAGAGTTCATCCTGCCGGGAGGCGGAAAAGTTTCCGGGTTTCTCCACCAAGCCCGGACGGTCTGTCGCCGGGCCGAGCGGTTGTGTGTCGCCCTCTCAAAAACGGAGCCGGTCGATCCGATGATCGTCAAATTCATCAATCGGCTGAGCGACGCACTGTTTGTGCTGGCCCGTTGGGTTTCCAAGACGCAGGGTGAGCCGGAATTCTTATGGGAGCGTGATGTCGCCAGGAAAGCCGAATAGCCGTCGACCGGCGCGAGGTGCGAAAGGCCGCATCATTCTTGTGCTTGGAGGCGCGTCGTCCGGAAAGAGCGAAGCGGCTCTCCAATTAGCCGGCTCACGCCGGCCGCGTGCATTCGTCGCCACAGGGCAGGGATTGGATGCGGAAATGTCGGTGCGGATTGCCCGGCATCAGGCCGCTCGTTCAGCGGATTGGAACACGATCGAAGAACCAATCGACGTGGAGGCATGGTTTGCCAAGGATGGGCCTCAGTACCGGACAATTCTCTTCGATTGTGTCACGCTGTGGTTGAATAATCTCGTCGGAATCGGCTTGAAAGAGTCGGCCATTCGCTCTCGTGTGGTAACCCTTTCACAGGCGATGCGGACTGTAACGGCCAGAGTGATCATTGTCAGCAATGAGTTGGGCCTCGGCCTGGTCCCGGCAGAACCGGCGACACGAGCATTTCGTGAACTTTGTGGACGGGTGAATCAGCACATCGCTGCCGAAGCAGATGAAGTGCATCTAGTCGTCAGTGGAATATCGCTTCGCTTGAAGTGACCAGAGGAGCCGTCATGTCGATACTCGACCTGTGTCGTCGAATTCAACCTCTCGATGCGCGTCTGTACGAACACGCACAAGCCCGGTTGGATCGATTGACCAAGCCGGTCGGCAGTCTCGGGCGCTTGGAAGAGTTGGCGGCATCCTACATCGCCATCACCGGGGAGTTGAAGCCGCAGGTTCCGCGCGGTGTCGTCTTTACCTTTGCCGCTGATCATGGAGTGACCATGGAAGCAGTGAGCGCTTATCCTCGGGAGGTCACTCCTCAAATGGTCTTAAATTTTTTGCGGGGCGGAGCAGGGGTGAATGTATTGGCGCGGCATGCCGGTGTGGACGTGCGTGTGGTGGATATCGGCGTGGATTATGAGTTCGACGCCGTACCCGGTCTCCTCCATCGAAAAGTCATGAAGGGGACGAGGAATCTGGCAGTTGAATCGGCGATGACACGCAACCAAGCAGAGCAAGCCGTAATGGTCGGAGTAGAACTGGCGACTGAAGCCGTCGGAGAGGGGATCGGTCTGATCGGCACCGGTGAGATGGGCATCGGCAATACGACACCCAGTTCCGCCATCACGGCGGCGATGACCGGTCGGTCTGTGGAGGACGTAACCGGACACGGGACCGGCATTGACGAGTCCGGTCGAAGGCACAAGGTCGCAGTGATTGAGCGGGCGATCGGGCTGCATCGGCCCAATTCGGCTGATCCGCTCGATGTGTTGACCAAGGTTGGGGGCCTGGAAATCGGTGGATTGGTTGGTTTGATGCTGGGTGCGGCGGCGGCTCGAGTACCAGTCGTCCTGGATGGGTTCATCGCCGGTGCCGCGGCACTGGTCGCCGTCGGCCTTCAACCATGGTGCCGTGAGTATCTTATTGCTTCTCATCGCTCAGTCGAGCATGGCCACCGCGTGATTTTGGACCATTTAGGACTGAAACCGCTCCTAGACCTGGACTTGCGTCTTGGTGAAGGCACGGGGGCCTGTCTAGGCATGGACCTGGTCTGTGCCGCGATTAAGATCTACAGGGAAATGGCGACATTTGACGAAGCGGGAGTCTCGGAAAAAAGCTAACGATCATGGGACTCGTCGCTCGTCCATTCGTATTTGCCTGGCACTTTTTGACGGCTATTCCGTTGAGTCGGACACATCACGAACCGACCGCCTCCGAATTGGCCGCTTCGATGGCCTGGTATCCCGTTGTCGGTTTGTTGATCGGCGGAACGTTGATCATCGCTGATACGGTGCTGACCGCCGTCTTTGCTGCTGAGGCGGTGAATGCGCTGTTGATCCTTATCTTGGTGTTGTTGACTCGCGGTCTTCACCAAGACGGACTCGCTGATACCTTGGATGGTTTGGCCGGCGGCCACACACAGGAAGAACGGCTTGCCATCATGCGTGACCCCCGGATCGGGGCGATCGGCGCAACGGGGCTCATGCTGTCCCTGATCATTCGTTATGCGGCCCTCATGACGTTACCACACGTGATCAGGATTCCAGCCCTTCTCTGCATGCCGGCAGTCGGACGGTGGGCCATGGTACTGCTGGCTTGGGCCTCGCCCTATGCGCGCACAGAAGGCGGCTTGGCGGCACCCTTTCTTGCCAACTTGTCATGGGGGCATGTGTGCGTGGCAACTGGTGTGCTGACATCTGTATTGAGCCTTGCGTTTGGATTACAGGGAGGGCTTATCGTTTTGGTTGGAGGAACGGCAAGTGTGACGGTGTTGTGGGCTTGCTGCCGACCCTGGTTCGGAGGCATTACGGGAGATACACTTGGGGCGACGAATGAAGTCGTCGAGATTCTCTTTCTACTCCTTATTCCGTTGCTGCTCACTTTGTCATGACCGGAAGTGAACTCCTCCTGGCAGCTGGTCTCGATGCCCTGTTCGGCGATCCTCGATGGTTCCCTCATCCTGTTCGTGGAATGGGGCGTCTCATTGCGTGGTGTGATCATCATGTCAGAGAGTGGCGTTGGAGTTCTGATGCACTCCGCGCAGCCGGTTTGACTCTGGCTGTGGGCTTGCCATTGTGTGTGTTTGTGCTGACTCACTGGGTGTTGAGTGCAGCAGAAAGCCTATCCGCTTGGTTCGGGAGTCTTACATCAATAGTGCTGGCTTGGACCACGCTTGCCGGACGGGACCTGTGGGATCATGTCCGTGTAGTAGACGATTTCCTCCGGACCGGCGATCTTCCTGCTGCACGTGAAGCCGTAAGTATGATCGTGGGGCGGGACACTGCGGAACTACCAGAATCAGAAGTGGCCCGTGCGACGGTCGAAACGGTCGCGGAAAGTTCCGCAGACGGCGTGATCGCTCCGCTGTTCTACCTGGTAGTCGGCGGCGCTCCCTTGGCCTTGGCCTATAAAGCCATCAACACACTGGATTCGATGATCGGTCACCGTGATGAGTACCATATCGATTTTGGCTGGGCATCGGCACGGCTCGATGATCTAGTTAACTGGATTCCCGCCAGGCTGTCGGCAGTGCTGCTGATTCTAGGTGGAGGTCTTGTCACCCATCGACCAGAACAGGCCCGCAAAGGATGGGAAGTACTTCAACGAGATGGAGGTCTCCATCCCAGTCCCAATAGTGGCAGGCCTGAGGCGGCAATGTCCGGGATCTTGGGAGTACGATTGGGAGGCACCAACTTTTATGATGGAATTGCACAGGACCGACCTGTTCTCGGCGAAGAAGGACGCGAAGCAGAACCAGGCGACATCACATTGGCATCGACAATCATGGTGGTCGCCTCGGTGCTGGGGGTTCTTTTGGCATCAGGGATCAGATGGCTCGTCTAACCGTATCGGCGCATGGTGGAGATGTCTATAGTGCAGCGCGAGAGCTCGGTTGTAATCCCACCGAGATCCTTGATTTCAGCGCCAGCATCAACCCGTTGGGTCCTTCGCCGCATGTCTGGAAAGCCATCACCGCGTCCAGGCATTTGTTGAACCATTACCCCGATCCCAACTGTTGGGATCTACGGAAGGCACTGGCCATGTTCTGGCGTATCGATCCGGAGCAGATAGTGGTGGGTAACGGTTCCTCAGAATTGATCGATGCGATTCCGCGGGCGTTGGCCATTCGTCGGCTTCTCGTGGTCCAGCCTACCTTTTCGGAATATGCCGCTGCGATGGTCCGGGCCGGAGGAGAAGCCATGTCGCTCTATGCCGACCGAAGAGATTTGTATGCCATCCCCGTCGACCATCTTTGTCGGGTGATGGAAACAGGCCATATCAACGGTCGCTCCATCGATGGTCTCCTGCTCTGCCATCCGAACAGTCCGACGGGGCAAGCTTGTTCTGTAGATGATGTCGCTCGACTGGCGAGGGCCGCTCGCAAGCGAGGTCTTTGGTTGATAATTGATGAAGCGTTTGCCGACTATTGTCCCGAACGATCCGTCCTGCCGTATGTTTCAGCCTGGCCACATGTCGCGATCTTACGCAGCATGACCAAATTCTATGCCTTGCCGGGACTGCGGGTAGGATATGCGGTAGCGAGACCGACTATCATCGGGCGATTGCGACGGCAGTTGACTCCTTGGTCGACCAGCGTGATGGGGCAGGTCGCTGCACTCGCTGCTTTGGATGATACGGCACATGCGAGAAAGAGCCTGAGCTTCATGGGGCGAGAGCGGGAACGGTTTAGGAAATCCGTAGCCGCTTTACCCGGCTGTGTTGTGATGCCGACATGCGCGAATTACTTTCTTGTCGAATTGCCCCGCGGTCGGCCTGCGCGTGACATCACCGGACAATTGCAAAGCAAGGGACTACTGATTCGTGATTGTTCATCCGTGCCCGGTACAAACTCACGTTCCATCCGCCTCGCAGTCCGAACCGTTCAAGAAAATGACCGACTCGTTCGGACGTTATCTCACCTGCTCGCCGCCGACGTCTCATGAAACATGGTGCGTCCACACAAGTCCGCACCCGCTACCGAGTGGTCGGGCAAACTCTGGTCATCGACCTTGGAGGTCGCAAACGCGTGCTCTCCTCTGCGCCTCAAGGCGGAGGGCTCACGCTGGCTTCCTGGGTGCTCAATCACCAAGTTGTGGCCAATCCGTCTGCGACCGGCAACCATTCCAAGACCTTTACTCATCCAGGCCACTTCTTGAGAAAAGTGGCTTCCCGGCTCGAAATCCCCGGACATATCGTAGGGCTCATGACCGCGGTACCGATGACGCAGCTGGTTATGGCACGAGCCGCTTCGGGCGGGATCTGGATGGAGTGTTTTGCGACGGTCGGTGTGACGAATGCAGTCCGAGCCGGAGAATGGCCACCGCGAGGTTCTTATGGCGGCAGGAGAGGAAAGACTGGCACCATCAATCTTATTCTCGTCACGAACGGCAGTCTCTCCCATGCTGCGATGGTCGGCGTCGTGCAAGTGGCCACCGAAGCTAAGACCGGTATACTACGTGATTATGCGGTGCCGAGTTGTCATAGCGGTATTGCCGCTACCGGAACCGGCACGGATGCCGTGGTTGTTGCTTGTCGGCTGCGTGGACAGGGTCCAGCCCTTATCTATAGTGGGACACACACCATCATCGGAGCGTTGGTTGGCCGAGTAGTCGCCGACTGTGTCGCTCGTGGATTAGCGAAGGCAAAGGCTTGGCGGGAGTCACAACAATGAGGGTGCAGGCACTGGCTGTCCTTGGAACTGGGTCAGACGTCGGTAAAACCTTGATCACCGCCGGGATCTGTCGGCTGCTTCACCGTACCGGCCTGCGTGTGGCTCCGTTCAAAGCTCAAAATATGTCTCTGAATTCATTCGTGACTCCTGATGGTCGGGAAATCGGCCGGGCCCAAGCCCTGCAGGCGGAAGCCTGTGGACTTCCACCGCATGTTGATATGAATCCGATCCTTCTCAAACCGGAGTCAGATAGTTGCTCACAAGTGGTGGTGCTTGGCCAGGTGTTTGGCAAATACGAGGTTGGCGATTACTTTTCTGCTCAATGGGGGCTCCGGTCCGTTGTAGCGGAAAGCTACGCTCGACTGGCGAGTCAGCATGAGATGATAGTGATTGAAGGCGCTGGCAGCGCCGCAGAGGTAAATCTCAAGCGATGGGACCTAGTGAACTGGCCCATCGTAGAAATGGCGGATGCTCAAGTTGTCTTGGTGGCCGATATCGATCGGGGTGGGGTATTCGCCCAAGTACTCGGCACTTTGGATTTACTCGATCCTGACGAACGTGCCAGGGTCCGTGGCATCATTGTCAACAAGTTTAGAGGCGATGCATCATTGTTCGCCGATGGAGTGCAATTCCTGAAATCTCGGAGCGGGATTCCTGTATTGGGCGTGGTGCCCTTTCTCCGCGATTTGATACTGGACCAAGAAGATAGCATGAATCCTGTCAGAACCCGAGAGACGACGTTTTCACCCGATCGAATCAACATCGGTATCATTCTCCTGCCTCACATGAGCAATTTAACGGACTTCAACGTGCTAGCGGCCGAAGACGATGTGGCATTGCAATACGCACGTGACCCCGCCGTACTTCTTGAGGCTGACATTATTATCCTTCCCGGAAGCAAGAGCACGGTGACTGACCTCTTCTATATCCAGGAAAGGGGATTTGCACCCGTTCTCGACAAACATTTGCAATGCGGACGAGAAGTCATAGGCATTTGTGGCGGCTATCAGATGCTCGGCCGGACGATCGTGGATCCTGGCGGTGTCGAACAGAGAGGGACAACAAGGGGATTGGGGTTCTTGAACACGGAGACGACACTGACTCATACCAAACGCACCGTCCAGGTAGAAGCTTGTCCGACGGCTGAATTCATGCCCCACCCGAGCGTGGTTCGTGGATATGAGATCCATATGGGTGTCACGCGCCGGGTGCAGGAGGGGCCTTCATTCAGTATTCGTCACCGTTCCGCACCGGATAGGACCGTGCCATCTCGGATGGTTGCGAACGAGGAGCATCTCGATGGAGCCAGCCGGAAAGACGGCCTTGTGTGGGGCACGTACATCCATGGAGTGTTTGATGAGCCGGGTTTTCGTCGCGACTGGCTCAATCGCGCTCGCACGAGAAAAGGGCTCGCACCGCTTGATGCTCACGCCTCGAAGTCGGTCTCTTCTCGATTACATGGTGAACTCGATCGATGGGCTGATCATTTATCCCGTAACGTCGATCTGTCCTGTCTCTTTCGATGAAGTACCCTGCCCAGTTTTGACAAGATCACTGAAGAGTGCTTGCATTAACAACGCCTCTCTCACGACATCAGAAGACGGTGTCGATATTTATCGTTTTCTTGCTAACCTCCAACAAGTCGCTACACTGCATGGGAACAGTGCAGATCGCGTTTTGAAACGATACGGAGCCTGCTTTTGGACGAGAGTGCCGTCACTGGTAGTCTGGGGTAGCTCTGTTTCGCGATTCCAGGAATCCCGCACAACCGGATGACGTCGGCGCGTCGGGAACAGCGAATTGTTGTTGAAGAGGAGAAGACGGTTTATGAGCAAAATCATGGTCGTGGATGACTCGTATGCAGAACTGCAGTTGATCGAGTCGTATCTCAAGGCAGCCCACCACACCGTAGTATCGTTCTCAACCGCGGATGGGCTGGAGGACAAAATCGCCTCTGAAAAACCGGATCTCATCGTCCTAGATGTGGTCATGCCGGGCCGGAATGGGTTTCAAGCCTGCAGGGATTTGAAGACCGATGCACGTTTCAAGAGCATTCCAATCGTGCTGTGTACTTCGAAGGGGCAGGAGAGCGACAAGTTCTGGGGACAACAACAGGGAGCCAACGGACATGTGGTAAAGCCTTTCAAATCCGAGGAGCTTCTACAGGCCGTAAAGCTTGCTCTGAGCTCAGAGACCATACCTCGCGGGTCGGCAAACCAATGATCTCCTTAGGAGAACTACCTGAACTTCATTCGGACTTATCTCTCGAACAGACAAAACCCGCCCATACCTTCAGGGTTTGCGTCATTGTATTGGGAGAAGAAACTTTCGCCATAGACTTGCGCCAAGTTCTCGAGGTTTTCAAGCCTGATTCGATCACGCCCGTACCGGGAATGCCTGATGCCATAGTCGGTGTTACGAATCTACGCGGGACCATTATTCCCCTTGCCGATTTCAGGAGGGCGCTAGGCGTATCCGTCTCCTCCATACTGAAATATGCGGTAGTTGTCCATCATGACACTTACCAGGTTGGTATTCTGGTCGAAGATGTCCCACAAATCCGCACTATTCAATCAGATGATCTGATAGCGCCCTCGGCTCATTCTACGACCGAGATGCACCCCATGATTTCTTTGTTCTTTAAAACCGAGAACAGACCGAGCGGCATATTGGAAATGTCGCGATTGTTGTCGTCTATAGAAGAAGGGACCGCCACTGAACCGAGTTCATAACCATCCCGAAAAGGATTGCGCCAAGACTGATCGGCCCTAGCGGGAGTGAGAGTAGGAGGAGTGCCATGGCGGAGTTTAAGAAGTTGTGGAGCCGGTCGCCTCGTGCCTGGTTTAAAAATCTGAAAGCCCTGCACAAGATCTTTCTAGGATTCTCCGCCATTGTGATCGGCATGATGGGAATCGGTCTCATCGGTCTGATGGGACTGACCACGCTGAAAAGCCAGCTACATTCCATCTATGAGGAATCCACGGTGGGCGTGTCCCATGTGGCGGTTAGTAGCACCTATTTCAGCCTCTATCACAATGCGCTGTTGAGCGTGGCCGAGCAGAAACAGAAAGATGCGTTTGACGAGGCCATCATTCCCCTTGCTGAGTTGAAGCGGCGCACCATGACACCGCTTGAGAAATATCGACCATCTGCAACACACGAGACGGCGGACGGCCGTCGCGATGGACAAGAATTGGACGTCCTGATTTTTACGCTGAGGGAATATTTCGCATCGGCAGAAAGTGCTGTGGGAGCGTTGAACGATAGCTTTGACTCGTCACTGTCGGATGAGCAACGGCAGTCCATGAGGGAATTAGGAACCACAGTGCTGTCGACGGAAGTGCCATTGTGGCATGGCAGATCGACATGGCGCTTCCAATGGGTTGCGGAACTCATCCGAGACCTGGCCAGCGAACTGAACGAGAGCGGGCAGCACATGGCCGTCTACCTTACAAAGATTATGCTCGGTGGAGCAGTGGTGGCCCTGCTGTTGGCTGTCACGATCGGGTATTTCCTTGCACGCAGCATTGTACGAGACATCATCCATGTTGCCGATGTCGCGACCCAGGCGGCCGCCGGAAATTTGCAAGCCCGCGCCAAATTGGAGAGCGACGATGAGATCGGTCATATGGCCAAGGCGTTCAACATCATGTTGGATCGGATTACGGCTCTGGTCTCCACCGAAGAAGAGCGGGACAGGATGCAAAAACAGTTGGTGCAGTTCCTTGTGTTGGTGTCCGACGTCGGAAAGGGCGATTTGACCAAGCGCGGTGAAGTAACGGCCGATATGTTTGGAAATCTGGCGGACGGATTCAATCTTATGATCCAGCGGTTTTCACAGCTGATGAAACAAGTGCGCCAGGCTGCAGAACGTGTCAATAGTGCGGCGGGCAAATTGAAAGACACTGCCGGACAAATGGCCGGAACCGCCAAGCATCAAGCTGAGGAATCCATCAAAGCCCTCGGCGCAGTGGAACAGTTGGCCTCATCGATGCGCCAAGTGACGGACACCGCCGGAGCATCGTCCGAAGCGGCACGCCAGGTGTTAAAGGCGACTGAAGACGGCCGACTCGCGGTGCAACAAACCGTTCAGGATATGCAACGCATTCAGTTGGCGGTTCAACGGATGTCGAAACAGGTCAAAGGGCTCGGTGACCGTTCATTGGAGATTTCACAGATTGTTTCGACGATTCGTGATATTGCCAACCAGACCAATCTCTTGGCGCTCAATGCCGCGATCGAGGCAGCCGGAGCCGGAGAAGCCGGAGCACGCTTCGCCGTGGTTGCCGATCAAGTGAGGAAGCTAGCGGAAAGCTCGACGCAGGCGACACGCGAAATCGCAGACCTTGTGAAAGTTATTCAGACTGAAACACAGCATGCGGTCGTCGCCATGGAACATGAAACCCAAGCGGTCGAAGACGGATCGGCTTCGGCCTTGCGCACAGGTGATGTATTTAAGGATATTTCGACTATTGCTCAACGGTCTGCCGAACTAGCCCAAAGCATTGCGGCGGCGGCGGCAGACCAAACCGTTTCAACTGATCAGGTCGGACGTTCGATCAAGGACTTTACCGGAGGAGCGGTGGCGACGCAAAAGGCCACCGACTCGGCGCGTGCGACGGTCGAAGACATGGCGACACTGGCTGAAGGGCTGACTACTTCGGTGTCGCAGTTCAAGCTGGCCTGAAAATCTCCCTCATCCGCTGAGCGAGGAGAGCCTTCTGGCGCCAAGAGGGACCGATGAGTTCGGAGTTTGACAGGCAGAATCTCATCAGCATTTTTGTTCTCGAAGCATCAGATGGGTTGGACGCTCTGAGCAGGGCATTGCGTCCTCCCAACGGCCGTATCCCTACTCCTGAAGAACTGACTGATCAATACATTGTCGCCCACCGTATTTGCGGAGCCGCTGCCCTCTATGGCTTCAGCGGAGTCGCTCAGCTGGCTGAATATCTGGAAGCGTTACTCGAACAAACCACACCCGCTCCTGCCGCTCAATGGGGCGGAGCGGTCGAAGTGATGCGGAATATCACGCAAAGCCTTCAGGTTATCGTGCGAGCCATCGGGCAGGACGGCGTTGAGGATGCTGAGGCCGTAGAACGCTGTTGGGATTCGATAAAACAACATGAAGGCGGGCAAACCGACACTGCTGCAACCTCCATAGTTACTGAAGCGTATCTGCATCCCGCACTGGATGCGGACATCTTGTCCTATTTCATCCCCGAAGTCGAAGAGTATCTCGGCACTCTCAACACGCTGATCCATCTTCTCAGAGGCAAGCGTGATGATGAAGATTCAATATGCCAGCTGTTTCGTGCAGTACATACATTGAAAGGCTCGGCGTACACCGTAGGCTTCCACGCCATTGGCGATGTTGCTCACCCAATGGAAGATTGCATGGCCGCGGTTCACGAAAAGCGGCTCATTCTCAGCGATGACCTTCTTGACTTGATGGAGGATTCGACAAGATTAATTCGACTCCTTCTAAGACATGATGCTTCCCACGTGAGACGGCTCCAATACGACATCCCGCAGCTTATTAACCGTCTCGCCCAGGCATCTGAAGGTACGGGCGGGTCATCTCCTGCCGGAAGTCCCCCCAAAGAAACCGGGGCGGCCGGACCGAGTGCCGTGCAGGTTGAACCAGTTGCTCGCTTGGCCCCCCCCTCCGCGGAGCTATCTGACAGGTACTTAATTCCGAAGTTGGAACCGGAAGTGCTCTCCTACTTTATTCCTGAAGCTCAAGAATATTTGGATGTGTTGGAAGCTAACCTTCTGCAATTGGACAAAGACCCGCAAGACAAGGAACTCATCAATCAGTTGTTTCGTAGCGCACACACTTTGAAGGGTTCCGCCTATACGGTCGGATTTCAATCGATCGGTGATCTCGTCCACCATGTCGAAGATTTCATGGGTGCGCTGCGGGATGGGCGCCTTCACGTGTTGCCCGGGCATACGGATCTTATGCTTCAGGCCATCGATGTTGTGCGCGTGCTTATCCGAAGAGACCTCACCAAGGTGAGAGACATCAGGCAACGATTCATCGCGGTGCAAAGCCAACTCACAGAATTCGACCAGAATCCCAAACATGAAGCGACGTCGGTATCTCGACGGGATGAGACCTCAGATTCTGTGGTCCCAGGGCGATCTGGGCCTGACCGGTATAGTGGATCGGACGATAGAGCTTCGAGCGAGACATTGGGAGGGGAGCGAGAGGTCATCCGTGTCAGTCATGGAAGACTCGAGCGGCTGATGAACCTCGTCGGAGAGCTCGTCATTGGGCGCGGCCGATTGGAGCAACGGTTGCAAGTGTTGGAACAACTGTCACAACAAGTCCTGGTATTCAAGGGCCGCTTAGTGGATTCAGTACACTCCTTTGCCGACAAGCACACCTTCACTTATATGGAAGCCCCGAGGAGTTCTCCGGCGTCTGGGTGGCAAGGATTCCCCGAATTCCGAGATTTTGGCAGCCTCGATCTGGATAAGTACGACGATTTCAATATTTTGGCCCGCCGGATCGGGGAGGTCACAGCGGATATTAGCGAGTCAATGTCACAGTTGGATGGTTCCATTCGAAAAGCTCATGATGAGATGAGTCAACTGCAGCAATTGACGCTGCTGATGCGAGATGAAATCGCCCACGCCCGTATGGTTCCGATCGGTACACCATTTACGCGGTTTCGTCGGGCGGTTAGAGAAATGGCTCGAGCCTCAGGCAAGGAAGTGTCCTTGATTACATCGGGCGAACAGACGGAAGTAGATACCGGGGTGGTGGAACAATTGGTGGACCCAATGGTGCATTTGGTCAGGAACGCCGTTTATCACGGCATCGAGTCGGCGGCCGATCGAATCGCAAAGGGCAAACCGGCTGTTGGAACGGTCTCCCTCCACGCAGCTCATCGTGGGAATTCAGTAATCATCGAGGTAGAAGATGATGGAGCAGGGTTAGACTTGGAAAAAATACGGGCCAAGGCCGGCAAAGTCGGACTGGCACAACCCCATCAGATACGTGAGATGTCGGATGCGGATCTCTCCCGGTTGATTTTTATGCCTGGTTTTTCAACCGCCGACCAGATAGGAGACCAAGCAGGTCGAGGCGTAGGACTGGACGTGGTAAAGCGGGCCGTTGAACGCATGAACGGTCATATCGATGTGGAATCCGAGCGCGGTGTCGGCACCAGATTCACCATAAATTTGCCTCTTACTCTTCTCATCGCAACGGCACTTCTCGTGCGAGCCGGCACGGATAAATATGCAATTCCATTGCTAAGCATTCAAGAAGTTACTATGCCGACACCGTCTTCAGTGCGAGAGGATGGTGATCATATACTTTTACAGGTGGACGAGCAAGCCATCGAATTGCAATCTCTCTGTCACATTCTTCGCCGAGAATCAGGAAGCATCGATCGGACTATGCCGGTAGTCATCGTTCGAACAGCGGGAGCGCCGATAGGGTTGGTTGTCGACGAGTTGCTGGGCCGTCAGGAAATCGTCATTAAACGCCTGGGATCACTGAAACCGCTCGAGCATTCGTTTTTCGGAGGAGCGACTATTGATCCGGAAGGGCGCGTAGTTCTTGTAATCGACCCAAGCCGATTGACGTCAAGAGAAACGAGGGAATCGGAAGCCCGTGCTCCCAGGGCCGTACTACATCCGCAACAACTCTCATCCTCGAAAGAAATGTTGTCGAGTAAGCCGCAAGAAGGTTGCGTGCTTTTGATAGATGATTCATTAAGCATCCGAAAATTCGTGGGGAGAATGTTGGAGTCTGCCGGATATCCGTTCGACACAGCGGTTGATGGAGAGGATGGACTTCGAAAGGCTTCTATGACCAATTATCGGATGATCCTCACCGATCTGGAAATGCCAAAGCTCAATGGATTCGAAGTTCTTCAAGCTCTCAGAAGTCGGCCGGAGACAAGGCAAACGCCCGTAGTAGTCATGACGACGAGGGCGCGGGACAAGCATCGACAGATGGCGATGAGTCTTGGTGCCACGTCATACATTTCCAAGCCAGTAGAAGAGCGGATGTTGCTGCAGGAGGTTGAACGTTGGATTGGAAAGGCCTCCGCGATGCGGGGGTGACCTTGTGGAAATGCTCGAATCTATTGACGAAATGGGACTTGTTACAGAAAATGGGCAAGAACGCCTTTGTTTGGGTGTCGGGTACCCGATGTCGAAAACTTCACCGCTCGCTCTTCCATCACGATATCTCATCGTGACACTAGGTGGGCAATGTCTGGCGTTGAATGCCGAATCCACATACGGATTGTTGACTCTTGCAGAGACTGGAAACGTCGAAAGCCCGACGGTCGAAGGACTCGTGTATAGGGCCATTAATCTGACCGATCGGATGAGCCTGCCGCATGACCCGGGTGGACCAAGCGCACGTGTCGTGCTCCTTTCTGAACAAGAAGTGCGTGGATGCGTGCGAGTTGCTGCGGTGCTGGGACTTCTTGAAGTTCAACAGTCGCAACTTGTGCCGCTGCCTATGCAATTCTGTGGGCCTGAGCGATACTGGTATCGAGGCATCATCCTATTTGCGGAAAGCATTGCATTAGTGCTGAATACAACCTGGGTTCTTCAAGAGTAGATATCGGCCTTTGAAGACACTGGATGGCAAGGACGCACTCTTAGGCTTGCGGAAGCCTTCAACATTCCGGTGAACGATCGTCAGCATGCGGAAAATCGGTCAAAAGAATCAATTCACAACGGCACGTTCATCATTTCAGCTGTTGGTGTTTTCGGTGGGCGGAAGACGGTTGGCTGTAAGGACGTTCGATGTATCTGGTATTTCTCCCTGGAATGGATCTATTTCAGTCGCCAGCCGAACTCCTTTTGTGACGGCCGTCATTCGTCATGAGAAGACCGTGCTTCCGGTATTTGATCTTGCCGCCTCTCTTCAACGCGCCGTGCAAGGTCGCAGTCCTTTGTGTCTGAGAGTAAAGCATCCTCTCGGAGAAATGGCGATGTGCATAGATGAGGAGATTCCGGTTCTTCAGGCTCTTGACCGTGCCGCAATACAGACCTATCGCGGCAACGATTTGCCGGTGGAAGGTTGTTATACCAACGGCTTGGATGAAGTCCCGATTCTCTCGGTATCACGCCTTGGGGCGACTATGTGACGATTCCCAACCTACGGGAATGGAGTAAAGGTGCAGGTATGCCGAAGATCTTAATAGCCGACGACAGCATCGCAGTTCGAAAAGTGGCGGAGCGACTGTTAACCGAGGTCGGTCTCAACGTCACTCTGGCGGCAAACGGTGAAGAAGCCTTGGCCTTTCTGACAAAGGAACGGCCGGATGTTGTCGTGTCTGACGTCATCATGCCGGATAAGAGCGGGTATGAAGTCTGTGCATTTGTCCGCGGAGATCCGACTCTCTCGGCGACGCCTGTACTGCTCATCTCCGGAATCGTAAATGATGAAGTGACCAGACAAGCTGAGTCTTGCCGCGCCGATGGAGTGTTGAAGAAGCCGTTTCAAGGCACGTCGCTAAAGGATCGCGTCCTTGAGCTAATCGCAAGACGGCAAGGACCAACAGCAGCTGACGTCATGGGGACTGCTCTCATTCCCGCTGCAACTACTGGTGACAAGACAATGCCGATGCATGACCAACTGCATCACAATCTTCATAAGGAAACCGGGGGCATCAAAGACCTTGAAGAACAATTACGGAAAGAACGGCTTCGGGCCGAAGAGTTGACCAAACGACTGTCTGAGTATACGGAGCAGCTCGCCCGCGCCAAGGAAAGTGAAGCGCAGTTGACTATCGAGCGAAAACGAGTCATCGATCTTGAAGAGACACTCACCAAAGCAGAACAGCAAGCCTCACGAGTTTCCGAGCTTGAGTCGGCACTGAAGGCAGAACAGGATGCAGTCAATGCATTTAATCAGGAAGCTGTGAACTGGAGGAAGGCTTCCGGTCGAATTGCCGAATTGGAGTCCGCTCTGCACGCTGACCGTGCGGCCGCGGAGCAACTCGTTCAACAACTGGCTGATTTGGAACAGATATCTATCAGAGCAAGCGACTTGGAAGCAAAACTCGCCAATAGGGATCAGCAGATAGCCGAACTTCAGCGGAAAGTTCATGACCTCGAAACCGAACTAGTGGCGGAACGCCAGAACGGGGAAGAGGTAAAGGGACACCTTCAAGAATTGCGACAAGTGTCAACAAGAGTTCAGGAAATGGAAGAGCTCCTCGCCGCAGAAAGAGATCGCAACGGATTGCTCACTGGACGAGTAGCGGAAGCCGAACAAGCCGCTGAGAGCGCCACCAAACGACTGGAGGAAATGGCTCGCAAGTTGAGTGAGATTGCAGGACTGGCATCCCAACTGGGACATGGCAGGGGGCAATCCTGATCCGACTTGCCGGGAGCGCCAAGATGGTCGTGGTTAAGTGCAAAGGCTGAGGCTGATGTCCGTTGAAACCGAAGATGCGTTCCAGAAAGAGCTAGTAGAGCTTTTTGTTCAAGAGGCACAGGAATGGCTCCAGCAAATCCATGTCGCCCTCGATGAGCTACAGCAATCTCCTCCTTCCGACCGGCATCGTGCCTTGGTACAGACGATCAAAGTCGGCATTACGAACCTTGGTGGATCCGCAGCCACGCTGAACTTGAGTGATGTCGAGCGGGCCAGCTTCGCGGTTCTACCCTTCATCGAAGCCGTTCAAGACCCTTCCGCGAGAATCTCCGCCGATGACTTCATCGCTCTTTGCAAGCAACTGGGGCACGTTCATGGAGCCCTAACTAGAGCGACAGGCGTGGCGTTCGAGGCGGAAGGTGCACCAGGCTCCAATGAAGATTCTTCTGCGATGATCCCGACTAAAAAGCTGTTAGTGTTGCTCCGTGGACTTCAAGGTCAATGTACGGCGTCCGACATCTTCCATCGCAATGTGGTTCAGATGATGATAGCCCAGGCGGAGGGATTGATGAGCCGGGGAGTGGAGCAATGCAATGTGGCCTCCATCCATGAGTTTCTGGATCGATCAGCCGAGGGAGATCAAGGTTTCCTCCAAATTGTTCGGCAAGAACTTCCACATCTGACGACTATCCTTCAGACGCTCAAGAGTCACGGCGTCGTCGCTGGTTCGCCGTCCGCCGACTTGAAAAATGCCGTTGAACGTGTCGCGCAACTGTGGTCTGCCGCTCAGCAGGTTAATGCCTCCCATGCGATGGTTTTCTTTATGGGATTGCACAGCTTCCTCACGATCGTGATGCAGCACCGTGTGGTGGTCAGCGCTCAAAACTATGACGCGATTCAGTCACGTCTGGATTGGAACGTCAAGGGAATCGAAGAATGGGTGGACAGCGGAAGGTCGGAGCGCACGGCTATAGAGGGTGTATTGCCTTATTGAACAACGTCCGTGCCGAAACTCCGCTCCTAGGTCGAATCTTGAATCGGACCATGAGCCTCAGTGGGAGCTGCGGCTTCACCAGATCGAAAATGTAACCGGATCCGAAATTTTATGTCCCGTCGCCCATGCTCGACAAGGGGATCGTCATGCTGACCGCCAGCCACCATCGAAGCGTTGACACCGTTGTGGTGCTGAATGAAACCCAGGCCATCGAACACGACCGCTTGTTTGAAGAGCTGCGCCTCCTCAGCAATTTCCGATTGAATGATCGCTTTCTCCTTACGCTTGTACTCTTGGGAAAACCGGAACTGCGAGGCCGTATCGCCCGTATTTGGCAACGTGCACAACGAGTAGCCGTTCAGCAGCACATTCGCTATTTGAGTTGCGCCGAGAAGAAGGCCTATATCCTCGCTCGTCTCGCTGCTGCAGGGGGCGAGTCATCGATATTCTCACCGGGCGCGATTTCACCTGTTCATCATCGAACCGGCGGTGTATGTCGAATGACCAACTCGCTGTGCGACTTGTGTCTGTACTTCGGGCGGGCCACAAAAGCAAGTCAGACCAAATGCTCGTTGGCGGACAGAATTCCCAATGAGGCACTGCATCAGCGAGATGATACCTGCGTATGGGTGATGTCTTGACCAACTGGTATCACAAGGCACAATCCGAGTTGGGCGAGATGGCAATCGCCGTTCAAGAACATCGTTCCATATCACTAGAACCACTTAAAACCCTTGCCGGAGACATCGTTTCATCGCTGCAGCGTAACGATGAGCTTGTAGTGCAAGCACTGGCTGGACCGTCCGGATCACCGCTGATTACCAATTTGATCAATGTCGCCATACTGGGAACGAAGGTCGGGAGCGGTCTTGGATACTATGGGGAAGAACTGCACAAGTTGGCCCTTGCCGGTTTTGTCCATGACATTGGTTTATTCGCCGTACCCAAAACATTGCTTGCTAAGGCCGGCCGTTTAACGCAGGAAGAGCGGCAACTCATTGAGCAGCATCCCCAACTGGGGTATGAGGTTCTCAAGAAATGCGGACCAGCCTATCAGTGGCTGGCACAGTTGACATGTCAGGCTCATGAACGCGTCAATGGACAGGGGTACCCGAATCGGCTTAGGGGAAGAGAAATCAGTGAAATGGCACAGATCTTGGGAGTGGTCGACGTGTTCGATGCATTGGTGAGCGAACGTCCCTATCGCCGCCGCTTGCTTCCGCATGAAGCGGTCAAGGAGCTTCTGGTCGCTGAACGAAAGACCTTCCCTCGAGAGATCTTGAAGTCACTCGTCGAACAATTTTCGGTTTATCCGCTTGGAACTACCGTGCGATTGACGACGGGAGATGTAGGGACGGTGATCAAAGTGAATAGCCGATATCCACTTCGCCCGGTCGTGCGGATGGAGGATCGGCAGGAATATGAAGGACGTTCTTCCTGTGACATGGATTTGAGCCGGACACCACTCGTATCTATTGCGGAGATTCTCGATCCTCCTGTGGTCGGACGTATCACTTTCTCTGAATTCCCCTCGCAACCGACAATACCAGTTGTGCCGACTGTCGTTTCGGACTCCTTCACCTCGCTACTCGAAAGTCTTGACGCAGTTGCGTTGACACTGCAAGGAGTGGTGGACACCAAGAGGAACCTGTCGAAGCCGCCTGATGCTACGACAAATTTTAATGCCAGTACCATAAAAGACATGGATAAGCCGATTAACTATCCCAAATGAAAGTAGACTTGAGACTTTAGGCTCGCTGACCGGTTGACTTCGCTCACCCCCCAACTCCTTCTCGCCACGCCGATCATTTTTTTAGACCATGTACACCACCGTCGCATTCCTTGCTGTCGTACAATTAAGCACAATAATTATCGGACTCCCCGACGTTGAAGTAAATATGCTCCCTTCTTTTATCCGGAGCACGTGTCACGAACTGTGCTCCGGATGGCATAGCGATTTTCCCTGATCAGATTGATATTATGAGCCAGGGCTCTTCTACTCTTTGCTGCAGAGATCCTGGATCGTTATAATGGGGCCTCAAGGTCGATTACAGAGGGATTGTCGTGCCCAAGCTCATCAACGTTCATCATCCTGAACACACGATGCAACAGGCTCAGGAGTACGTAAAAACGTACATCCTTCTGCCGTCTGGCCTGCTGGGACTCATCTGTGTGATCGGCGCGGTTGGAGGCCTGGGATACCAATGGCTCTCAACCGACAGTTACACCTGGGATACCTTTTATCAGAGTTCGGGATTGTTCATGTCGGGCGTCGGTTTGGGAGCGGCGCAGACGCTCTATCAGCGATATCTCTTGCGAGAGTTCCCCGAAGTACTGGCGGCCCGCATGAAAGAAGGGCTGAATCGGCAAAGAGGCAAGCTCAAAAAGAGGTCGGATGCGACGACGATCGAGCATCCGGGACGTCAGTTCGTTCCACTTGTGTATCTGCTGGGCGCGATGATCTTGATCGGAGGGACCATTGCGGCCTCTGCCTATGGCGATGTGAGTATGGCTCCCGCGCTTTTGATGCCATGGGCCGGGTTCTATTGGGCAAGGCTCTTCTTGTGGCGGAGAGTGATCAAAGTCGAAAAACCCCAAAAGTGAGGTTTTATCTCTTTTTCGAGCGAACTTTTGATCGAGGAACCGGACCAGAAGACTCTCTTACCCCTGTTTCAAGGGTCGCCACACGTTGCTCTAGGCTGCGGACCAGTTCTTTCAGTTCAGGAAGTTGGAAGATAGCTCCCTGAACCCTCAGGGCTTTTTCGCGAGGCATGGCTGGAATGCCGCCTACCACTTGGTTGGACTCAATACTCCGATTTACCCCAGCTTTCGCTGCGATCATGACTTGATCGCCGATGGTAATGTGGTCGGAAAGCCCGGCCTGGCCACCGATCATCACATGATGGCCGATCGTCGTGCTGCCGGCGATGCCGACCTGCGCCACGAGGATACAATGCTCGCCGACCGTGACATTGTGGGCGATCTGGACGAGATTGTCGACTTTGGTGCCCTGCTTGACCAAAGTCCGCCCGAACGTCGCACGATCGACTGTCACATTGGCTCCCAGTTCAACATCATCTTCGATGACCACACCGCCCAGTTGCGGAATCTTATGATGACGGCCTTGATGCTGCACATAGCCGAACCCGTCGGCTCCGATCACGGTTCCACTGTGGACGATCACTCGCGCACCGAGTGAGCAACCTTCACGAACGACGACATTGGGATACAGAACCGAATCGTCCCCGATCGTTGAATCCGATCCAATGAAGACTCCCGGATAGAGCGTGACGCGATTTCCGATCGTCACGCGGTCGCCTAAGGTCACGAAGGGCCAGATGGAAGGATCAGTCCCGATCCGCACATCGGCGCCCTGCATGACATATTCGGCGATGCCGCGAGGAGCCTGCGGGCGAACAAAAAACGTCTGTGCGACGCGCGCGAAGGCTAACATCGGATTGTCGACGACGATTTGCGGCACTGCGAGATCAGGGAAATGCCGATGGACCAGCAGCGCGGCGACCCGAAGGGTGGTCGCCGCCTTTAACATTTTTTCGTTGGCCACGAACGACAATGCGGTTGGATCGGCCTCAGCCAAGCTCTGTAAGCTGGAAATCGGAGTCTGGCTGTCACCGTGAATCGTCCCTCCGACAACCTCATGGATTTGAGCCAATGTGATCGGAGGAGGCAGCTGAGGCTTGCTCATCGGGTTGCGACTTTCTTCTTGCCGGGCGTAACGGCAGAGGCTTTCTTCGGTTTTCCGGATGAAACCGACTTGGCTGACGGCGTTTTCTTGGTGGACCCGGACTTGGCTGAGGCTGTCTTAGCCGTGGTCGACTTGGCTGATTTCGACTTGTTTGGAGTAGTCGTGGGTTTGGCCGATTCGGGTTTGGCCTCAGTTTTTTGTTCAGCGAGCCGCCGCTGGACATAGGCTGCGACGGTACCGACCGTGCTCAATCCCGGGAGATCTTGATCCGGAATTTGAAGTTTGAATCGCTCTTCGATCTCGAAGAGCAGTTCGATGATCGCCACAGAATCGAGACCGAGATCATCCCGGAGATGGTGAGACTCGGTAATCGACGCAGGATCTCGTTTGAGATAGGTGGCCAAGGCTTGAATGATTTTCGAGGTAATTGCGGGATCGATCGATTCAGTCATTATGGCTACTCCTTGAAGTGGAATGAGGCTGTCGCATGTAAGTTTGGCAAGGGGGGGCCTCGATGTCGTTCAACCGTTTATGCCACAAACTTTTTAAAGACGACTGTGGCATTGTTGCTGCCGAATCCGAATGCGTTCAAGAGGGCGTACCGAACTTTGCGTTCTTGGACGGCACGTCGGATTCCATCCAATCGACAGGCTGGGTCCGGTTCTTCGTAGTTCGCCGTGGGATGAATTTGCCCGGTATGGAGGGACAGGGTGGTCGCCACAGCGCCGATGGCGCCAGCCGCTCCCAATGTATGACCGATGAGAGACTTTGTGGCATTGACGGCGATTTTGTCCGCGCGATTCTTAAAAAGACTCCTGATTGCTTTGGTCTCAACGGCATCGCCGATCGTCGTGGAAGTCGCATGGGCATTGATGTAGTCCACCTGATCCGGCCCGATGCCGGCTGAGTCCAAACCGATCTTCATGGTGGTGCAGATTTCTTGGCCGTCTTCCTGAGGAATGACCATGTGATAGGCTTCGCTCGTGGCGGCATATCCGGCAAGCTCGGCGTAGACTCTCGCTTTTCGTTTCCTGGCGTGCGCCCACGATTCGACGATTAATGCGGCAGCTCCCTCGCCCATGACGAATCCATCGCGGAGTCGATCGAATGGGCGTGAGGCGCGCTCCGGAGCATCGTTAAACTCGCTGGAGAGGGCGCGCAACGAACAGAATCCGGCGAAGACCAACGGCGTAATGCTCGCGTCGGCTCCCACGGCGATCACGACATCGGCTTGACCGCCGCGAATGCACTGTAGGGCTTGACCAAGGGCATGGGCGCTGGAGGAGCAGGCGGTGGAGATCGTGAGATTCGGCCCCTTGGCGCCATGTGCCATCGCGACGATACCGGAAGCGGAATTCAGCGTGATCGTAGGAATGAAATTGGGATGGACGCGATGCGGACGTTGAGTTTTAAAAAGCTGCGTGATTTCACGCTCACCCATCACCATCCCACCCATGCCGGCTCCAACGATGACGCCGACGCGATGAGGCGCCTCCTTGGCCATGCTGAGATCGGCATCGGCGAGGGCTTCTTTTGTGGAGACTAAGGCAAATTGCGCGTACCGGTCTACGCGGCTTGCCTGCGTCCCCGACAAATACTGCTCCGGTGAAAAATTATGGACCTGTCCGGCAACCCGCGACCGATAGCCGGACATCGGAAACCATCCAAGGGATGGGATCGCGGTCACTCCAGAACGGCCCGCGAGGGCCGACTTCCAGAATTCGCTGACGCCAATTCCAACGGGAGATATTACTCCGAGACCGGTAATTACCACGCGCGAGGCCATGTATCTCCCTCCTTCTAGGCGCCCACGGCGCCTTTCATACCGGAAGACCGATGTACAGTCAACTAGGAAACCTTCATTTAATGCCGGACCTTCAACAACAGATAGAGGCCGAAGCTGAGAAACAGCGCATTGGCCATCCAGCCTGCAAGCATAGGGGCCAACGCTCCGCCTCTGCCGAGTGCGATGGCCACGGAGTGCGTCGTCCAGTAGCAGAATCCGACGATGAACGCTTGCCCAATGCCCATGGCCATGTTTCCACCGCGGACTCCGCTTCTCCGCAAGCTCAATGCAATGCCGACGAGTACCATTACGACCGTCACCAAGGGAAATGCGACACGACCGTAGTAGTCTGTCAACAGACGGGAGAACCTGAAGCCTTCGTGCCGAAAACGCGAGAGGTAATTTCGGATTTCCTGAAATGTCATGGTCTCTGAGTTCCCGACGAGGGAAGAAGAGAAATCGTCGGGAATCAAAGGAATGGTGAGGATTTGTTCGGTAAAGAGTGTCAGCTCTACGGTATCGTCCGATTGGAACCGGCGATGATTCCCGTTCAGCAGGATCCAGCCTTCTGGAGTATAGCGTGCTTCATCCGCTTCCGTAATCCGATTCAGTCTAAACGGGGGCTGGAAATAAAAGATTCGTACGCCTCGAAGAGTCTTCCCTGCGACATCGATCTCGTTGACCTCCATCAGGCCGTCGGCGCTGATACGGGCCCAAGGTTGAGCAGTTTTCACGGTGACGGGAGCCGGTTTTTGTTCGATTTGGATCACACGAATTTCTTCTGCTTTCTCCGAAGCGAGGGGAATGACGGTTGAGCTGAAGAGAAAGAGAATCCCGGATACGCCGACGGCAAACAGGAGAAACGGCGAGGTCACCCACAACAAGCTGATCCCGCAACTGCGCATGGCGGTAATTTCGTTGCTGCGTGTGAACAGACCAAGCGTCAGCAGGGTCGCCACCAAAACCGCGAATGGGGCGACTTGGAAGGAAATAAATGGGATCTTCAGCGCAAAGTAGAGGAGAATGGGGACGATTCCCGAGTCGTAGCGCAAGAACCGGCGGACCTTCTCAAAAAAATCAATCACGAGATAGATGGTCACCAAGCCCGAAAAGCACATGCCAAAAATTTTCGCGTATTCGCGGAAGATATAGCGGAAGAGGATCGTCATAGCGCTATTGTCTGCTCATTCTGAAGAACAGGACCGCGGTAATGATGACAAATACGATGTTCGGCAACCAGGCGCCCGCAAAGGGAGGAAGTATCAACGCCGTCACCAGGAAATCGCATCCGACATTGAGAATATAAAATGCGATGATGATGCCCACGCCGACGGCAAACCCGCCGACCCGTCCGGACCGCTTTGAGACAATGCCGACCGGCACGCCGAGCAGACAGAATACGAGCGAAGCGGTCGGAAAAGCCAAGTCTTTATAGTATTCCATCAGGCGACGAAGAGAGCCGGCATCTTTGCCGCCGGACTCGGCCAGCCGGGCCATGATCTGTTCATGCGACGGGCGCTCTTCGGTGGCTGAATAGCTACTGAGGTTCAGATCGATCTTGAGATCATAACTGGCGAACGCGATCTGCCGATAGTGTTCGATCTGGCGAGGTCGGCTATGAATGACTCCGTTGACCAGCCGAAGCGCGACTTGCGCATGGGCGGTATCCATAAAGACGTGGTATTGCTCCGCCACAATGATGCGAGGTTCTTCCGGCAGGCGTTCATCCGAGATGAAGATTCCCTCGGCCGGACGGTCCGCCTCTCCTTCCGGAACGTAGATCATCATACGGGGGATCGGCTCATTGAAAGTGCCTCGTTCCAATGCCAGAACCAGTTGATCTTTTAAGAGGTTGAGAGCGACCTTCTTGAGATTCAAGGAACTCCATGGCTGTCCCCATTGAGACAAGACCAGTGTCAGTGTAAAGACACAGATCGAGAAGAGGAGTACCGGCTGCGAGAGACGAAATAGACTGATCCCGGCGGCGCGCATGGCAACCAACTCCTTGTCATAGGATAACCGGCCGAATGCCGTGACCGAGGCGATCAGACCCGCGATCGGAAGCGTAAGCACGAGACCGGAGGGGAGCAGCATGGCGATCACTTTGAGGACCGCCCAGAAACCGACCCCTTTGGACACGAGCAGTTCGACCAGGCGCAAGAGTTCACGGGTCAACATGACGAAGCAGAGCGCGCCGAGGCTGAGACCAAACGGAGAGAGGAGTTCCGTGAATATATAGCGATCGAGCAGCGTTCGTAAGATCACGAAGTGTCGGGAATCGGAGAAATGTGACCACTATAGGGAAGTCCTTCTCGGCTGTAAATACAGCTGAAAATCTCTTGCTTAAAGATTCGCTTGACAGAGCATGGAGGCTGTGTTACATGCTGCGCGACTTTCCACTCAAATGATGGGTTCCGTGGCGATGCATCATTCCTTCAGGTGCCCGTCCCCTCTACCAGCCGGATTCTTGTCGAAAACATTTTCGGTTTTGATGCAGGGACGATTGGGTGATTCGCTACTTAACCAATCGTGGTTGTTGAAAAAAGGAGGGTTTCTGTGAAGACAAAAGGAACAGTCAAGTGGTTCAACGATCGAAAAGGATTTGGGTTCATCCGGCTGGACAGTGGAGAAGACGTTTTCGTCCACTACTCCGCATTACAAGGCGAAGGGTTCAAGACTTTAAAAGAGGGAGAAAACGTCGAGTTTGATATCGTACAGGGAGCCAAGGGCCCTCAAGCGGCCAATGTGCTCAAGTCGGCGATCGCCGCATCTTGAAGCGTCATACCTCTGTTCCGCATGGTGATGGTAGAAGGGCCTATCCTTGAACAAGAGGATCGGCCGTTCTACCGTCTGATTCCGCCGTTTTCTAGACAAAACACATCGAGGCTGTTAGCGTTTAGCTGCTCTGTCGCGGAGGTATTGTTGTGCCCTCGGATCGAAGTCGAGTTCTTCAACAAGCCCAGCTCCTGGCCTCGCGGGGACAATACGAAGCGGCCATAGCTGAATGGAAGAAGTTAGCCGCAGAAACTCCGGCCGACGGCACCATTCATAATACGATCGGCGATTTGCAATTGAAGCGAAACGCTCCGGGGGAAGCCGCTTCTGCATTCTTGCAGGCGGCCTCGGCATTCCGCGCTGAAGGGGCCGTCCTCAAAGCGATCGCTGCCTATAAAAAAGTCCTTAAATGCGATCCATCTCGACACGAAATTTATCGTCACCTTGGAGACCTGAACGTTGAACGCGGACTCATCGGCAGCGCGGTCCAGGATTATCTCACCCTCGGCAAGTACTACCTGAAAGAGCGTCGAGGAAAAGACGCGCTCGAAATCTATAAGAAGATCGTACAACACGATCCATCGAATCTCAACGCGCAGCAGCGCGTTGCTGAACTCTGTATCCAAGAAAACCAGCAGGATGAAGCGACCCGAGTGTATCTCCAGTTGGGGCGTGAGCGGTCCGCGCAAGGGCGGTACGATGAGGCGAAAGACGCGTATCTTGCCGTACTGAGGATCGACCCTGCGAACAACGAGGCGGCTCAATTCGTGGAGAGCATGAAGAAAGGCGGAACCGGATCGATCAAAGCGGTCAAACCCGGATCTTCCGCGCCGGTGCAGAAATCGTCCGAACCGGTGGATTTGCTGGCTGAGGCTGTTCGCCGCATTGATGAAAAGCAATACGCCGGCGCGGAGGCGATCCTGAACCAAATGCTCACCAGGGAACCGGGGAATCCTCAAGTTTGTCAACTCCTCGCACGGCTGCATTTACAACGCGGGGATGTGCAGGTAGCGCTGGGAGAATATCGCTTCTTGGCCGGGGCAGCGTTGCGGGCGCATGACCTGGTTCTTGCCGAATCCCTGATCCGGGAGTTCTTGTCCGCTGATCCGAACTCCGTTCCGTTGCTGGAACTGAACGGAGAACTGCATGAAGAGAAAGGCGATGGCAGAGAAGCGGCATTGCAATATGCGAGGGCGATCGAACTCTTGTTGGAGCATCCAGAGCCCGGCATGGAAAGCTTGCATGAAGAACTCTTCGAAAAAGTACGAAACCTCTCCAGTGATGACGCGTTCGTGAACCGACTGGCGGAGAGGGTGGCGTGGGGATCCAAACGACCACCGATCGATTCTCCTCAAAAAGCGCCGGAGACTGAGGCTTCGTCGAACCACATCAATTCAACCGGTGACGGATCGCTGGACTCGGATGCAGACAGTGTTCGAGCCGTCCTGCCAAACGGTCAAATAAAAGATGGTCGAGAATTTTCTCTTGCAGACGCCGAGCCGGACGACGGCGACCCGTTCACAAGAGATAGTGGGCCGAAGACAAATGGAGTGGAGTCGAATGTGCCTTCGAACGGAAATGATTCTCATGCCATATCGGTCACCGCCTCCTCCGTCCAGACGATGAAGGCTTCACCGGTTTCCGAGACGACGACAGACTCGCAAGAAGACGTACGACTATACAAGGACGAGCCGGTGAAGGTCTTGTCTGTGGGCGACTCACCCGCATCACAAACGAGCGATGCACCGAAAGACGAAGACTCCGTACTGTCCGTCGCCCACGCTGCCGGCGGGACTTCAACAGAAGGATCTGTTCTTGCCAAACCCGACGCTGCTGCGCCTCTGAACGTGAAGGAACCGGCTATGCCTCCCGATTACGAAGCGCATTATGCCTTGGGCGTGGCGTACAAGAACATGGGTCTGTATGAGGAAGCCAAGGCAGAGTTTCAGATGTCGATGAACAGTGACTCGTTCTATCTCGATTCGGCGCTGATGACCGCGGTCTGTCTCAAGGAAGAACAGCACATCGCTCAGGCCATCCTAGGGCTTGAAGCGGTCTTAGCTGATCCTCGATGCGGAGGGGCGAAGGGCCAAGCCGTTCGCTACGAGTTGGGGTTGCTGTATGAAGCGGAGGAACAGTGGGAGAAAGCCGCTCACGCCTTTCAATCGATTCCTGCATTTCACGATGTCCCACAGCGACTGGCGGTCCTAAAGGGGAAACAAGGAGACGTCAGTTTCCGGTATGCACCATAGAGTTCCGCCTCCCTTCCTCGATCACCCTTCATGCACCCGATTCGGAGCCGGTCGACCTTGCAGCACGGCGGCAATATTGCCGAGGCAGATGAGCCCCATACGAACCCGCGTTTCGAGTGTGGCGGACCCTAAATGGGGAAGCAGAATCACGTTCGGCAGTCGTATCAAACCAGCAGAGACTGTCGGTTCCCGCTCGTAAACATCCAACCCGGCAGCCGCGATCGTTTTTGCCTCAAGCCCCGCTACTAATGCAGCCTCATCAATCACCGGTCCTCGAGACGTATTGATCAAGTAAGCGGTTGGTTTCATCAGGGCAAGCTCACGTCGGCCGATCAAGTGGCGGGTTGCATCGGTAAGAGGAACATGAAGCGAAAGAAAATCGGATGTCGCGAGGACTGCATCGAACGGTTGCCATTCCCACGTGAAGCCGGATGGGATGGGTACGCGATGGCGGCCAGCATAGACCACCGACATCCGAAATCCGGACGCACGGAGCGCGACGGCCTGGCCGATGCGCCCCATGCCGACGATGCCCAGCGTTTTTCCGGAGACATCCGCGCCCAACATCTGCGTCGGGGTCCATCCCGGCCAGCTGCCGCTTCGCACCCAGCTATCTCCTTCGACGACGCGCCTCGCCAGGGCCAGCAGCAGCGCCCACGTCAAATCGGCAGTGGCATCGGTCAGCACATCTGGTGTATTGGTGATGATGATGCCTCGGTGGCTCGCGGCGGACAAGTCGATGTTGTTGTAGCCGACGGCATAGTTGGCGATGATTTTCAGCTTCCTCGCTTGAGCGAGCAGGGGGGCATTGATATGGTCGGTCAACGTACAGATGACCGCGTCGGCTTGGACAAAGCCCCGACAGAGTTCTTCCGCCGTGGGTAGTTGATCTGCCGGTCCGGTAAGCACCTCATAGTTTCGAGGGATGGCGGCCATGACTGGTTGGGGCAATGGCCGCGTTATAAATAGCGTGGGCCGGTCCATGATGAAAGCATTGTAGGAGCATCCAAGACGACGAACAAGCGGCTCCAAAAAATTCGGTTGTTGAAAACGTAGTTTTTCCAGCGCAAACTGCGTCGCCGGCGGGGCTTGCAAAGACCTGCTGGGATGCATTCAACGATTTATGACAACCTCGTCTCCATTGATCCAGCCGACCGGAAGCCGCGCAATTGCGAAGGACCTTCGCGCGCTATTGGGACCCAAAAAAGTCTTGGACGATGCGCCCACGATCACGGCCTATGCCGTGGACGCCAGCTTGTATCGCATTCCGCCCCAGGCAGTCGTGCTCGTCGAATCCGAAGATGACATCGCCGCGACCATCCATTATGCCGTGTCTCGAAACATTCCTCTTACGCCTCGGGCCGCCGGCACCAATCTGACCGGTTCCGCCATCGGTTCAGGAATCATCCTCGACGTCTCACGCATGAATCGGGTTCTTGAAGTGAATCGAGAGGAGCGATGGGCCAGAGTCCAGCCGGGCATCGTGCTGACGGAATTGAATAAACGGCTGAGCACTCAGGGATTGTTGTTCGGTCCCGATCCGTCCAGCGGAGACATGTGCAAGTTGGGCGGCATGATCGCCAACAATTCATCGGGACCGCACACTCTTCGGTATGGGTCCGTCAAGGACACTGTCCGGAGTCTCCGGCTGTGCCTCGCCTCATCATCATGGATCGAAGCACGATCTTACGCCCTCGATGATCCGACGCTGGAACGTCTGCTCACAACCGTACCAGCGTTACGTGACGTGCTGGTGATGACGCAGGCTCATGCGGACCTCATCGCCGCGAAGCGGCCGACGGTCAGTAAAAACAGTTGCGGGTATAATCTTTTTGAGTTGGCCGACGGACTCGCGCGGGGCGCGTTCGACCTGCCTAAGCTGTTCGTCGGCAGCGAAGGAACGCTGGGAGTCATGAGCGAAGCCACGCTGACCCTGGTCGACAAACCGAAGGCCACGCTGACCGCGCTCATTCACTTTACACGATTGGAAGAAGTCGGCGATGCGGTGCCGCGGCTCCTGACGCTCAGGCCCAGCGCCTTGGAGGTCATGGACGCCAACACACTCAATTTGATCGGCCGAGGGAAGTATGGCATTCCGGCTGATGCGGCGGCGACGCTATTGATTGAGTTGGACGCTGATTCACTCGACACAGACCTCCGCGAGCTGGCCGATGCCATGGCCGCCGTGTGTCGCTCTTACAGGCTGGCGTCGGAGTTGACGCTGGCGTTTGATGCCGAACGCCGGGAGCAACTTTGGAAAGCGCGGAAGGCGTTGTACCCGACGCTCTATCGATTCGACCCCAAGAAGAAACCGATCAATTTTGTGGATGACGTCGTCGTGTCAGCCGAGAAGATCAGCGAGTTAATCCGGTATTTGGAGGACTTCTTCAACGGGCAGCGAGTCCCGGTGGCGATCTTCGGTCATATCGGAAATGGAAATGCACACATCGTTCCCTTGTTGGACGTGAACGATCATGGCGATTTTGAGAAGATGGTGAGCGCCTATCAGGACATCCACACGACGGTTCTGAATCGTTTCGGCGGGTCAATCTGCGGCGAGCATGGCGACGGCCGCGTCCGTGCCCCGTTTGTCAAGCGGATGTTCGGGGAGGACCTTTACAAGCTCTTCATTCATGTGAAGAAGTCGTTCGACCCGGGAAACGTGCTGAATCCCGGCATCAAGTTGAGCGACGCTCCCTTCACCGACCACATCGACTACACCAGGCTCTCAAAATCTTGCGCCACCTGCGCGAAGTGTAATTCGGTCTGCCCCGTCTATGACGTCTTTCAGTCCGAGGACATGAGTGCGCGGGGCTGGTTCGAAATCGTCACCGCAAAAGATTACAGTTATCTCAATTCTAAGCGGGTCGTGGAGGCCTGTCTGAACTGCAAGTCCTGCAGAACCATCTGCCCGGCCGGTGTGGACGTGTCAGACCTGATTCTGCAAAAGCGGGCCCAACAGCCCAACCGGTTGGCCGGATGGATTTTCAGGCGTCAAGCAAAGGGAGCTTCGTTTGAGGCCTTCTTGCGCGTTCTCGCCCGCACCCAAACCATCTGGGATCGCCCCTTCATAAGACGATTGCTCGAAGGCATCACGAAACCGCTCATGAAGAGCCTGGCCCCGACGGCACGCTTGCCTCACGATCTCGTACTGCCGAAGTTGGCCTCGCGACACTTGCGCGAACGGTATGCGCATTTGATTCCCGATGGCACAGACTCCTCGCCGAGCCGTCCGATAGCCTATTTTCACGGCTGCGCCGCCAACTATTTCGATGATGGAGTGGGAGATGCGGTGATTGAGGTGCTGAACAGACACGGAGTCGAGCCGGCACTACCGCCGCAACGTTGTTCGGGGACGCCGGTTCAGACCTACGGACACGTTGAGCTTGCCCGCGAGGGAGCGCGATTCAATTTGAAGTCCTTCGCGTCCTATGAAACGATCGTGACCGGCTGTGCCTCCTGCACGCTGATGCTGAAAGACTATCCCGCATTCTTTCCGGACGGCATCGAGCAGCGGCAAGCAGAAGACCTCGCCAAGAAAGTCGTCCATATTTCGGAATTCGTCGCGCGCGCTCCGCGGCACCCTCCTATGGCCAAGAGCGACGGGACGACGGCACGTGTGACCTATCA
>DATIGP010000311.1:0-6417 GCA_035454625.1 Nitrospira sp.
ATTCTTAACGCTTCTTTCGCACCTCAAAGAGCGAATTCACGTACACCTATTTTTCTAGAACCTATCTCAAAATAGTTGACGGCCTGCAAATTCATCTCTATAAGTCCGGGCATGCTCCGTCTGCGCGATGACCAGTGGGAACGCATTCGAGAACATTTCCCCGAAGAACACATTCCGGACAGTCGTCCTGGCCGCAAACCGGTCCCAACCCGCGCCGTGTTGGAAGCCGTGCTCTGGATTCTGAACACCGGCGCGCAATGGCAGTTCCTGCCGCAGTGCTACCCCAACTACAAGACGGTGCATCGCCGGTTTCAACAGTGGTGTCAACGCGGGGTCTTGCGCGAGGTCCTCACCCAACTGGCCAATACACTGCGCGAGGAAGGGGCCATTGATGAACGCGAGAGTTTCATCGATGCCACCTTTGCGGCCGCCAAGGGCGGGGGCGAGGCCGTCGGACTCACGAAACGCGGCAAGGGCGTGAAGATCCTCGCGATTGTGGATCGCCATGGGCTGCCGCTCTCCGTCAGTACGCATGCGGCGAATCATCATGAAGTCACCTTGGTCCAACTCAGTTTCGACTTCTACATGCTGGAGGCGAAGCCCGAACATCTCATTGGCGATCGCGCCTATGACAGCGACGGCCTCGATGACGAGCTCACACAAGACGGCGTCAACATGATCGCACCCCATCGTTCCACCCGGAAGCTCAAGACGCAGGATGGACGGCACTTACGCCGCTATGAACGCCGGTGGCTCGTGGAACGCTTCTTTGCCTGGCTCCAATGGAAACGACGCCTCCTCGTTCGTTGGGAGTACTACGCCACCAATTTCCTCGGCTTTGTGCAGCTCGCCCGCATCACCATGCTCCTCAAACGATTTTGAGATAGGTTCTAATAAAGGGCATAAAGTGGCAATCCCATTCGCTAATGAGCAACGGCCAGACCGCTGGTTCCTTGGTATCTCAGACGAGAAATATGATGTGGTTGTTCTGTTGTGCCAAGAAAAAGATGGCGACTTGTTTGATTTCATTGTGCCGAGAGGGTTGCTGGAAAACTTCTGGAGAGCATTCAGTCGAAGCGGCGGGCAAGTAAAATTAAATGTATCTAGACACGGAAAGATCTGGCGCCTAGTAGTCCCAGGATATGAACCGCAGACGATCGGTAGTTTTCTGAGGAACTACGGGCCGCTACGGACCGACTCAAGAGCAGTGTGATCTGCACTAAAAGTTTGCCTTCGGTTCTTGAAACATAAAGGGCAGGCTCCTTATTTAGAAACCTGCCCCTTTAAGCCATCCACATTTCGGCTGTGCTTCTTGTCTTACAGCATTCCCTTCGTCGACAGGACTTCCCCCGCCAACCGCTCTTCCAGCATCGTCGCTTGGTCGAGCGCCTTGGCGAGCGCTTTGAAGATCGCTTCCATGATGTGATGCGGGTTGCGGCCATAGAGCAGATTCACGTGGAGATTCAGGCCTCCGTGAGTCACAAAGGCCTGGAAGAAGTCTTCGAACAAGCCGAGATCGAACGCTTTGATCTTCCGGTCCGCCAGTGCCACGTTGTAGACGAGGAACGGTCGGCCACTCAGATCGACAGTAACCTGCGCCAATGTTTCATCGAGCGGAGCCGAAGCAAATCCGAATCGCTTGATGCCCGCTTTTTCACCCAATGCCTGGTGCACGGCCTTCCCCATCACGATCCCGACATCCTCCACTGTATGATGTTCGTCGATATCGAGATCGCCCTTCGCTTGGACCGTCAGGTCAAAAAACCCATGTTTCGCGAGCAACTCCAGCATATGGTCGAAGAACCGGATGCCGGTATCGATTTTCCCTTGCCCTCTGCCGTCCAGGGTCCATTCGACACGGATGTCGGTCTCTTTGGTCGTTCGTTGGACATTCGCCTGTCGTGGAGCAGGCCCGCTCTTCTTCATGAAAACCTGCTCTGCGCCGATTTGGCGTGTGCATCAAAACCTTCAATCTGCGCCAGTCGGATCAACGGATCTTTGACTCTCGCCAATTCCTGTTTCGTGTAGTGCACGATGTTGCTGACCTTCACGTAGTCATTGACTGATAACGGTGAAAAAAAGCGGGCCGTTCCTCCCGTCGGCAAAACGTGATTCGGGCCGGCGACGTAATCCGCGACCGCCGGCGGTGTATAGCGGCCCATGAACAGCGCTCCGGCATGGCGGATCTTCTCCAAATAATCGAACGGATTATCCACTGAAAGTGTCAGATGTTCGGCCGCGATTTCATTGGCGACTGCGATAGCCTCGTCCATGGTCGGCACTACGAATGCGACTGAATGGCGCGCAATAGACTTTGATGCGATCTTTTCTCGCTGAAGTCCCCTGAGTTGATCTTCGATCAGCTTGGACACATCTTTGGCCAATCGTTCGGATGTCGTGACAAGAAACACCTGAGCATCCTCATCATGCTCGGCTTCACAAAGCAGATCGGCGGCCACATGAGCCGGTTTCGCATCCTCATCCGCTACCACAAGCAACTCACTAGGACCGGCGACCATATCGATTCCGACGGTGCCATACAACAACCGCTTCGCTGTGGCCACATAAATATTCCCAGGTCCGACGATTTTGTCGACCCGCGCGATAGTCTTCGTCCCATAGGCAAGCGCCGCGACTGCCTGCACGCCACCCACACGATAAATTTCGGTGACCCCGGCAATATCGGCTGCAACCAGTAAATAGGGATTAATCCCGCCCTTCTGGGGCGGAGTGACCATCACGATGCGTGGCACACCGGCTACTTTGGCCGGGATCGCACACATCAACACGGAGGACGGGTAGACGGCCTTCCCTCCCGGAACGTACACACCAACTGCGTCGACCGGTCCCACAACCTGCCCAAGGGTCGCATCGCCGTCTTGATACATCCAGGTTTTTGTCCGCTGTCGTTCATGAAACGACGTCACCCGTTGAGCCGCCAGCCGCAGCGCATCGCCTTCGTCTTTTCTGATGTGGAAGTAGGCGCTCTTGATCTCCTCCGAGGTGACACGTAACGCTTCGATCTTCAGCATCACTTTATCGAATTGCTGAGTATAGCGAAGGACGGCTTTGTCGCCGCCTCGCTCGACGGCTTGCAGGATTGAGCGGACGGTTTTTTCAACGGCCGCGCCGGTCGTTCGCCCTCGAAGCGCGGCCCTTTTCAAGGACGGAAGAAAGCTCCGATCTGCCTGCGTGACGATCTTCATGGAAGAGCCTTCTTTGTCTTGCGCGTACCGGCGGCAGACAGGCGGCCATTGCCGGATGGAGGACGCTGTTTCCGCACCGCCGAACGAAGCCTGCGAATCAGTTCCATCAGGGGTTCCTGCTTGAGCCGAAGGCTCGCCCGATTGACGATGAAACGAGCCGTCGACTGAGCAATGACCTCGACTTCGACCAGATCATGCGCTTTCAGCGTACCGCCGGTTTCCACCAGATCTACGATGCGATCCGCCAGTCCCACTACCGGAGCCAGCTCAATGGAACCGTATAACTTGATAATCTCGACCGGAACCCCGCGCTTATTGAAATAGCGCTCACTGATGCGCGGATATTTCGTCGCGATGCGGATCTTGGACGACAGCCGATCGTTCGCGCCTTTTCCACCCAGCGAAGCGACGGAGATTCTACACGCTCCGAATCTTAAATCCAATGGTTCGTATACGTCGCTTTCTTGCTCCATCAAGACATCTTTCCCGACAATTCCGGCATCCGCCCCCCCATACTCCACATAGGTCGGCACATCGCTGGGGCGAACGATGAGAAAAGTCATGCCGTGTTCGGGACAGACAAATATCAGTCGGCGACTATCCACGGACGATCCGGCCATCTCGTAGCCGGCTCGTCGGAAGAGATCCAGTGCGGACTCGATAAGTTTCCCCTTTGGCAGCGCGATCGTCAACATGGGAACCTCTAGTGCACGGCCGACGTAGCTTGTCGGCGTCGCACATCGGCCCCTAAGGTTCTGAGTTTCTCTTCGATTCGCTCATATCCCCGATCGAGGTGATAGACACGTTGGACTTGTGTCACTCCCTCGGCCGCCAACCCGGCGAGGATGAGACCGGCACTGGCGCGAAGATCGGATGCCATGACGGGGGCGCCGGTGAGTTTCTTGCTTCCGGTTACCACTAGTCGATTACCTTCCACTCGAATATCGGCTCCCATCCGTCGTAATTCCTCTACATGCATAAACCGGCTCTCGAACACGGTTTCTGTTATGACACTCGTCCCTTCGGCTAAGCTCATCAATGCAGCCATCTGCGCTTGCATATCGGTGGGAAACCCTGGGAAAGGCAGGGTTTTAACGTCTGTTCCTCGTAGCTTGCGGGGCATCGTCAGCCGCACCGTATCTTTGCCCTCCTGTACGTCTGCACCTGTTTCGCGCAATTTCATCAGCACGGCTTCAAGATGACCGGGGCAACAGTGTGTCGTGGTCACATCCCCATGCGTCATGGCACCCGCCGTCAGATACGTACCCGACTCGATACGATCGGGGATCACTTCGTGGTCTCCTCCGTGCAGTTCGCGGACTCCCTCTATCATGATCACATCGGTTCCTGCCCCGTGGATTCGTGCGCCACGCTTAACGAGAAAATCGGCCAGGTCTACAATCTCCGGCTCCTTGGCCGCATTTTCAAGCATGGTAATCCCTTCTGCCAGTGACGCGGCCATCATAAGGTTCTCAGTACCCGTTACGGTTGGCGTATCACAGTAAATGCGCGCCCCTCTCAATCGCTTCGCTTTGGCCGTGATATAGCCGTGCTCGATGGAAATGTTCGCTCCTAATTTCTCCAATCCAGCCAAATGAAGGTTGACCGGTCTGGAGCCGATTGCACAGCCTCCGGGAAGAGACACCTTCGCCTCGCCCCAACGTGCAATCAGCGGCCCCAGTACCAAAACCGACGCCCGCATAGTCTTGACCAGATCATAGGGAGCTTCGGATGATAGGATCACATCCCCTCGAATGACCGCCCGATTGCCTTCATGGGACACTTTGACGCCGAGGATCCCCAGCAGTTTTCCCATCGTCAAGACGTCTACGACTCTCGGGACATTGGTGATGACGCATTCCCCGCTGCCGAGAATGGTGGAAGCCAAGATCGGGAGAGCGGAATTTTTTGCACCGCTGATGCGGACTTCACCGGACAACCGTCTGCCACCGTTGATGAGAATCTCATCCATACCTTGGCTTCTACTGTGCCCGCCGTGCGATCATCACGCGCTCAATACCGGCTTCATCTTTGACAGTTTGAAACCCTGTGTAGCCGCCGACTTGCTCCGCGGCCCGTCGCACAAGGGGAGCCTGGCCCTGACCAAGTTCCATGAGGAGCAGTCCACCGGATTTGAGGAATGGCAGAGACTCATGGAGCAATCGTTCATGAAGCTCTGTGCCCCTCTGCCCGGCTACCAACGCCAGACGCGGTTCATAATCCCGGACCTCAGGCTGCAACTCCTCCCAAGCCTCTTCGGCGACATAAGGAGGGTTGGACACAATCGCATCCACCGACCGTCTCAAATTACTTTCGCGCAACGGAGATAAAAGATCCCCTTCCTTCCAAATAATTCCGTCGCTGACTCCGTGTCTCTCTGCATTGCCCTTTGCGACAGCCAATGCCTCCCCGGAGCAGTCGAGGGCAAAAATTCGCATGCCGCTCAGGATCGTCGCCAAAGTCACCGCCACACAACCGGAACCTGTTCCCACATCGACCAGGACGGCACCTTCCGCAAATCCTCCCTCCCTCAAAGTCTCTTGCACAAGGAGTTCGGTCTCGGGCCGAGGAATCAACACCGCAGGGTTTACATGGAAGTCAAGGCCGCAAAATTCCTGTGTGCCTAAGATATACTGTAACGGTTCGCGCGCCTTCCGCCTCGATACTACTGATTCGGCACGAGCCAGCCCTTCGCCTGAGACCACTTGCTCTCTCCGACTGGCCAATTCATGATGTTTCATTCCCAAAGCGTGGGCCAATAACCAGAGCGCTTCTTGAGACACATTCATGGATCCGGATGTATCCAAAGAGCGGTTGGCCCAGGTAATCAGCATGCCGATGGTTGTCGAATCTGCAGCAATGGGTGCGGTCATGGTTACACCTTGGCGGTTTCGGCCCGCTGCTGTTGTGCCTTCAGCGCTTGAACGATCTCGTCAAGATCACCTTCCATGACCAATTCCAACTTATGAAGAGTCATGCCGACTCGGTGATCCGTGACCCGATTCTGTGGAAAGTTGTAGGTTCGAATCTTCTCGCTTCGTTCCCCGGTCCCCACCTGAAATTTCCTGCTCTGAGCGATCTCCGCTTCTTGCTTTTCCCGTTCAGCCTCCACAATCCGGGCACGCAAGGTCCGCATGGCCTTGGTGCGATTTTTCAGCTGCGACCGCTCATCCTGGCACGTCACGACTACACCGGTTGGCAGATGCGTAAT
>DATIGP010000312.1:0-6339 GCA_035454625.1 Nitrospira sp.
GAAACCGGCCGTCCTGTGGTGGCCGTTGATCTGCCGTCTGGTCTCCACGCCGATACCGGGACTATCCTTGGTCGAGCGATTCGAGCCTCTCTCACCGTGACCTTCGGCCTTCCGAAGTTAGGCCTCTATCAGAACTGTGGGATCGACCTGGCCGGCGAGGTGGCCATCGCGGATATCGGGATTCCTTCTGCTTACATTGACGCGATCATGAGCCGAACGAGCTTGATTACGGAGCAGGTGGTGCGGTCGTACCTGCCGAGGCGTCAGCCATCGAGTCACAAAGGGACATTTGGCCATGCCGGCATTATTGCGGGGTCTGTAGGTAAGACCGGAGCCGCCGCCATGGCTGCACGGGCAGCGTTGCGTGTCGGCGCGGGCCTCGTGACCGTCGCCATCCCGGCAAGCGTCAACGATATATTGGAGGCAAAGCTGTTGGAGGCGATGACGGCTCCGATGCCGGAGACCAAGGCGCGCACCATTTCCCGGACCGCCTTGGATCGGCTCGTAGCGTTCATGTCGGCCAGAACCGCTATTGCCATCGGTCCAGGACTATCCACACATCCGGAAACGGTTGAACTCGTCCAGGCCTTGACCAAGCAACTTGACCGACCGGCGGTTCTGGATGCGGACGCCCTCAATGCACTGACGGGACGGACCGCTCTCCTGGCGACTTGCAAGACACCGCCCATCATCACACCTCATCCAGGAGAGATGGCGCGGCTGGAGGCTGACGCAACGTCTCAGACCGTCAACGGCGATCGGATCGGCACAGCGTCCCGCTTTGCGAGAGAGCGAGGCCTGTTCGTCGTGTTGAAAGGAGCCCGAACCGTTGTCGCGCGACCGGATGGAGCCGTTGCCATTTGCCCTACCGGCAATCCTGGGATGGCGACGGCCGGAACAGGCGATGTGTTGACCGGCATGATGGTGGGGCTCTTGGCTCAAGGCCTGCCATCTTGGGAGGCGGCCTGCGCTGCAACCTATCTGCACGGCGCTGCCGGAGATTTGGCTGCAGCGGGAAGAGGGCAATCCGGCTTGATAGCAGGGGATGTGATCGAGGAAATCCCCTATGCCCTCAGACTCATACATCAGACTCAATCACATAATACTCAGTGAATAAGGAACGGTCCGTGTGAGGACGTTCCCATGGCTAGATCCATCAGCTCTCTGGACCTTATCCTCTCCTCTTCCGTCGAGACAGAAACGTTCGGATATGCGATAGGCCAATTGCTTCGTGGGGGTGATGTGCTCGCGTTGATCGGTGAACTGGGTGCAGGTAAGACGGCACTGGTCCGCGGGATCGTTGCCGGACTCGGCGTGCCGGCAGCTTCAGTCACGAGTCCGACATTCTCAATCGTCCATGAATACCAGGCGCGACTTCCGGTCATTCATATCGACTTATACCGGTTGCAGAAATCGGATGACATCGAGTCGATTGGACTATCGGATTACCTTACGGACGACGTGGCCGTCGCCATCGAGTGGGCCGACCGGTTTCCTCAATTGCTCCCGGAGGACCGACTGGAGATACGGTTGGCCCATCGCTCCAGGACTAGCAGAAGGGCGCGAGTGGAAGCACGGGGCTCACGCTCTCGTTCACTGCTCACTCGAATCAGGAACATGGCGCCACTCCCCTCCCGATCGCGCAATCCGAGTGGGCAGGCCGGTGGAAAGACTCGACCGCGATGACTCGACTGATCCTCATCGGCATTCTATTGCTCCTTTCGTTGGCCTTCTTCCTTCAAAATCAAGAACAGGAAGTCACACTCCGTTATTTCTTCGGATTGCTCGAGGCGTCAACGCCGATTTACAAGCCCATCATGGCTGGATTTGTCGTCGGTCTTTTGGTCGCGGCTATTTTGTTGTTTCCTCCTTGGGTACGGGGGCGTATCGACCTTCGTCGAAAGACGAAGGCGTTGCAGGAAGCCGAAGTTAATTTAGAGCGGCTCAGACAATCTCTGGAAAAAATGTCCGGGCGCACCCAGGCTCCCGGGCAGACGGAGTCTATGAGGGACTTCGTTGATGAGTGATACGACTCTAAGCCCGCTCATGCGTCAGTATCGCGACATCAAACAGGGATACCCCGAGGCTATACTGTTTTTTCGGGTCGGTGATTTTTATGAAATGTTCTACGAGGACGCACAAGACGCCTCTCGTCTTTTATCGATCGCCCTCACGTCCCGCGACAAAAGCAGCGCCGATCCTGTGCCGCTGTGCGGCGTCCCTTACCATGCAGCCACCGGCTACATTGCGAAGTTATTGAAGGCGGGTCGTATCGTCGCGTTATGCGAGCAAGTAGAGGACCCCAAGCTGGCCAAGGGCCTGGTGCGGCGTGAAGTCGTCAGGCTGTATACTCCCGGCACGCTCGTAGACACGGAATTCCTTGCCCCCTCCGAGCTCAACTACCTCGTTGCGCTTGCCATTCGATCGGACACGGCCCATGGAATACCCCACGGCCTGGCGGCTCTTGAAGTGTCAACCGGCGAGTTTTGGGGCATGGAGTTTCACGGTCCCTATGCGTTCACGCAGTTGTTGAACGAGGTTATTCGACTGGACCCTCGGGAAGTACTGTACCCCGCAGAGCTGGTTCGTCAATCCTCCGCTTGGCTGGAGCAACTAGCAGGCGCGCGCCTCTGTGAACGAGCACCGGCGTCGTTCAGCCCGCAATCGGCCGCTCGCACCTTAACCCGACACTTCCGCGTGCCGACCTTGGAGGCGTTGGGTTGTGTCGACTTCCCGGCCGCAAGTAGCGCAGCGGGAGCGGTCTTGTCGTACATCCGCGAGACCCAACCGACGGTTCCTCTGGATCACATTCGGCGATTCACTGTCCGTCCCAATAACGAGTACATGCACCTAGATGGAGCGACGACTCGCAACCTTGAACTTCTGAAGCCACTGGCACCCAACGAAACTGCCTTGGCAGGGAAGCCTCCAACTCTCCTGAGTGTGCTGGATTTGACCGCCACCGCGATGGGGAGTCGGCTTCTTCGGCAGTGGCTGATAAGGCCGTTGCTCCGCTGTGATCAAATCCGACCTCGGCTCGATGCGGTGGAAGAGCTGAAGAATCACTTGCAGGTGAGGACCGCGTTACGCTCGCACTTGCGGGAGGTCCAAGACATCGCCCGGCTCGGTAGTCGCATCGTACTCGGATTGGCCGGCCCTCGCGAATTGCTCGCTTTGAAACAGTCTCTCGCGGTTCTACCGGAGATGGCCGCCCAGCTGACACCGCTCAACAGTCGGCTGCTTGGCGAAGCACGGACCTCGTGGGATACGTGTCAGGATCTGTACGAGCTGATTGAGCGAGCCGTCAGGGCTGATGCTCCGATCTCGGTTCGCGACGGGAACATCTTCAAGGAGGGTTATGATCCGACTCTTGATGAGTTGCGCAAAACCAGCCGGGAAGGGAAGAGTTGGATCTCGGCAATCGAGGAAAAGGAGCGTGACCGTACAGGGATCGATTCATTGAAGGTTCGCTACAATCAAGTTTTCGGCTACTATATCGAGGTCACCAAAGCCAATCTTACTCGTGTCCCAGCCGACTATACTCGCAAGCAAACGCTCGTCAATGCCGAACGCTTCATGACAGCCGAATTGAAGGAACTGGAGGAGCGTGTCATCGGGGCCGATGTCACAATGCTCGCACGGGAGCAGGAGCTCTTTGTAGAGCTCCTGTCACGGTTGGCCGAACAGGCCCATCGATTGGATACCATGGCGACGGTCCTTTCGCTGATTGATGTCCTAGCCGGATTAGCCGAAGCAGCCGCGCTGCGTCGGTACACCAAACCCACGGTCACGGACGGGGATGCCATTATTATACGGGAGGGGCGTCACCCTGTAGTTGAACGACTCTGTACTGAGTCGGCATTCGTTTCGAATGACACGGTATTGGATCTCGATGCGAACCGGCTGTTGATCATTACAGGTCCGAACATGGCGGGAAAAAGCACGTATCTACGACAGGTGGCGTTAATTGTGCTGATGGCTCAAATCGGAAGCTTCGTACCGGCCGCGGAAGCGCATATCGGGTTGACTGATCGAATATTCACAAGGGTGGGCGCTTCGGATAATTTGGCCGGTGGCCAGAGTACGTTCATGGTTGAAATGGTTGAGACGGCACATATTCTTGGAAATGCTACTCAACGCAGCCTGATCCTGTTGGACGAAATCGGCCGCGGCACAAGCACCTACGACGGCCTGAGCATCGCCTGGGCGATCGCCGAGCACATCCATGATCGTACACGATTAGGCGCACGCACGCTGTTCGCCACTCATTACCATGAGATGACACAACTGGAACAACAACGGGCCGGCATCAAGAATTATCGCGTAGCCGTTCTAGAACGTGGCGAGGATGTGGTATTCCTTAGAAAGATCGTGGCGGGCAAAGCCGACCGAAGTTATGGTATTCACGTGGCCAAACTCGCGGGGCTCCCCGCTTGTGTGATCGATCGGGCTCAAGCGGTCTTATCGCAATTGGAACAGCCGGAATCGGCTCATTCCGCGTTGATTCAGGAACAACTCCCGCCGACATCAATGTCCCTTCCTCTTCCTCATCCGATCATCGAAGAGGTCAAACAGATCGACCTATTCTCCATGACGCCGCTCGACGCATTGAATCGCCTTGCCGAGTTGCAACGCATGGTGAGATCGGACAGCGACCCATCATCGGATCTCTGATCTCCATGGAGAGCTGGTGAAAAGAAACGGGCGGCATTCCCGTGGAGGAAATGACGCCCGTTCTCATCCGGCACTATCTTCAGTGCGCTTGGTTATATTGCGCAGTCCATGGAATCAAACCACCAACGGTTTTCCCACCTGGAAGCATCACATCGTACTGCATGCCGACGTTGCTTCCATCCGGTGTGACCGGAGAAGTGTTGAGACCTGTCTTGGCCTTCCCACAAGCCGATTCAAACTCGCTCTTTCCGGCGCACTCCTTGAGACGAAGCGCGGAAATGCTCAGCGGCTTCCCCACTGAACCAGACACCTCGGGAATCTTTTTCACCGACGAAATCACTCGATGATTCTGCTCGGTTTCCGTCGCGACAAATTCGATCAAATCCGTCGTGCTGCCGGGGGGAACTTCTTTCGCCGCTGCGGGTCCGGCATGAGGCCGTCCCATCTTCTTCAGCTCTTGCCAGGCACTCTTGTCCGCATAAAACTTCAGCGTCTTGCCGGGATGGATCTTCTGCCAGTATAAGCCGCTTTCGGCATTACCGCCGAACACCGCAACATTGATCCACACCGCTTCATCGTAGGGATCGAGGACGATCACCCGACCTTGAATGGTGGTCGGCTTGCTCATATCGCCCCACTCGAAGCGCTCTTGAAACGACTCAATGGCCGAGGCAGTCGAGCCCATACCGACCAGCAGCGCAACGGCTGCCAGAACGGCTGCACCACGCTTCTGCAACATCATGTTCATCCTCCTTCAACGACATCTTTTCGCATTGAGAGAACTAGTCCTTGATCACCTTGAACCCGGTGATGGTTCGCCCGTCCAGCGTAACTTCCATAGCGACCAATTCCTGTGAGGCCTTGATGATTTGGTCCATCAATGCTTTGTCCTTGACCGCAAGACGCACCGTCGTGGCGGCATGATACCATCCTGAATAGGCTGAGTTTTTCTCACTGCCGCCGGCGAAACCCCACGCACAACAACTGAACAACGGGTCCGGCGGTTTCACGTCAAGCATCGTGGAAGATCGACCCCCTGGTGTACCGGACCCCGGTTCACCCGAATTCCAGTATTGAATCCCGAACAGAAGTTCCCCATCCGGATTATCCGCCCATTGCGACCAGACGCGGCCTTGCAGCGTCTTCGTGGCTTCAGCCTTGAGAGGTTTCCCTCCCACGACGGCATCGGCGAGGCCTAATTTTTCTATATCGCCGGCAGCGCGGGAACCCTCGGCCGCTAGCAAGCCGAATCCCAAAAATAGCGCCACGGCGGCTAGAACGACAGCCCTTTTCATACTCATCCCTCCTTCGTCAGATTGAGACACATAGTCCATCGAACATGATCACAAGTCTTGATGATGACTCGTCAAAACCTTTCGGAAGCTTGGCGTTATTCAATTGCCTACACCCAAAAAACGAACGAGCATTCGTCCGGATAGTACCCGGAACGGTACTGAAACTGGAATGAACTGTCAAGGGAATGTTTGACGGATATTAACCAACGAAATTTATGCTAAAACCAAGATGTTACAACAGGTTACAAGGCTACAACAAGTGAGGTTCTGCGAATAGAGGGAGGATCATGAGAATTTGGCGCACAACTCCTCCGTTTGCCGCGAAGTAAAAGGACCCAGGCCGGTTAATGCGATTCTCCCGTCGGTAAAC
>DATIGP010000313.1:0-2872 GCA_035454625.1 Nitrospira sp.
GGAGTCTTGCGCTGCTGCGAGAGATCTTCCTCTTTTGGTTGGGACAGTAGCGTATTTCCGGCGCTCTTTACAAAGAGCACCACTGGCGCCAAGGGTGCATGATGGTTCACCTGCTTGACGATGCCTGTTTCACCCGTATTCAATTCCACGATTGAGCCGACCGGATAGACCCCCACGACTTGGATGAATCGCTGGACTAATGTCGAGTCAAGGTGACCGTCGAGCGAAAGGCGGTAGAGAAGCTGAAGGATCTCATGGGCGGGTCGGCCCTTATGGTAGCACCGATCGCTCGTCATGGCGTCGTAGATATCGACGATAGCGGTGATCAAGCCGAACTGACTGATGTCTTGCTTCGCGCGCCGATGCGGATATCCGTCCCCATTCACGCGCTCATGGTGTTCAAGGGCCGGCTTGATGTAGGACTCTCCTAAGCCGGTGGTGGTGGCTAAAACTTCCACGCCCCTGAGCACGTGTTGTTTCATCATCTCCATTTCATGAGCCTCGAAGCGGCCGGGCTTGTTCAGCACTTCGAGGGGAATCTTCATCTTGCCGATATCGTGCAACAGCGTTCCCACACCGGCTAAATGCAATGTCGACCGGTCGAAGCCGAGGCTCCGTCCCAAGGACATCGCGAGCAGAGCGGTGTTGACGGAGTGGTAAAAAGTGTATTCGTCGAACCGCTTGAGCCTCGATAGGCTGGACAAGGCGTCTGGATTGCGAAAGACGCTGTCAGTCATGTCGGAGACGACTGCCCGGACCGCATCGGCATTGATGGCCCGTCCCAACCGCGCATCATGCATGGCGTTTTGAATGGCGGTTTTTGCGGCCTGGTATACCTGTCTTGCCACCGTCAGTTCCTCTTCGAAGGGAGCTAACGGCGGCACGGAGGCCGCCTCATCTGTGTCCGGCACTGCAGGGTTATCCGGGATGTCCGACTCGATGACCGGCCCTTCCTGGGCTTCTTCTGCCTCAATACGAACTATCAGGGTCTGCACTCCGGAGGCTTTCAGCTGTGCGATCTGTCGAGCCGAAGTGATCGTCATCTTGTGCCGAAAAAACGGCGTGCTTAGCCATGATCGATCGAGTGCCTCGATCAGCATGCCGGGCTTCAATTCGTCGATGCCGATCCGCTTATTCATGCGAGTATCAGAGTGAGGTCAGCCGCCGGTAAGTGATATCGGACCGCCGCCGAGAAATCTTGAGGCACGATGGATGGTGATCTGTTGCTTGCGCGTGACTTGACGGAGGCGAGTGACAACGCTGTGGGGCGTTTGGTAGTCACATGGCGGCGACAGCCGGCTCCAATCTGGATGACGGTTCATCCAGGCCCATGATGGGACAATGCGGGAGCGCAAGATGATCAGTCTGATTCGTAAAGGGTGACTGTGCGGGAATGGCTGCATGGAAAGGAGGCACGGCTAGTATCCCATTCCTCCATAGCCGCTTGTGCCGGAACTGGATGGTGAAGGAGGAGCCGTGCGGCTTCGATAGGCCCTGGACTGAACGATTGCGTTGTTGGCGGGTGCCAGGTCCGCCGCTTTCTTGAAATGGGTGGTGGCCTCTGATTGAAGATTCAGTTGATTGAGTGCGAGGCCGAGATTGTAGTGGGCTTCGGCGAGATTCGGATCGGCTTCGACGGCAGACGTGAAATGATCCTTGGCGATCGACCAATGGCCCAGCTCATAATGCGCGATCCCGTCGGAGTTGTGCTGGGCGGCGGTGACATTGCTGCCCGGCGGCGCAGACAGGGGTGGATCCATGACGGCACAAGCACATTGCAGTATGACCAAACTACCGGCGACGGTCACTCGCATGAGGTCCATGATTCATCTTCCGATGGAAGCCGATGTCTAAACCACTCGGTGACCCAACAGCATGCACCGCAAACCCTGCATTCAAAGCCACATGAATAGGCTCTCATTGGAGGTGGTATTTGGCCATGCGGTAGCGCAGGGTATTCCTGGTGATTTTGAGGAGGCGGCTTGCCTCCGAGACATTGCCGGAAGATTTCCGTAACGCTTCTTCAAGCAATTGCCTCTCCATGTCTTGAAACGACAGCCCGAAAGCCAGCAACGATGGTTTGATCTCCTGACTGAGGCGATTGGGCTGGGGAGCGTTCACGGATGCCGGTAGATGACCCGGCTGAATCACCTCAGCTTTGCACGTGATGGTCAGCCATTCGACGACATTGTGGAGTTCGCGCACGTTTCCGGGCCAGTCGTGATGTTGAAGGACCGTCAGAGCCGCCGGAGCGATGGCTCTGATGCGGCAACCGCGTTCCAGTTTGGCCCGCTCCAAAAAGATCAAGAGGATCGGCTCGATATCTTCCAGACGTTCACGCAGGGGTGGAATGCGGAGCTGGTAGACGTTCAGCCGATAGTACAGATCGAGGCGGAAACGACCCTCCTTGATGTGGGCGAGCAGATCCTCATTCGTGGCGGCGATGATGCGGATGTTCACCTTATGGCTTCTGGTATCGCCCAACGGATCGATGGTGTGGTTTTCCAAGACACGCAGGAGCTTCGCTTGAGCGGTCGGACTCATTTCGCCGATCTCGTCGAGAAAGAGCGTTCCACCTTCGGCCATTTGAAATCGTCCCGGCTTCGCCCGCTTGGCGTCGGTAAAGGCCCCCGATTCGTAGCCGAATAACTCCGCCTCCAAGAGGCTTTCCGGAATGCCGGCGCAATTGAGCGTGATCAGCGGGCCGTTGGTTCTGGGGCTATAGGAGTGAATCGCTTGGGCGAACAGTTCCTTACCGGTTCCACTTTCACCGGTGATGAGGACCGTGGCGTCGGTCAGGGCCACTTCTTTGGCCAGCTGTTTCATCAGGTTCATCTGCGGCGAGACGCTGACGATGGAATCGAATGGGTCG
>DATIGP010000314.1:0-2652 GCA_035454625.1 Nitrospira sp.
TGTCGGTATGCCACGCCGTCAGGAGCGCGTTCCGTGTTGCCTTCGAGAACCTGACGGACTAACGGAAGAAAGGTTTGTTCGCCTTCCCCGATCACGACGTAATCGATAAAGGGAAAGGCCCTCAGATGTTCAAGCCCCATCTCGCCGTCGAAGTTGGCCCCACCGAAAACAATCGTCACCTCCGGATACAGATCCTTGATGAGCTTGGCCATCGTAAGGCTCGCGACGTTTTGATCGAATGTCGAGGTAAACCCGACCAACTTGTACTGTCCCCAGCTGATGGCGGTGAGGGCCCAGGTCAGAAACTGAGGAGCGATGCGGGTCGCCATCTCCTCGAAGTAGCCGACCGGCCGGCCGCTCTCTTGAGCGATCTGCTCAAAGACCGGCTTGAAGATCTGCGGATACTCTGCCCGTTTGGGATTATCTCGAAACAGTAGATAGGAGAACAGCCACTCGCCAAAAAGCGCGCGCTTTTCACAGATCGACTCATGCACCTCGACGCCGATCAGATGAGCGAATCGGACGTTTAGGTGGTGACAATCGACAGGGATTGCATGTGATTTGAGCAGCGCGGAGAGCGTGCCGAGCTGGATGGAAGGATACTTGGCATAGCTGAAGGGCATGTTGACGAGCGCTATTTTTGCTTCGTCGCTCATCTGCTGCCCCATGAGTTCATGTCCGAAAAGTTGTGCGAGCCGGCTAGCCGGCAGCGGATCGAAACGGTACAAATTCACGGTCGGCTTTCGCCGCCAGGTAAAAGTCGCTCTCCGTCAGGCCGTTGATCTTGTGCGTCCAGATCTCTATTTTGACTTTCCCCCAGGCGAGATACAGATCGGGATGATGCCCTTCGGCTTCTGCAACCGCGCCAACCTTGTTCACAAACTCGAGCGCCTGAGCGAAATCCTTGAAGGTATACAGGCGTTCAAGATGTCCTTGCCCGTTCAGCGTCCACCCTCGACCCAGTTCCTTCAATAACTCCTGAGTGCGATCGTTCGGCAACGGCGGAACCCCGCCACGACAGGGAATACATTTATTGTCTGCCAGACCCATAACGCCCTCCTTCGCGGGATGTTGAAAAAGTCTTCCAGCTTCGTTCTCGCATCGCTCAGAAGCTCAACGTACCGAAGCGTACGCCTCGCTTCTTCGCTTGCTGCGGCCTCGCCGACAGCCTTTTTGAACATCCTGCGGTTATGTGTATTGTATTCGATCTGTGCGCTTCAACTGATATTCGTGAATCCGAAGATATTCTAAAGGGGCCTGGAGAGGAAGGGCAAGGAGGCAGTTTATCGTTCTTTCGGCAGATCCTGCACGCAGCGAAAGCCTCTGCCGGGCGCTCCCTCACGCGCGCTCGCGTACATGCGCACTTGGTAGTCGAGGACACCGACAGCATCATGAATGCCGAGGGCCTGAAGACTCCCCCGGATTACCTTCAACGTCTGATCCTCCGGCGGTGAGGGACTCCATCTGGCTTCTCGGTACGTGCTCGCCGTCCATTCATATACCTGGTCGTTCAAGATCCGACCCTGCGTGTCATGCGCCGCCTTCTCCCACTCATCCTCGGTCGGCAGCCGCTTCCGAGCCCATCGGCAGTAAGCTACGGCATCATGCCACGTGACGCCTTCTACCGGCCTATCGGGATCTGGCGACGTGCCAAGCTCCATAGGCTCGGGAGGAGGCATCGCACCGGTAGTTTCTACGAACCGGCGATAGCGCGCATTCGTGACGAGCATTTTCTCGACATACAGATCGTCCGTGAGATACACAAACCGTGCGGGACCTTGAACCTCTTCCACCCTCCCGCCGCCGTAGACTCCCACCATCTTGGTCGGGATGCGCCCAGACCGAATCAATACCATGGGCACACCGTCCACGCCGGTTTTTTCCTGGGGCACCATTGGTTCGCTCGCACGCGGCTCGATCCGCCATCCATGGAGAGCAACGGCAAGGATCGACGCGGGCACGGCATACCCCACCCGTCCCCTGGTGTCACTTACAATACCGATGACTTGTCCGTTCAGCAGGAGTGGTCCACCGGAATGCCCTTCCTCGACCAGAGCCTGAAATGCGAGGGTTGGCCCATGCATCCCACTCAGAGTCCCCGTTGAGACAGTCCAAGGCGGTAACGTCCGCGGAAACCCGATGAACGTGAGCGCCTCGCCGCCGACCACTTTCGTAGTTCTGTCGATGGACAAAGCCAGGACCCCGTCGGGAATCGGCCCGACCACTCGCAACGCCGCCAGCCCATGCTGATCTCCTCCTTGAATCCCAACCACCTGAGTAACCAGCGGCTGCTGGGGATGTGAATAGAATGTCACGGTGGGCTTGGGATCTCCTTCCACCACATGAGCGGCCGTGACGATGTAGGCGGCGTCCTTGTCCACTCGAACGACGATTCCTGTCCCGACTTTGGGCTGCTGCTCCTCCCCCCTCGCAACGAGTTTCACCACGCCGCGCTTGAACTCATCATTGTCTTGTGCCCGGAGATCGTGCGGAAAGAATGGAGCGAACAATGAACAGAAGGCTGCCGTGACGAAGGCAATCCTAACGATGGGCCTATGATGACAGACTGTCGCCATGCGTGCACACGTTGTGCCGTTATTGTCGTTCGAGAGCAAAGGATCCGGCGTTGCCGTTGTTGCAGGTCACCGTGCC
>DATIGP010000315.1:0-6438 GCA_035454625.1 Nitrospira sp.
CATGGTCTCCTCCTGCCCCCGTTCCTCCGCTTCGCTTTCGATATCACGTTGGAACCAGCGTAGTTCCTCTTCAGTCTGAGCAACCTGAAGAAACAAGTCGCGCCGTTGTGTTAGCAACTTATTTCGAATACCCTCGACCTGTAGCATGGCAATACCCCTCCCTGCCGACGGCCATGTCAGCTATAAAATGTGTGCCCATTCTTTTCATCATAGTCTCTCGTCCGGCCTTGATCGCCGCCTCGACATCCGCCGCATTCTCGGCGAGAAAATGCTTCCCACGCTCGATCGTCTCATTAAGAGCGACTCGCGCCACCTTCGTCTTCTCTAGGACTCGTCTTCCTCCGTCCGTCTGACACATCCCTTCACGGTTCGGCGTGTCTCTTCCCTCGACATGGGACGAGAAGAAGCGCCGCCACCACTCCGTCCACGGCTCCCCTAAGAATGTGAGTACAACGGTCGGGCCCGAACACGTTATCGCTCGATTCTCCACGGCACGTCCTTGGATAAACGGAGTTCTCTTCAATGAGAAGCGAAGGCGATGCCACCGGGTCAGTGCGAGTCGGTCAGCAACCGCCTTGAATTGATGAGGATTTCAGAGGTCCGTCTCAGGAGAAAAGGAAACCGATGGGGCATTCCAGGTCTCAGGAGAGAGGAGCGCTGTTGCAAAAAGCAACAGACCCGTTGGACCAAAGGTATTAGTACGCGTAGGACAAACCGGGAGCGAGCATCACCAACCCGGAGGTCACGCTGCCGCCTGCTGGAACAGCGCCAACGACTTCATCCTGTACGGCAAGGGTGGCGAGTTCGCGAGCAACCGGCTGAAGGACCAGGAGGTGCGGATGCTGCCACGCCACCTCTCGCAAGTCAGCTTGGTGTATGTGAACACGCTCATGATTCACCAGGTGTTGGCTGAGCTAGCATGACGCGGGCGGCTCACCGCAGAGGACCTCCGGGCATTGTCGACACTGAAATGGCAGCACGTGAATCCGTATGGCACGTTCACGCTGAATAGGCTGAAGTAGATCCCATTGGAACACCGTCATGTGGAGGCATCGCTAGGTTTCGGCCTTTAAGGACGTGTCTATTGCTGTGCGGTTTTTTGATCCTGTTGCTTAACGAGAGCGATCCGCAGCCGCTCTTCCTGCACCCAAAAGCAAGGCAGACAAGTTCACTGATGATTCATCTCCTTCGCATGATACTCATGCTGTCAGGATCCGCATTGGCGGCCTATTGATCCAGTGACCTTATATTAGCAGGTTGTTTAGTTGTTTATATGGACTTGCTCGCCGTTGCAACGCCATGAGTCGTGGCGACACGGTCCGACTGCACGCATATATTCGGCCTCGCGGTGAACCCATTTCACACAGTCGGGAATCGTCACAATTATGAGGATCAGTTTCGTTCCATCGAATGAGCTGCCCCTATCGGTTCAGGCTCGGTCTCGTCGCCAGCGGGATGGGGCAACATCCCAGTCTCCAGGGCTGGCGCATGGGGAAGCCCCGTCACCTCGAGAATTTCCTGTTCGTTGAGAGTTTCCCGAGCGAGCAAGGCTTCGGCAAGCACATCGAGTTGCTTACGATGTGTGCTGAGGAGCCGCCTGGCCTCGTCGTAGCTCTCGCCGATAATCTTGAGTACCTCGGCGTCGATGACTTTAGCAGTCTCCTCGCTGAACGGCCTCGCGTCTCCGTAACTGTTTAAGCCGCTCAGGTAGGGGTTCTCCCTTGGGGCGAGCTGCACTAGCCCAAGCCGCTCACTCATGCCCCAGCGCGTGACCATCCGACGGGCAAGTCCGGTGGCTTGCTCGATGTCATTTTCGGCCCCAGTGGTCTTCGTCCCGTAGACAATCTCTTCCGCTGCACGCCCTCCCAGCATGCCCACAATCCTCGCGCGTAAATAGGCTTCCGGATAGTTGTAGCGGTCGCTGTCAGGGCGCTGATAGGTTACGCCGAGGGCCTGCCCGCGTGGCACGATCGTGACCCGGTTCACTGGGTCGGCGCCAGACACCACGAGACCGAGAATGGCATGTCCACCCTCATGGTAGGCAATCCGTTCTCGGTCGGCCCGGCTCATGAGAATCGGGCGTTCTGGGCCGAGGACAATCTTCTCGAGCGCGTCGAGGAAGTCCTTGTGACGGACTTCCTGTTGCTCGCGGCGAGCTCCCAGCAATGCGGCCTCGTTGACCAAATTCTTCAGGTCAGCCCCCGAGAGCCCAGGCGTCATGGCGGCAAGGTTTCCCAGTATTGCGTCGCTCGCGAGCGGCACGTTGCGGGTGTGGACTTTTAGGATCGCCTCTCGTCCTCTCCTGTCTGGGAGATTCACCACAACGCGCCTATCGAAGCGTCCGGGTCGAAGAAGCGCCTTGTCTAAGACATCAGGCTGATTGGTTGCCGCCAAAACGATGATGCCTTGCCGACTCGAGAACCCATCCATTTCGGTCAAGATTTGATTCAAGGTTTGCTCCTGCTCGCTGGATCCGCCGATCGCCATCTGTCCTCGTGCGCGGCCGATGGCGTCGAGTTCGTCGATGAACACAATCGCGGGGGCATTCTCGCGCGCCTCCTTGAAGAGATCTCGTACCCTCGCTGCGCCTACTCCAACGATCATCTCCACAAACTCCGCGGCGCTCATCGAGAAGAAGGGCACTCCCGCCTCTCCTGCAACAGCTTTTGCGAGAAGCGTCTTCCCTGTCCCCGGCGCGCCCACCAGCAGCACGCCTTTCGGAGCCGTCCCCCCGAGGCGGGTGTACTTCTTGGTATCCTTGAGAAAGTCCACGATCTCAACCAGTTCGTTTTCTGCTTCGTCGATGCCGGCAACATCCTCGAAGGTCACCTTTGCAGTTTGCTCCTGGTCATAGCGGCGGGCTCGGCTCTTGCCCATGCCCATCAGTCCTCCGCCCATCATGCCACCACCTTGCTGCGCAGCCCGACGGAAGAGCCAGATATAAAACCCGATGAAGAGCAGACCGGGGCCGAAGCTAAAAAATATGGTCGCCCATGGGTTCCCCCCTTCTTGGATAGGTTTCGCACTGATCTCGACTCCGTTCGTAATTAAGAATTGTTCTAAGCCAGAGTCTACGAAAGATGGCAAAGTAGTCGTGAATACACTGATTGTTTGGGGCATGCTGCCTGTGCTTCTACTGCGCTCGTCCGTCGATTTAGTTTCACCGCCGGGCGTCGATTTCTTGTCACTCTTCGTTTTGGCTTCGCCACTGGGACCCGAGTCTTTTTCGCCCAGCGGCTGATACACGATTGGTGTCGTGAATCGTCCCGTAATGGTGTCCCCCTGACTGTAGATCGCCGCGACGTTGCTCTTACCTACTTCCTGCTTGAAGAGGGTATAGGGTACTGTGATCGGCGCTTCTGGACTCGGGAGCAGGAGTCTTCCAAGCAAGAAGTTGGCGAGTAGGATGAGCACGAACCAGAGCCACGTCTTGCCTGGCGGCACCTTCGCTTGCTCAGTATTCTTTCGGGCACCATTCCCACTGCCGGCTGACTGGAGACGGCTGGTTGGTTTGGAACTGTTATAGCTGCGTCGTGTCTGCTGTTGCGTCACGCTCATGGTGATCTCCTCAGACGCCCAGGTAAGTAGTCGGAAGATTGCTGCCGTCCTCGTTCACACGAAAACCTATCTCAAAATTCTCAAAATCCAATACTGGATTTTCGAATCACCACAGACGCATGACACCGGGAAGTCTAATGTTCCAATTTTCAGCCCAATTCGATCCCGCACAATGCATGGCTACCTGATGAAAGCCCATCCCTCAAAAATCAATTTTGAGATAGATTCCCGTCGCATAACAAGGAGAACAGCAGCAACCCAAGGGTCACGCCACGTTCGCGTGGGCTCGGAACGACGGATACCAGCGCCAGCTTGGCCAACCGCTGGTTGGCCTCTTTCACGCTGAACCGATGGGGCTCCAACGGCCCGTAGTGCTCCAGCCGCTGATCAAGACTCCGCATTCCATCATCCATGACGTCACGCAAAAGCTCCCAGGAGCTCTGCGGCGTATCTGGGTGGGCAGCCGTCATCAGGGAGATGACGGATTCCACTTGTGCGGGTGTTCCCATCGACTCGCCCTTCTGCTGCCGCTTGAGCATCAGCCGATACCCCGTCGGGCCACCGCAGCACTCTGGAGGAAACGCCCCACGGCCAGCCAGACACACCGGGGCCTCATCGCCCTGAGACCCCATTTCCGAAGCGAGCACGCGGCATTCCCAAGGAATCCGGAACCGCCAGTACCCGGTCCACCATGGGGCTGACGTTACACAAGACAGGTCGGAGAATCTGTCGCGTGAAGCACGGGGGGTCACCCATCCAGGCTACAATTCGTGACGCAATTTAGCTAGACCCCGGGTTCCTGCTGCTCTCGGTACGCTCGCATGCGGAGAGGAGACACCCTCAGACGGTGACATTGAGCCGGTCAAGAATTGTCATCAGGACTTTCTTTCGCTTTTGCAAGCCTAGCCGCATGGCCTGGTTGTCGGTGTGACCGATCTCGGTACCGACGTCCGAGATGGCACTCTTGACCGCCCCCGACAATACCTCCTGCTCCTCAGGTGTCAGTGTCAGCTGCACAGGATCCTCCTTCATGAACTCCACCTCGTATGCTCACATAGAATGAAAAGGAGAGCAGGCAGAATCTCCGCTGCCTCAGCCGACCGGCAGAGAGGTCTGGTTCTTACCCATCCGCTTAGCTCTCCCAGTTCGCCCGGAGCAGATCTTCGTTCTCTTCATAACGACAGGTGAATGTACCACGATGGGCGTGATGCAACGCCTCACCGATGCGCCGAGCCAGATGGGGATCCGTCGTGGTGATCACCACCCCTTCAGGTGCGTCGGTCTGGTCCTCGATCTTGATGATTCGGGCCAACGGGTGTTCGGCCTTCAGGCGAGCCTCTTCATTCCGGGCAAGCCCAAGCACCTCTTCCCGATGTTTGGCGACAAACTCACCGGTCAGCAGCAGCACCCCGCTCGGCGCACGGTCCCGGATCCGTTCACAGGCAGGACACATTACCTCGTGACTGTCCGGTGGGACAGGGCCCCACACCCATCGCCCCTTGTGATAGATCGCCTGACACTCGCGACATACCGACGGCTCCCGAAGTTTGCCCTTCGCTTTATACCGGTCGTGCTTTTGTGCTCGGACCGATCGATCTTTCTTGTCTCGAGGATGATGTGGCGTCGACATGTTCCATCACCCCTCACGTGAGAGATCTCTGCTAAGCCCGGCTACAAATCCCCAGCGTATCGTTCCTGACGGAGGCCGGGTTCGTAAGTCCTCATTCTACTACCAATGCTGAACCTGCAGGCGGAATGCCACTCTGTAACGGATATGCGGCCTGCTCAAGTCCGTGGAAACTATGAACTATGAGATGACGAGGAGAACCCCCTACTCTGCTGTACAGATCAGCTCACTGAATACTGTGGCGCTATAAACCAGGGAGAGGCGAGCATCCTGTCCCTTAGTGCCACACTCTAGATGCATGGCGACAGGAGCAATCTTGAACATCTGACTGACAACGGTCGACTTTGAAGGTGACGTACCGTGACAGTCTGAAACGACCGGTCGCTTGGCAGAAAATGGATGGCCCCGACTTGCTCCGTTCGACCATGCCGTGGGTGCTATTTACCCATCCCCTTTCATCCGGCCTTCCGGATCTCGATCACCTTGCCGGCTTCGTTGAGTTCGATGGTAATCGGCGTCCCCTCTTTCATCCCCGACAGTTTGCTTTCTCCGTGCTGAACCGCGAATGTCCGTTCTCCTTCCGGTGTCATGAGCTTGATTTCTTTCAAGTCCCCCGATGCATACGTCAGCTTGCCGCTGATGAGACGATGCACCCCCTCTTTCCCTTTCGCATGGTGGTCGACGGCAACATTATCGCTGCTTACCCAGAGCGTCAGTGTGTCGCCGACCTTGACGTCATGCGGAGCCGCGTTGGCAGTCAGACTGTACCGGCCAACGGATGTCTGCACGAACACCAGCCCGGACTTGATATCTGCCACGACGCCTTCCTGCTTGATCCGGAAACCAGGCTCCATGTGCGGCACCGGGGCAATGGCAAGTTCCAATTTTAACTGGCGGTGCACATCGATGACTTCACCATCGTCGTTCAACTGCACGGTGATCGGGCTACCTTCCTTAAAGCTCCCGAGCTTCGAGCGATTCCGTTTCACGATGAAGTCTTTCTTGCCCTCCGGAGTCCAGAGAGTAATCGCTTCCTGATTCCCGGACGTGTAGGTCAGATTGCCTCTCACCCAACGGTGATGTGGCCGTGCCGCTCCCCTGGGATAGGCATCAATCACGACGTTGTTTTCATTCACCCACACGGTAATCTCATCGCCGACCTTGGCCCCGGTCAGCGCATCTGACTGGATACTCATGGTGCCCCAGGACGTGGTGACCATGATGAGACCCGACCGCATCTGGGAGATTACCCC
>DATIGP010000316.1:0-8494 GCA_035454625.1 Nitrospira sp.
AACGACCGCAAGAGCTTCTGTCCGACCGGGAGTATGAAGTGATGCGCCTCCTGGCCTCCGGGAAGACCGTTTCAGAAATCGCCCGGCATCTGCATTTAGGGACCACCACAATCAGTACCTACCGTGCCCGTATTCTGGAGAAACTCCGCCTCAAGAACAACGCCGAACTCATGCGCTACGCGGTGCAACAGGGAGTTGTGGAATAGGGTTTCTGAGAGCTGAGCATTAAGTTGAAACAGCATATTCGCGTACAGTCCTGTCACCATTTGGTCCCTGACCTCTGCTCCCTCCAACTCCTGCGCTGAGCACTCGGCACTTCTTCTCGCGTCTGTCGTACGAACCACGACAGTGCTGTAGCCGCCGATGCGACAAGAAAATCACGTTTTTGTCGATAGGGGCTCTAAGAGAATTCGGTTATACATCCTTGCCATACACGTGAGCAACAAATCGTCTGTTGTTCTCTCTCACGAAAGGAGAATGTTATGGCTGAAACAACCGATACTGTTGACCTGGCCATTTACCGAAAACTCGCCGGCAGTGGGCCCTGTACCTTCGATGAATTGGTTCGCCGGTTATCGACCTATTCCTGGGCGCAAGTGTTTTCAGCGGTGGATCGGCTCAGCCGGGAGGGAACCGTCTCGGTCAGCCGCACGCGCGGCGTCGACTACGTGATATCCAATCGGGCAGGTTCCTTCCATTCCCGGATCTTCGCACGACCGAGAGCGTCAAACGGCACTATCTCAGGTAATCAGATACGGCGCCGCCGCGTGAACCATGAAGTGGCATGAGATTCATGAAGAAATGAAAGGAGTTCTGATGATGACGAGCCGGCAGAATGGGGAGAGAACCAGGGTGATGATTGTGGAACAGGACTTGGAATTTGGCTTGAAACTTGCCGATTGGCTCGCTGCTCACGGCTATCACCCGGCATTCATCAGTACAGCCAATGCCGCGATCGACGGGCTAGCCGGTTTCAAGCCACAGGCGGTCTTTGTCGGCCTCGGATGTTGTGCGCGAGCGGCCCAGGTCGACATGGTTGAAATACTCCTTCTGATCCAGACCATTTGTCCACCGGTTCCGGTGATCATGATGGCGGATCAGAACAGCGAGGACCTTGAGCGTGTTGTGTTTCGCCAAGGAGTTCGCCGTTTGCTGGTCAAGCCGGTAGAATTCTCTCACATCGGCGAGGTGCTTCAGTCAGAATTGAGTGCGACAGCGGCATAAGGTTGTGAAATCGTCGATCACCGGTTGAGGAAGCGCTCTATGAAGCGTTTGTTATAAACAGGAGGAGAACTCGTTATGCCCAAGAAAACTCCGTCAGTCTCACGCTCCGCACAACGTGACACGCTGGCCGAATCACGCAGCAACGGGAACGGCATTATCAACCGGCCTGATCAAGATTCCCACGCTATCCATGCGCGTATCTCGGAACGCGCCTACGCTCTGTATGAGAAGCATGGCCGAGAGGATGGCCACGCTCTTGAACACTGGTTGGCGGCCGAACAACAAGTACTCAATCGTGTATAGCAGGATGTTGGACCCTCGGCCAAAGCATCTTCAACTCCCGCCATGAAATGAATGAGAACGAGCAGTTCGTGATCCGGCATTCTGCCGACAAGTCCCGCAAACCCGTGGATCCAGTTCTCCATTTTGTGAAGGGGACGTCATGATCGACACCAGCGTCGCGCGTCCAACCCGCACGATCGCGATTCTGAGCAGCCAGTGTCTCGTACGGTTGGGCTTGCAGAAAATTCTCGAGAGCAGTGCGACCCTCTCGACCGTCGTGCACCCCTACCCCGGGAAGATATCTGACCTGCTCCGCGCCGAGCGCCGACCCGACGTGTTCATACTGGATCTGGCGACCGAGCGTGACGCCCTTAGCACCATCAACCAGATTCGCGAGTCCGCCCCCACCAGTAAGATCGTATTATTGTGCTGGCTGGAGGATCAGGACCGCACGCCCGAGGCCTTTGCCTCCGGCGTCGACGGCATCATCCTCAAGGTTCAACCTCCCGCCGTCGCGCTCGCGGTGATCGAGGCACTGTATGTCCCCGCGGAGCTCCACTCCTCCGTGGAATGGGAGGGCGTGGGTAGGCTTAGCGTTCGTCCCACCTTCAAGAAGACGGTCGAATCCGAACCACAGCCGCCGATCTGGTACGACGTCTTAACCGAGCGGGAACGCGAGATCATCCACTTGGTAAGGCAGGGCCTCTCGAACAAAGAGATCGCCTACAGGTTGTCGATTAGCGACAGTACGGTCCGGCATCACATGACGAGCATTTTCGACAAGGTCGGCGTGCCTAATCGACAGAAGCTCCTGCTCCATGCGCATCAGTTTGCTCCTCGCCTTCTAGAACCTATTTCAAAATTGCCTGAGAAGGATCGTGATGCAGGGGAGTCTACAGACGCCCCAGAAAGTTAATAATATGAGTGGCGTAGTGTTTCCCAGGGACGAGGAGCCGTGGTTTCCACTGAAGCCAGCCAACGAAGCATCGACAAGAACCTGTCTCGAATTAAGTTCTTGTCATCGCCGTCCGTCGTACCAGACCGACAGTTTCCTCTTGTCGTGCAAGGTTCGTTTGGGAAGCAGCAAAACCCTGAAGATTTGAGCGGCGATTTCCCGGCCGGAATAGAGCGAGACCTTGCGGGATGATGTTTCGAGTGGATGCGTGGTCAAAATCGTGAATTGAAGGCCGTGCCGGAGGCCCCATTGTTTGAGCTGTTTACTGAGTCGAATCTCGTCCAACGCATAGAGGTCCTGGTCGAACCCGCCGATCTCCTGAAATGCATCGCGCCGACAAACAATCAGTGCTCCGGCGGCCCACCGGAACAACACCGACGTGCCGGTCCAGAGTCGTAACGTCATGTTGGCCCACCAGGGCAGCCCATCCATGCGGAGAGTGCTTCCGCATCCGACATGCTTTCCTTCTTCAATCAATTTCAGGATGTCTGCAAACAATCCCAGACTGAGCAGACTGTCGGCATCCAGGAACAGCAACCAATCGCCGGTGGCATGAGCCGCGCCGGTATTGCGCGCGCGGCCGATTTGATTGATGGGCTCAAAGACGACTCTGGCACCGGCCTGTCGGGCCAGCTCCGCCGTGTTGTCGGTGGAATTATTGTCGACAACAATGATCTCGGATGTGAAACCAGGTTTCTGGTTGGCACCGATCGAGACAGCGACGGATTGCAGAGATCGTTCGATCAGACGAGCTTCGTTGAATGCCGGGATGATGACGGAGAGATGCATCAAACGGTTATGATGCCATAGATGCTCCTCGTGGGGGAATGGGGCTATCTTTGTCTGAAATCGTGCGTAACTGCCTGTGTGGATAGACTGGGATCCACGGAGAAAAGATTCCTCCCTTTACGTTCATGACGAATCGGGATTAATGCGCGATTCACATTCCGAAATTCGCACACGATGCGAAAGTCATTCTCATTAGGATAGCTCTCAGCCATCTCAAACCCGATGCGATTCCGTTCCGGCTGACAATCTTCGTATGTCGCGAACGTGTTTAACACCGTCACATGATCAATGCCGGCGGGAGGCGCGAGCAAGACTATGAGAAGAAACCACATGAGTCATCTCCTTTGCGTCGAAGATTGAACGTTCGTCATTCCAGCTCACCGTACCACAGTGCCGCCGCAACTCTATCCGTAAAATCCCTTGAATCGTGCGACAACAGCCGTTCATAAGACATGAGATCCGGACGAGCATGCGCGGCCTCTTCACGCATGGTAAGATGCCGCCGATGCCGCTCTCTGGGTTTCATCCGATCATTTCCGAATGGTTTTCTTCATATGTCGGCCGGCCGACCGACGTTCAAATCCAAGCGTGGCCTGCGATCCAGTCAGGAGGGGATGCGCTGATCGCGGCGCCGACCGGCTCAGGCAAAACTCTTGCTGCTTTTCTTTCCTGCCTCGATCAACTTTTTAAGCAGGCGCTCTCTCGTGAGCTGGACGATCGTACACAGGTCCTCTATGTTTCGCCCCTTAAGGCGCTAAGCAATGACATTCAGAAGAACCTTCAAAAGCCTCTTGTAGAAATCGGGCAACTGGCGTTGCAGGAGGGCTTGTTGATGCCGGAACTCCGGGTCCTCGTTCGGACGGGTGATACGCCGATGGCGGATCGACAACAGATGCTCAAGCGGCCGCCTCACATCCTCGTCACCACCCCGGAGTCTCTCTTTATCCTGCTCACCGCTGATAAGAGCCGGCGCTTGTTGCAAACCGTGCGTACGGTGATCGTCGATGAGATCCATGCATTGGCGCCGAACAAGCGGGGAGCCCATGTCGCGCTCTCGTTGGAACGGCTGGAGGCCCTGACGTTGACAAAACCGCAGCGGATCGGCCTCTCCGCCACGCAACGGCCGATAGAAACAGTCGCGCAGTTCCTGGTCGGTGATCGCCCCGCCCCGAGGATCATCGATGTGGGCCACAAGCGGCAGATGGATCTTGCGGTTGAAGTACCCAACGATGAACTGAGCGCCGTCGCGACCAATGCCGTCTGGGCCGGTATCTATGACCGTGTGGCTGAACTCGTCCGGCACCATCGTACGACGTTGGTCTTCGTCAATACCCGCCGCTTGGCCGAGCGGGTTTCCCACTATCTTGAAGAACGGCTCTCGGATCTCGGGCCTGATGCGGTGGCAGCTCACCACGGCAGCCTGTCACGGCAAATTCGGTTGTCGGCGGAGGAGCGGCTGAAGTCCGGCAAGACCCGCGTGGTCGTGGCAACGGCATCGCTTGAACTCGGAATCGATGTCGGCACGGTCGATCTGGTCTGCCAGATCGGCTCGCCGCGTGCGATCGCAACCTGTCTGCAGCGGATCGGAAGGTCCGGCCACTGGATCAAGGCCATACCGAAGGGCAATTTGTTCGCCACGACCAGAGATGAGTTGCTGGAATGCGCCGCGCTGATCCGTGCAATCAAGAAGGGGACGTTGGATCGCATCGAGGTCCCACCCGCGCCGCTCGACATTCTGGCCCAACAGATCGTCGCCGCTGCGGCGACGCAAGTTTGGACAGATGAGGAGTTGTTTGCACTCGTGCGCCGCGCAGGGCCCTATCGCGAATTGGATCGTGCCACGTTCGACCGTATCGTCCGGATGTTGACCGATGGCATTGCGACGCAACGGGGGAGAGGCCTTGCCTATCTCTATCACGATCGTATCAACCATCGTCTGAAAGGGAGACGAGGGGCGCGTCTGGCGGCGATCACCTCCGGCGGCGCGATTCCCGACACCGCCCACTATGCGGTGGTGGCGGAGCCGGACGGCACGGTCGTGGGAACGGTGGATGAGGACTTTGCCGTGGAGAGTCTGGCGGGAGATATCATGTTGCTCGGCAATACGTCCTGGCGGATCAAGGGTGTCGAGACGGGGAAGGTTCGTGTGGAAGATGCGCATGGCGCACCGCCCAGCATTCCATTCTGGCGAGGCGAGGCTCCTTCGCGCACGGCGGAGCTTTCCTCGGAAGTCGCATACCTTCGGAAGGCGATCGCGGAACAGGCCGGCTCTCCCTTGCCGGCCATTCAGTGGCTCAAGCAAGACTGCGGCCTCGATCAGCGGGGAGCCCAACAAGCCGTCGAATACGTTCTGACGGGGCAATCTGTGTTGGGAGTCGTGCCGACGCAGGACACGATCGTCGCGGAGCGGTTTTTCGATGAAAGCGGCGGGATGCAGCTCGTGATCCATGCGCCGTTCGGAGGGCGGATCAATAAGGCTTGGGGCTTGGCCTTGCGCAAGCGGTTTTGCGTGACGTTTGATTTTGAGCTACAGGCAGCGGCCACGGATAACGGCCTCGTGATTTCGCTGGGAGAGAAACACAGTTTTCCGCTGGCATCCGTGTTCGGTTATCTCCATTCCAACAGCGTGCGGGAAGTTTTGATCCAGGCCGTGTTGTTGGCGCCGATGTTTGCGACCCGCTGGCGCTGGAATGCTTCGCGGGCGCTGTTCCTTCTCCGCTTCGCGAAGGGCAGGAAAGTCCCGCCGCAGATTCAGCGGATGAAAGCTGAGGATCTGCTGGCGGCAGTCTTTCCGGATGCCGTCGCGTGTCAGGAAAATATGACCGGTGAGCGGGCCATGCGACAGATTCCGGACCATCCGCTCGTACTGGAAACGCTGCGGGACTGTCTCACCGAAGCGATGGACCTTGAAGGTCTCACGGACGTTCTTCGCGGGATCGAATCAGGGACCATCACCTGTGTCGCGATCGATACGCCGTCGCCGTCGGTTTTTTCTCATGAGATTTTGAATGCGAACCCCTATGCCTTTCTGGACGATGCACCGCTGGAGGAACGACGGTCTCGGGCCGTCCAGCTGCGGCGGACTCTGCCGCCTGACCTGCTCGGAGAGATCGGCGCGCTCGACCCCGCAGCGATCGTCGAAGTCGCCCGCGAATCCTGGCCGGTCGTCCGCGATGCAGACGAACTGCACGATGCACTGCTGACACTGGTGTGGGTGCCTGAGTCCGAATCGACACAGTGGACCGCCTATCTGCCATTACTCGTGGAATCCGGTCGAGCGGTCCTATTCCGCTCCGATTCCTTGCCGTCCATGCCTCGCTTCGCAGAAGCAAGGGGATGGGCGGCAACAGAAAACAAGGACCGGGTCGAACAGCTGTTCACGACGGGTGAGGACTCGACGCTCGATGCCATCGTGCTCGGTTGGATGGAGAGTATCGGCCCGACGACGACGGGCGAACTTGCTGCCCGATTGCATTTGTCGGCCGATCAGGTGGATGCCTCAATGGCGCGGCTCGAAATGCAGGGACAAGTGCTCCAAGGGCAATTTCGCGGGGCGCGGCGTGTGAGGCGGGAGGAGGACAAGATTGAATGGTGCCACCGCCGATTGCTGGCTCGTATCCATCGCCTGACTATCGGAATCTTGCGCAAGGAGGTGGAACCGGTCACCGCGTCGGAATTTATGCGATTCTTGATGCAATGGCAGCATGCCCTGCCGGGATCGCGTCAGCATGGTGACGCCGGACTCTTGGAGATCGTCAAGCAACTTGGAGGATTTGAGGCGGCTGCGTCCTCGTGGGAACCGCAGCTCCTTCGTCTTCGCATGGCGAAGTACGAACCGGAATTCTTGGATCGTCTCTGTCTGAGCGGCGCGGTCGGGTGGGGACGTCTGTCGCCGCACCCGAAATTTTCACAAGTAGGGGAGACGGAACGGCGGCGCGTTGTTCCGACGAGCCTTGCTCCCATCAGTCTGTTTCTCCGTGAAGATTGTGAGTGGTTGGTAAATGGAGTTCATGGGGAGGCGACTACATCTTCCGCTGACTCCTATCCCCAACTGAGCCCGATCGCCCGGAGCCTCCATTGTGCGTTACGGCAACAGGGCGCCAGTTTCTTCGGCGATCTGGTTCGAATGACGAACCATCTTCCGGCGGAAGTTGAGAACGGGCTGTGGGAATTGGTGGCGGCCGGTTTGGTAACGGCGGACGGTTTCGATAACCTCCGCGCCCTCATCGACCCCCGTCGACGACGGGCTGAAGGGCGTGAGAGGACCCGAAGGCCTCGGCATGCCACAGGCCGGTGGTCGCTCCTTCGAGCGGCTTCGAGGATGGACGAAGGAGCCGGGAAATTATCGGATGCCGCACCATATTCCACGATTCGCGCGACCGAGAATGTCGCTCTCCAATTCTTGCGCCGCTATGGGGTTGTGTTTCGCGATGTGCTAGCGCGGGAATCGTTGGCTGAGTCCTGGCGCGATCTGCTGGTGCAGTATCGGCGTATGGAAATGGCCGGAGAGGTCCGTGGCGGCCGATTTGTGAGCGGATTCACCGGGGAACAATTCGCATTGCCCGAGGCGGTGGAAGCCCTGCGAACAATACGAAAAAAACATTCCTCCGCAGAGACGGGACACGAGATCAAACTCTCAGCCACCGACCCATTGAATCTGGTTGGAGTGATTCTGCCCGGGCCGCGTGTCCCCGCGGTGCCGACGAACTTTCTGGTGTTCAGGGACGGTGCGCTCGTGCGGACCGTAATCGGCCGGCGGCGTGAGGCTGAGCTAGAGCCTGTCCATCACGCCGGCACGCAGGTCCTTGAATACCCGGGCTAGTCGACGAATCGTTCCTCAAGTTCGGTCGATCGTGTGCCGATAGCGAAACAACGCGAGGTACATCTTTTCTTGCGGATCAAACGTTACCCCGGGTGGGGCGCCAGCGACGGTTGCGGCGATCCCGCAGCCGCCCAACGGTACCACGGCGCCCACCCCGTCATCCTCTCCCAATATTATTTCAATGTGCTGGTGAAAGGAGGGCAACTGTATTTACTGATTTGGCGGGTACTCGATCACGTCGCCTCATCATCAAGATACACCACCGCCGACTCCTCGGCTCGAGTAAAGCAACAGTCATGGCGGACATTGAACCGCATCTATTTCTAGCGCGCTTTCTCTGGAAAATCTGGTGCCGGTGGCTGAGCAGGAGGCGGGACCGGTTGGGGAAACTGGAATGTTTGATTGTTCAGTTGAAGGGGAGG
>DATIGP010000317.1:0-4368 GCA_035454625.1 Nitrospira sp.
TTTCCGTCCTGGTCATCGTCCGTAAGAGGTTGAGACCTGAGAGTAGTATCGATGAGTTCGTATCCCTTGATCGTGGGAATTGTGGCAGCGATCGGCTTGCCGAACATCCCGGTCTTGGGAGCCGATGAAGCCGTGCTGAGGCCACGAGTCCCGCTCGATCAAATAGAGGAAGCCAGAACGTGGACGAATCCCCTTCCGTCGACGGACGAAACTATTGAGAAAGGGAAAAGGCTCTTCCATGGGAAGGCCTTCTGTGTGACCTGCCACGGGAAAGACGGCAAAGGATTGGGAGGGGACATCGAGCCAGGCACTCTGAAAGGTCCCTTGCCGCGAAATTTCACCGATAAAGAGTGGCAGGCCGCTCGGACGGATGGAGAACTATTCTGGATTTTGAAGAACGGGAGCAAAGGCACGGCGATGGCGCCCTTTGTGCCGCTCATCTTGACGGAGGAAGAGGCCTGGCAGGTGCTGCGATACGTGCGATCATTCGCGGGAGAAGGGACTTGATCGGCCCTGAGTGCCAACCACCGGCTAAGCCGGTTGGAGAGCTGACACCGCAACCGATATAGGGAGTCAGGTCATGCGGAAAAGAATATTTGCATTGCTCGTTGTTCTGATGTCACTCGCGGTTCCTGTCTTGGCAGCAGAGCGGCACATGATGCATCCGAGAGTTCCCGCCGACAAACTGGCCGAAGCAAGGGCCCTCACAAGCCCGTTGCCGGCATCACCAGAAATCGTAGAAAAAGGGAAGGTGGTGTACAGCGGCAAGGGCACCTGTTTCAACTGTCATGGAATAGACGGGGATGGAAAAGGGCCAGCGGCCGCTGGTCTAGATCCATCGCCTCGGAACTTTCAACACCATGGGTTCTGGCGACATCGCACCGAAGGCGAACTCTTCTGGGTTATTAAACATGGCTCGCCCGGAACAGCCATGATCGGATTCGGTCAGGTATTGTCCGATGATGAAATCTGGGCGGTTGTCCGGTATCTGTACAGCTTCGCCAGCGAGCGTGGAAGGGGCAGGATGGGCCATGGGAGAGGCATGGGCATGATGGGCCACGACGGGATGGGTGGCATGGGACATAGTGGACCGAAAGGCGGGACGAGTGGTTGCGAGGACAACGGCTGCGGCCAGTAGCCGGCCTGATATTTACGTCGAAAGGCACGGGAGGGGACTACATAGGCCTGCCATTCTTCAACCCAACGATTCGTGTTGAACGATGGAGTACTACGCACAAGTTGCAAGCCCTTCCCGAAGCAATCCTCGCATCTGAGACCTTCACCCCGTTTTCCTCGAAAGCTTTTCCACAAGCCAGCAACTCCCTTCTCGCTCTCGCTCGCCTGACTCGTTGAACCACCGAGGCCGTTCCGGGTTTCCCTGGAACGGCCTCGCTTCAGGCCAGACCCAGGCATCTGAGGATTTTCAGGGCGGATTCCAGTGTAATGCTTGTCCGTTGCCGCTCGAATGCATTGATGGTCGGCCCGCTGACTCCCGCCAGAACAGCCAGCTTCTTCTGGCTCAGTTTCTGTTCCTTGCGCCGTTTTACCGCTTCTTCGACAAGGCTTTGCCAATCAAGGCGAAGGTTCCGTTCCATCGCTTTTCCATGTGTGAGAGGAGTTCATCTTTTAATGAATTGCTGCCGATCTTGCTCTTCACCATGGCCTCCCTGGCGGCCTGCAGGCGTCGTTCGAGCTGACCCGCGGCCATCGCCATAGCGTCCGCGGATAAACCGAATTCCTGTCCCAGCCGGATCAACGTCTGTGGCTTCAAGCTCCCAATCGGAATGTTGGCGGCGCCGCCGATCGACAGCGCGATGGTCTTGTACCCATACAAGGCTGTCGATACGGCATCGTAGGCCGGCGCCAGCCGCAAGCCGGCCGCGGTATGGAACATGGCGAAGTTTTTCAGATGCATATCGGTATTACCGAGCAGAAGTCCGGCGAGGATGCGCAAATAGAGCCTGTAGGTTTCAGCGGGCAGGCAACCCGGCGTCTCCCGGATGAAGTCGGCCATGCTTTTGTGGCTTCCGCTATATTTGGCTTCGGAAGGGTAACCCAGCAGCTGGTTGAACTCCTCAAAATGGATTCGTTGCCCGTCCGGCGTCCGGTCAAAGCGCGTGATGATGAGGACCTGATCGGTAAAGCCCTCAATTCGTCCCATGTGCAGATCAATAATGCTGTCGTCGGGCAGCAGCGTCTTGAGCACCATCGTCGTCAGGTATTCATTGGCCGTCAGATCATCATGACGTGGCGATGGAAACTTTCCGATGTGCGTGCTCAACTCCTTCGCGCGAACAGGACGGAATATTCCATTCTGCTCGATGAGGGCCAGCTTGGGCTGGATACCCGAGAGCGACGACCGTCCGGCCATGACCGCCATGTCCAGGGGATTGTCGGGTTTTAAGGCGCCGCGCTCCTGCGGATCGGGATCGATTACGGAAACGGCACCGGCGCAGTCCTGCCCGAAGGCCAGCAGCAGTTCGAAGCGCGAGGCCCGACGCTTTGCCAGCAGACGCGTCTGTGCTTCTTCCAGCCAGCCTTCGGCTGCCAGATTGTCAAAGAATGGCGGCAGGCCGGACTCTGATAGAAACGGCTCTGTCTGAAGAGGAAGGGTATGTGCTATGGATGGCTGACCTGATGACAGGTAGCTTTCATGGTAGGTAAAGGATGTCCGATCCCCCGGTTCCTGGCGCAGGATTCCAGCGAAGCGGTCCTTATAATAGATATTCCCCCAAAGTAAGTTGGCCATGGTAAATTATGCTTTACCATATGTTTAATAATTTTAAAATGGTAAACCATGCTTTACCTCCATCGATCACGCCGCCGGTCATGTTCGGGCGTGCGTCGGTCAGCCGCGCACGGCGGGCGGGAGACCTGGTTCCATCGCCCATTGCCGGCGTCTTTCCTGGCATAAGACGAGGACTTGTCCAGACAGCCGTTTAATCTATGGCGTGCAGCACCATGTTGGTCGACGTCCAGAAATCCCGGTTATTTTTCGCTCTACGCAGATTGGTGCGAGGGTCTCGTCTGACCGCGTGGTTTGAATCCGGGAATTTCTGCGGGTCACGCAGGAAAAGGACCGGCGTGTTGTTGCCGACCATATCCCAGTTGCCTTCCTCGATGTACAACTTGACGGCCGGCTACCATGGTGGCACGCTGGGCTATGAGCCGAACAGCTACGGCGAGTGGCAAGAGCAGCCCAAGTTTGCCGAGCCACCGCTGAAGCTTGAAGGTGCCGCCGACCATTGGAACCACCGCGAGGACACGGACTATTACTCGCAGCCAGGGGCACTGTTCCGCCTGATGACGCCCGCACAGCAGCACGTGCTATGTGAAAATACCGGGCGTTCCATCGGCGCTGCTCCACGCGAGATCCAGATCTGCCATATCGGCAATTGCCTGAAAGCGGATCCGGCATACGGCAAAGGAATCGCCACGGCACTTGGCATCCCGCTCGGCGAAATTTCGAAATGGATGATACCGGGACGAGCGGTTTGGTCTTGCATCGGCGTCAGTTTGCGATAGGCATCGCCGTCGACGTGCTCTCGACACCTGTATGGTGACCGCGTGTGCTTGATGAAGCGATGAAGATGAACTTGTCGGATTCGACGGCGAACGTGACCGTTGTTTTAAGCCGTTGGGACGAAAAATGAATTGAACCGGCCACGGGGGAGGATCTGACCGCGGCCAATCGAAAGAAGGAGGTTCGTATGAGCACATTCACTACGATCGGGACCGGGATTGCGGTGGGATTATTGCTAAGCGGCTGTTCTTCCTATTACACCGGAAAGCACGACACCAAGCTCAAGGCAAAAGCGGTGATTGCCGGGCCCGGTATCACGGGGGAAGCCGATCTCTATGAAGAGTATGAAGGCCGTGTGCGGATCAAGCTGAAGGTTCAAGGCACGCCTGAAAGCAAACTGACGCCTGGCCTACATGGAATCCACATTCATGAGGTCGGAAACTGCGAGCCATTTTCAGCCGCCAAGGGACATTATGACGGCAATATTGATCCGCAGGCGAATCCAGAGGCTAATGTCAGCCCTGGTCTTGGCAATCACCCCTATCATCTGGGTGATCTACAGAATCTATCTGTCGATAGTGACCGTAAAGGTTCTCTCTATACCGTCTCGAGTCGAGTAACGCTCTCCAGCGGCTTGAACACCCTGTTCGACGGCGATGGCAGCGCCTTCATCATCCATGAGCTTCCGGACAAATACCTGCCTGATCCACCGAATAAGGACGCCCCGGGTGGGGCGAGAATCGCCTGTGGGGTCATTGTAAAACAGTAACTTACTTCTAAGGTTCGCCGCGGTACTTACGAGCCTCGGTACCAGCTCGGGAGGGCTGTTGCGGTTTGTAACAATT
>DATIGP010000318.1:0-3025 GCA_035454625.1 Nitrospira sp.
AGATGGGGCCGATCGAGTGGGGCAAGATCTCCGCTCGTTCGCAGTACGCCCTGATCATGCTGGCGACGGCATTTACCTGGATGATGGGATTGATGGGCTACATCCGCTCCTCAGTCCGGCTGTTCTGGCACGTCAACGAAATCATGCGTGACAACTCGCCTTGGGCCTACACCCACACGGTGGGATTCGCGGCGAACATGATTTCGTTTAACGTGTTGTTCTTCTGGATCAGCATCCTCTTCGTCTTCTGGCTCGGCAGTTTGACCGCGAAGAAAGTGCCGGTCGGCGAAAAGGCAGGAGTCCCGGGCGGTGCGCCGCAACCTGCTGGTAGCCACTAATCATCTCTATCGACCATAAGGCTCTCGGTGGGAGACGCGAGCGCGTCTCCCGCCGGTGTAGCCGCAGGAGGTTACAACCGTGGGTAATATGATTAACGAAGCCCTCTCGATGGGCTGGATGGTCCTGGCCCTGCTCGTGGGCTTGCTGATCTACTTTCAAATGTCCATCAGCGATCCCGTCGCCAAAAAACGGGCGACCTTCAAGACCTTCATCGGCATCATTGCGGCGTTCTTGGTGTTCGTTGCCATTGCGAATTACAAGACCAATTTCTACGGCGAAAGCCGGCTGTTGCCGGTTTCTCTGGTGATCGTCACAGCCACGACGTTCGTCATGGCCTTGTATTTTACGAACCTCGCTGCGCTCCTGAAGATCGGCGGGTTCATGTTTTTCGTCGCCGCGTTCCTTTCCGGATATGGAAACTGGTTGCCCCAAGTCGAAGGTGGGTTTCCTCCCAAGGAAGAAAAGCTGGACTTCAGCTCGATGTCACCGCAGCAGCTGGCCGACGAGGGTGAGAAGATCATCTTCGGCGGTATCGGGCAAAATAAGGTGCAGGGAGCAATCGGCAAAGGACAATGCCCCCTGTGCCATGCCTTCCACGCCGGCATGCTCGGCGAGCGAGCGCCCAATTTGTTAGGTCTTCCTGAACGCGCGGGCAAGGAGAGACTCGAAGATCCGCGGTACCACAAGGGCAAGCCGGCAGAGCGTGATACCGTCGAGAAGGAAGCCTTCCCTGGTGCGGGAACGGCCGAGAACGCACAGGAATATATTGCGGAGTCTCATGCATGCCCGAACTGCTACGTGGTGACCGGCTATGGCGTCAAGGGCACCAACGACAAAGAAAGTCCGATGCCGAAGATCCACAAGCCACCAATCTCCCTCTCTTTACAGGAATTAGCCGCCGTCGATACCTGGTTTTATGTCCGTGAAGGACGAGAGTCTCCCTCATTCGAAGAAATCGTGAAGTCCTACGAGAAGTTCATTCCGGAAGCGGATCGTCCCAAGATGCAGGAAGAAAAACCTGCGGGCGCAGCGAGCGCGTTGCTGGCCGACGGCTCCGAGCCGGTCGATCAGATTTTCGCGAAGGCGCAGTGCGTCGTCTGCCATACGATCCCCGGCATTCCTGGCGCGACCGGTACGCAAGGACCGAAGCTCGAAGAGGGGACGAATGCTCCCACCCGAATCAAGGATCCTGCGTACAAGGGCACTGCCCACAGCACGCCTGAGTACATCATGGAATCGGTGGTTTCCCCCAGCGCCTACGTCGTGAAGGGATTCCCTGACAACCTGATGCCGAAGGTGTTCGGGCAGAAGCTGAGCGCCGGCGCCCTCAAGAAAATTGTCGACTATTTGTCACAGGTGAAGGCGGGTGCGCCGCCTCCGAAGATTTCGTAATCTTGGACGTCTATCTGTAGACATAAGGGAGTATACCCATGAAAGCATTGATGTCAGTGGGCGCCTTGTTAGGAGTCGTCGGACTCCTCCTGCTCATCGGGATGATCTTCGATGTCGTTCCGGCAAACACCGTCCGCTTGGTCGAAGGCTACATGCCGATGCAGATGCTCACGGAGTTGGCGATCTTCGTCGCCGGCTTTGCCGGCTTGAGCTATATGCTGAGTTCCATGGGCATGGCGATTCCGCGTTTCTGGCAGGGCATCGGTTTCTGGGCGTTCATTCTGCTGTACCTCAAGTACCGCGTCTATCCACCCATTCCGTTCAGTGTCCGCGCCATGTACGGAACGGTCTCGCTCGTTGCCGTGTTCATGTGGGTCTCGTCCAACGAGGAAGACTGGAAGAAGTTTAAGCAGCCGATCCTCAACGTGCTCGATGCGCAGAGCGGGGGGAACAAGCTCCTGCGCTATGCGTATCTCATTCTGCTGCCAATCGTCATCGGCGGATTCTCGTACAATGCGATGAAGCCAAAATCGGAGGAACCCATCGAGTTGCGGACGGTGCATCCGGCACCGCCGGCCAGCACCAAGGTGCACGGCAAGACCTATGTGCTGCAGACCTCGCAGAATCCGTATCGCGTGAATCCCGAAGGCAAGTACGATCAGGAATACACGAATGCCAACATCGTAGAGCAGGGCATGGGCCGGTTGATGAAACCGAACGCCAATCCCTGGGACGAAAAGAGTCAGGGCTATCTGAAGTATGTCCGTGAGGGCGGAGAAATTTTCTTCCAGAACTGCCATTTCTGCCACGGCGACAACTTGAATGGCCGCGGATTGCATGCGTTTGCGTTCAATCCCATCCCGGCAAACTTCACCGATCCGGGCACGATCGCCCAACTACAAGAAACATTCATTTTCTGGCGCGTCTCTAAAGGTGGAATCGGGTTGCCGAACGAAGGGTTCCCCTGGGCCTCGGTCATGCCGCCTTGGGAGCAGCATCTGACGGTCGATGAAATCTGGAAGGTGATCTTGTTCGAATACTGGCACACGGGATATTACCCCCGTACGTGGGACTAATCGTCTAACGGATTCATCGCTAACCTGGGATCATTTGAGAAGAGGATAAACATGAGACACAGTTCAAATCGGAAGGCAGGAGTGGTGGCTGCAACCGCCTTCGGAATGATTCTGGCCTGGGGGCACCTCGGTATTCCGCTCGTCGGAGCCCAAGATGTGCCCGAAGGGTTCAAAACGGGCGATCTGGCTCCCGAACCCTCCGCTGAGATGATCGAAGC
>DATIGP010000319.1:0-9654 GCA_035454625.1 Nitrospira sp.
TGGCCCGTCGAGCGCAGCCGTCGCCTATAAGTAATCAGCCCTCACTAAGCGGCGCCCCTAATGCCTAGCCACCCCTTCTCTTGACTCTCTTTCTCTTCCACCGTACGCTCGATATCCATATGGGGCTTACCACCAACAAGAAAATTCTCATCGTTGAAGACGAGCAGGATATTCTGCAGCTCGTCAAGCACTATTTGGAGAAAGAGGGGTTTCGACCGATCACCGCGATGAGCGGGCACGAAGCCTTGAAGAAGGTCAAAGATGAGAAACCTGATCTGGTCGTCCTTGATCTCATGTTGCCTGAACTGGATGGACTTGAAATTTGCAAACGCCTCCGTTCCGTTCCCGATACCGCCATGCTTCCGATCCTGATGCTGACGGCCAAGGCGGAGGAATCGGACACGATTGTCGGTCTGGAGTTGGGAGCCGACGATTATGTGACCAAGCCGTTCAGTCCCAAGGCGTTGGTCGCCCGTGTCAAAGCCCTGCTGCGTCGAGTCGAACGTGTACCGACCACCGGGCCTGGCCTGTACCGTTATGGCACGCTCACGATGAATCTCGCCAAGCATGAGGTCTGCCTCGGAACACAAGAGGTGGCCTTGACGGCGAAGGAATTCGGCCTCCTTGAACACCTTCTTCGACATCGCGGCCGCGTGTTGACGCGGGAAGTTTTGCTCAATGCCGTGTGGGGCTATGATTATTACGGAACAACCAGAACGGTCGACGTGCATGTCCGCCGGTTGAAACAAAAGCTGCCGCTTCTCGAAGAGGCCGTCGTGTCCGTGAAATCATTGGGATATAAACTTAAAGACCTCGACGTGTCAGAATGACATGGTCGATTCGATGGAAAGTGGCGCTCGGGACGCTCGTGGCGGTCGCCTGTGGGCTGCTGATCGCCGGCATGATGGTGGTTCAATCCCTTGAACAACGATACCTTGTCCAACTCGCTGACGTGCTTGAGGCAAAAAGCAAGCTTGTTGAATACGGCTTTCAGCCCCTGTTTCACTCATCTTCTTCACCTCCATCCCCTTTCTCCTTGCAAGCTACGGCGCGCGACCTAGGTAGCCGAGCCTCTGCGCGTGTGACGCTCGTCGCCTCGGACGGAACCGTGCTTGCGGATAGCGCCGTGCGGGATGCCGAGGTGTCAGCTGTGGAGAACCACAAGTTTCGGCCCGAAATCCAGCAGGCTCTTTCCACTGGACATGGACAGGACATCCGTACCAGTCACACGACTGGGGAACGGACGATGTATCGCGCCATTCTTATGCAGCCATCTTCGGATATACCGCCACTTGTCGTGCGAGTGGGCCTTCCGATGATCGTGCTAGACCATGAACGCTCGGAACTACAGCAACGTCTCTTTCTCGCCCTGGGAGTTGCCTTCCTCGTCGCCCTGACGCTGAGCCTCTGGCTGGCTCACAGCGTTACCAAACCCCTTTCGGACATCGCGTCGGCGGCACGCCGATTGAATTCCGGCAACCAGGCATTTCATGTCAGAACGACCGCACAAGACGAAGTCGGCCTCCTGGCTTCGACATTGAATAACATGGCGGATCAGCTTCACGCCAAGATTGATGAACTCTCGGAAGACCGCGCTCAGTTGCTTGCCGTACTGACTTCGATGGTCGAAGGCGTGATGGTTTTGGACTCTCGCGGTCACGTATTGCAGATCAACCCCGCCTTGGAGCGCATGTTCGGTATCTCCCGAGTGGAAGCCCGGGGACGGCCATGCGCCGAACTGTTTCGTCATCAGCAGCTCAACGACCTGGTGACGGCCATTCTACGATCGCGCACCCATCACCAGCATGAAATCGTGCTGCCGCTGAGCGGGCGATGCCTGCAGATTGAAGCCTCCCCCGCGGGTGGTGAACGGGAAAACGAGGCGAGCGTGGTATTGGTACTCCACGATATTACCGAACTGCGACGCCTGGAAAAAATACGGAAAGATTTCGTGGCGAACGTCTCTCACGAACTTCGAACTCCTCTCACCTCGATCAAGGGATACGTCGAAGCGCTGCTTGACGGCGCCAAGGACGATCCCGTCGCCTCTACGAAATTTTTGAGTATCATCCTCAAACAAAGCGATCGGCTGAATCTCATCATCGAGGATTTGCTCGAGCTGTCGAAAATCGAATCGGGCGGTGTCTTGCTGAAGGAAGAACCGCTGGAACTCCGTTCCGTCATCGAGCGGACATTGTCCATGATCAAACCGATTGCGGATAAAAATCGCCACCGGCTTGTTACGGTAGTCGATCCTTCGCTCCCTCCGGTGGCGGGTGATGAAGACCGGCTCGTGCAAGTCTTGACCAATCTCCTCGATAACGCCGTCAAATACACGCCCTCGGGCGGGACCATCACCGTCGCCGCAAAGCATGCTCCGTCTGTCGGGAATGCCGAGTCATCGGCAAGAGCCATCGAGCTCAGCGTCGCCGATACCGGAATAGGCATCCCCGAGGCGGACCGGCCTCGGGTCTTTGAACGGTTTTACCGCGTCGACAAAGCCCGGTCACGGGAGTTGGGAGGGACGGGACTCGGACTGGCGATCGTGAAGCATATTATTGAAGGACATGGAGGACAGGTATGGGTCGAAGCGAATCATCCTCAAGGAAGCCGGTTCGTGGTTCGTCTTCCGCTCAGCCGCACCGTCCGCAATCTCCCTCAGGTGAACGAAGCCAGCAAAGCGTAGGCACCCGCTCCCAGCAGCGCGGCTCCGGGCAATGTAAAGACCCAAGCCGAGAAGATTTTGCTTGTCACTCCCCATCGAACCGCGGACAGACGTTTGGTGGATCCAACGCCTAAGATTGAAGAAGTGATGGTATGGGTGGTACTGACCGGAAGTCCGAAATGCGCGGTGAACAGCAACACTGAAGCCGCTGCCGTTTCAGCCGCGAACCCGTGAACCGGCTCAAGTTTCACCATCTTGATCCCGAGAGTCCGGATGATCCGCCATCCACCGACGGTCGTCCCGAGCCCCATGGCCAGCGCACAGGCCACGATCACCCACGTCGGCACTTCGGGTGACGTCAACCGACCGGACGCCACGAGGGCGAGTGTAATGACGCCCATCACCTTCTGCGCGTCGTTTGCCCCATGGCTGAATGCCATGAAGCTGGCCGAGACGATTTGGAGTCGGCTGAATACCTTAGTCGCCACCCCCCGATGAACGCGAAAAAATACCCAGCTGACCAACACCATCAAAAGAAATCCTATCGCGAACCCCAGGAGGGGGGAGAGAATCATGGCTTCAAGAACCTTCCGCAGACCGCTGAACTGAACCACCGCCCAGCCGCCGTGCGCTACCGCCGAGCCGACGAGTCCGCCGATGAGCGCGTGAGAGGAGCTGGTCGGCAGTCCCAGCGTCAGCGTAAGAAAGTTCCAGAGAATCGCGCCACCCATCGCTCCCGCAACCACCGTATTCGTGATCGCGTCGGGAAAGACGATGCCTCCTCCGATCATTTTCGCCACGGCCGTCGAAAAAAATGCCCCTGCGACATTCAACGCCCCCGCCAAGAGCACCGCGGCCATGGGGCTTAACACCCGGGTGGAGACGACCGTCGCCACGGCATTCGCGCAATCATGCCACCCGTTCGAAAAATCAAACAGGAGCGCCAATATCACCGTCACCAGAAGGATGCCGCTGAGTTCGGTCATGTCCCGACTCAAAAAAAACTATTCGCTGATCTGCCGAGTATTCACGGGGGAAAGCTTGACGTCACACCGGTTTATGGCGGGCGTTCCATTGCATGAGTGACTAGGTCTGCGTGAGCACAATGCGTTCGATCACGTTGGCGACATCCTCACACCGGTCGGTCCCTTCTTCGAAGGTTTCGTAAATCTCTTTCCATTTGATAACGGCGATCGGATTCGTCTCCTTCTCGAACAACTCTGAAATGGCATCGCGCGACACGCGATCGGCCTCGTTCTCCAGGCTATTCACCTGCACACCGTATTCCTTCACTTCCTCATGAGACATGGCGAGATGATCGACCCCTCGACCGACCGCGACGGAAGCGCGATAGAGAATATCGGCCAACCGAACCGCGCTCTCGGTAGGCTGCGTGATCTTGTAGATGGCGAATCGGTCCGCCACCGCCTCCACCGCGTCCAGAATATCATCCAATGCACTGGCCAAATCATGGATATCTTCACGGTCAAGAGGCGTCAGGAACGTCCGGTTGAGCCGCAAGGCGATGTCGTGCGTGATGCCGTCTCCTATATGTTCCGCTTCCTTGATTCGCCCGATTTTCTGCTGGACGTTCGTGTAGTCCTCCATCAGCTCTTTGAGCAGGCGGCTACCCTCAATGACGTTGTGGGCCGCTTGTTTAAACATCTCAAAGAACGCTTCTTCTTTGGGAAGCAAACCGAAAATCATACCCTCACTCCTGATTCACATGCGGCAGTCGAGGGAAGAGAGACCGAGACCACCAGGTCTTACCATCGTACGAGTCCCGTGGCCCAGGTCAGTCCTCCTCCGAAACTACCGAGCAACACGAGGTCACCCGGCGACAGTTTCCCATCGCGAACCGCGTGATCGAGCGCGATTGGAAGAGAAGCTGACGACGTATTGCCGTAGCGTTCGATCACCGATGCCAATCGACCCTGATCGATACCCAGACGGTCGGCAACGTGAGACAAGATTCGCCCATTCGCTTGGTGGAGAACGACCTGTCTGAGATCTGCCGGACAGGCGCCGAACTCTTTCAGGACATCCAGCACGGCTTGTTCAATCCGGCGAACGGCCATCCGAAAGATGGGTGCCCCATGCATGCGAAGGGTATGCTCTCGCTTGCGTAAGCCATCGACGGACAAGGGCGTCCGGGACCCCCCGCCAGAAACTCGAATGAGTCCATGGTGCGCGCCATCGGCATACAACCTGATCCCCAGTACCCCCCGCCACTCGGGGCCTCGATCCTCTTCTCCCCGCAGTATGACGGCACCGGCTCCGTCGCCGAACAACAGCGCCGTCGTTGCATCCTGAAGGTCGAGCGATCGAGACTTGACCTCCGATGCGACAATAAGACAGGTTCGTATCTGGCCGGTCTGGACCATGACTTGTGCCATGGAGAGCCCATAGAGAAATCCCGAACAGGAAGCGGACACATCGAATGCTCCCACCTGTCTACAGCCCAATCCTCGTTGGACTGAACAGGCGGTTGAAGGAAAAGCCATGTCGGGAGAGGTCGTCGAAAGAATGATGGCATCGATAGAAGAAGCCGTACAGCCTGCGGCATCGAGTGCCCGACGCCCTGCCGCGATGGCTATATCGGAGGAGGCCTCGCGATCTTCGGCCCAATGACGGGTTCGAATACCGGTCAGCCGTTGGACTCTCGCAGAGGATAGGTGGAATGTAGCGGCTATCTCATCGTTAGGCACAATCCGAGAAGGAAGAGCGCTACCCGTTCCAATGATTCTTCCTCGAATCATGCCCCACCACGATCTAGACGAGCAGAATTGCTCATATTTTCGTCCCGGCCGGGATTATAGGGAGCATGAGTTGGGAGGTCAACCAACGTGCCGGCAAACCGTCGGTATCATTGCTTTTTCCCCATATCCTTGCTATTTGTATGGCTCATGCGTCGTCAACCCATCCCAATCCGTTCCAGTCCCGTGTCACGGTCGTCAAGCCTAGGTCTGGCAGTTTGGCTCGGCGTTGGCTCTCTGTTCATGGTCTCCTGTGCTGCCGATATTTCGCCCGGCGACGTGCGAAGCGGGATCAAGAAAGTCTTCAGCGGCACGGACGAGCAAATTTTTCTCGGGGATACGCTCGAGAATCACTACCATCCCAACGTCATCATGAAGCGGGGGGAGGCATATTTTGAGAAAGAGGAATATGCGGAGGCCTTAGTCGAGTACAAACACTTCTTAGAGCTCCATCGCAATCACGTTCTGGCACCATACGCAGCATTCAGGATCGGTGAAATTCATGTCATGATGGCGAAGACCATCGATCGCGACCCCGAGCCGATGCAAAAAGCCATCGCCGCATTCGAACAGATGAAAAAAGAGTTCCCCGGCAGCCGCTACGATGGTCAGGCTCAGCAAAAGCTTGAGGAATGCCATGATTGGATCGCTCAAATGCATCTCTTCGTGGGAAAATTCTATTACCGGCGAAGCTCGTACCTCGCTGCCACCCATCGGTTCCAGCAAATCTTAAAGGATTATCCTGATAAGCCCATCGCCGCAGAAGCCTTATATTTTCAGGCTAAGGCTTACCATGAAATGGGAGCCGACGACTGGGCCAGGGAGAATCTTGTCGTATTGGCGGAAAAATACCCGGACAGTAGCGCCTCGGGGGCGGGAAAGAACTTGCTGGAGAAAATCGGAGGAGCTCGACCCAATACGCTTCTTGCGCACAAATCAGAAGCGGTTCCTCTTTCCGACGCCGGCCCGGGAATGGTCCGAAGCAGCCGGCCTGCCGTTAATCCATCCTCATCTCCGGCAATCGGAACGCTCGGCGTTCCTCCGTCGCTCGACTCATTCGGCTCTTCCGTCGGCACCTCATTGGGGCAAGGTTTTACAGCCTGCCGTCTTGGCGCTTGGTGTTGACTTCACGGCCGCTTTCAGCACGTAACCATCGACGAAAGAGTCCCTCAAACCGGAACATGGCTTCAGGGCAATCTCGTGTGGCTGAAGGTGACCGGCTGCTGAAAAGTTTACGCGTAGGAGTGCTGCGCCTACTGGCCTACATACCAACCGATTCCGTATCGCTCCAAGAAGCTTGTGACCATGGTAAGTGAATTGGCGTAGATCATCACGCCGACGAGAACCAGCATGACGCCGCTTACGGTTGAAACGCCCCACAGATAGGCCCGCACTTCCTTGAAATAGGCCAAGAACCGATCGACGCCCAGCGCCGTGAGAAACAGCGGCAAGCCCAACCCGAGTGAATAAAACGCGAGCAACACGACTCCGTTAAGTAGAGAGTCGGTCGTACTGGCGTAGAGAAGAATCGACCCCAACACCGGCCCGACGCAGGGAGTCCAACCGGCGGCGAAAGCGACACCGATCAAAAACGAACCCAGGTACCCGACCGGCCTACTGCGGAACTGATACCGATGCTCCATTTTCAGGAACTTGAGATTGAGAATTCCGAGCAGATACAGTCCGAACACGATGATCAGCACACCACCAATGCGGCGAATGACGTCCTGATGGGTGATCAGAAGCTGGCCGAGAAAACTGGCCGAGGCGCCGAACGCGATGAAGACCGTTGAAAATCCGCATATAAACAATGCCGAGTTCAAAACGATGGCCTTCTTGAACTTCATCCGTTCGGATGCGTCCGTCAATTGCTCGACTGACAAGCCGGTAATGTAGGAAATATAGCTGGGAACCAACGGCAGCACGCATGGGGACACGAACGAAAGGAGCCCCGCCGAAAAGGCGGCAATGAGCGAAATCTGGGGGATGGTTTGTGTCATGGCTACGACTTCATCAATTCATCAATCAAGTCACGGGCCTCCGGTGAACTCCATTCACGAGCACCGAAAATCTTTTGTCGCACGATCCCTCGGCGATCGACCATAAATGTGATCGGAATCGTACGTGCCCCGTACGCGAGACCCACGCGGTATTCCGTGTCATGGAGAATAGGGAATGTGAACCCCATTTCTCGCTGGAACGGGCGGGTGACCGCCGCGCCCTGCGGATCCGTAGACACGGCCAGAATTTCGAACTCTCTTCGCGGCAATGTCCTATACAGCTGTTCCATTGCCGGCATCTCGACGCGGCACGGTCCGCACCAGGTTGCCCAGAAATTTAGGAGGACGACCTTTCCCCTGAATTGAGATAAACTCCTGGCATTGCCGGCAAGGTCGTGCAGCATGAAGTTCGGCGCTTCGTCACCGACTTGAACCACACCTGGCCGCTTCTTTAACTGCGGTGATTCCGCCTGGCAGAACGGTGCCGTGCAAAACACAGCGACCGCCATGAGGGTGAAACCCAACGCCGCTCGATGAAGTTTCATACCGCTAGGCGCATGATCACTTCCTTAGTCTGCCGTCGACATGAGACGGCTGGTACAAGCGAGCGATGTTACCGGGAGAATCCCTCGCCACGGTGGTATGTTACAAGTCCGCAAAAACCTGAGTCAAGCAAACGGCACGTGGCAAATTTCTTCCCCTACGATCGAAGTGATGGACAAAGCCGACTGATCTCTCTAGAATTGCCGAGGTTTGTGCGTGGTCTGTCACTCTGTACCACTCGTCACAATCACAATCAGCCGATAAAGCAACGCCGGTATTTCATAACCTGAACCCCGAGGGTCACATGCGAGATAATTTTTTGTTTACTTCAGAGTCTGTCACTGAGGGTCACCCGGATAAGATCGCCGACCAGATTTCAGACGGCATCTTGGACGCCATCATCGCTCAGGATAAGCATTCCCGCGTCGCCTGCGAAACGATCCTAACTACCGGCATGGCGTTTGTAGCGGGGGAAATCTCCACCAAAGCCTACGTGGAAATCCCGGATATCATCCGCGACGTCATCAAGGATGTCGGCTACTGCGATGCGTCGTGGGGGTTCGACTTTCATACCTGCTCCGTACTCACCGCCATTCATCAGCAATCCAGCGATATCGCGATGGGCGTCGATTCCGGAGGAGCCGGAGACCAGGGTTTGATGTTTGGCTACGCCACGAATGAAACGGATGAGCTCATGCCGATGCCGATCGTCTTGGCACACCGGCTGACCAAGCGCCTGGCCGAGGTGCGCAAGAAGAATATTCTGAAGTGGGTGCGGCCTGACGGCAAATCCCAAGTGACGGTCGAGTACAAGAACGGCAAACCCGTGCGGATCGATACGATCGTCGTCTCCACACAACACAGTCCCGATGTCACCTCCAAGCAGATTGAGCGTGACATCATGGACAAGGTCATCAGGCCCGTGATGCCTAAAGGTCTCTATGACCCGACCGGTGTCAAGCATCACATCAACCCGACCGGTCGTTTCGTGGTCGGTGGTCCAATGGGCGACACAGGCCTCACCGGCCGAAAGATCATCGTCGACACCTATGGTGGCCACGGCAGCCACGGCGGCGGTGCGTTCTCGGGCAAAGATCCCACAAAGGTGGACCGCTCCGCCTCCTATATGGCCCGTTACATTGCCAAAAATCTCGTAGCCGCCGGCCTAGCCGACAAGTGCGAAGTGCAGCTGGCTTACGCGATTGGAGTCGCCGATCCGGTGTCGGTACTCGTCGATACCAAGGGAACGGAAAAAGTGTCGGTCGATATTCTCGACAAACTCGTGCGCAAGCATTTCCCCATGACCCCCCGAGGCATCATCGATCATCTCAAGCTTCGGCGGCCGATTTTCCGCAAGACGGCGGCCTACGGCCATTTCGGTCGCAACGAACCAGAATTCACCTGGGAAAAAACCGATAAGATGAAATCCCTGCGCAAAGACGCCGGACTGTAACGACCACAGGCTGAAGCCAAGGTTAAGATTTCATAACTGAGGCTCAGGCATAGGGAGTGAGGTTGAGTTTCCAGCTTAACCTCAACCTTGACCTGGGCCTTTTTTTTTGAGAAGGAGGACTTTCGTGGATTACGATGTCAGAGATATCAAACTGGCGGACCAAGGCAGATTGAAAATCGAATGGGCCGAAGCCACGATGCCCGTGTTACGGTTGATCCGTAAGCGCTTTAAACGACA
>DATIGP010000320.1:0-3201 GCA_035454625.1 Nitrospira sp.
TGCACGGTCGGCCGGTCGCAATGCCGGGTCTCCTGATCGCAAGAGTTACTTGACGGGCTTTCGCTGCGCGAAATCGGCGAGCATAGCACAAGGCGAATGAGTCGCCCACACGATTCTCGGAAGAGCCAAAAAATCGAGTCCCCGATTTCTGGTCTTCAAAGGATGGAAGAGGAGTGCCTCATGAAGTGAAACGGCATACAGCAGGTTGCTTTTGTCAGCCGTCTTTTCTAAACTTTTAGTCTGAACCGCGGACTGTGCTTCATATCGCCTATGTCCAATATCCACATCAATTCATACATCTCATACATCGCTCGCAGCAGCCTGAAAGGCCGTCTCCCGGCGCTCTTTCGAATTATTGTTGCAGGGGTGAGTCTCATTCCGCCCATGATCGCAGCCGCTTCAGGTACAAAAGTAGAAACGCTTCCTATCGAAAAGGCTGCGCCCGCGACTGTGGCGATTGAAACCGCAGGCAGTGAAGCCGAGTTGCGACGTCTCATGAGAGTTAAGAACGGGGTGAATCCACTTCAGATGGGCACAGAGCGTTTTTCGGAAGCCCCGATGGGCAGTTACGGTTTCATCGCGCCGAGTGGTCTCGGATTGGCGCTGATTACACAAAGTCCAGATCTCATACTGCAGCGAACACCTTCTGCTGCGAATGACTACGAAGTGCATAAACTCTCCGATGGTAGCGGTATGTTAGTGGGGTTCATGGCAAAGAACATCGTTCCGGAAGTTATTCCCAACGAACGGCCGAAAACCATCCGTATCTCGGTGTACTCTAATTCTGTTGAGAAGGCACCCATCATCGTGGCTCTACCTATCATCAAATTGATGGCCGATCGGATTCCGGTCCGGATTGATTCCCAAAAACCGGAGAGTGGAATGATGCTTGAGATGGATTTACAGAGCACAGCCAACCGGAAGTCACCTCTTGGTCGATAGCGATAAAAGGTGAATGCTTTGCTCGCTACAACCTTGACTCCCAAGATGAAGTTCAGTATCTTGCAACCGGTATTCTTTGTATTTGAAGACAGCCATGTTATTTATCCTGGAACTCTCTTGTATGTGATTGAATTCTTGTCTTCCCATTATTCCAAATAGGACGGAGGAGTAGGACGGAGGGTTAACCGTCCTACTCACTCTTCTACTTAGCAAGGAGGTCGGTCCATGCTCCATTTCCATCCCCCATCAACCAGATTTCTGCGCGGCCTCGCCGGCATTGCATTGTTGGCAATGCCCGCGCTGGTGTCAGCGGAGAGCCCCTCCCACCTCGCGATGAACCATCAGTTGCCGGCTTGGGCGGAAAAGCTCAAGGGGCAGACGATCGTCGAGGACGCCATGGAAGGAAGAGCTGAACGATCCGCAATGGTCGAGCAGCAGCACCAGCGCGTGATGGAACACATGTCTAAAGATCCGCAGGTGCAGGCAGTAAACACCGGTATGTATAACACTTCATCCATGATGCACCAATACGGAGCCGGAGGTCAGGACATGTTGCTCATGTCCGATCCACGGACCGAACCGGTGGCCATGACTGGAGGGGGGAAGTGCCCGGCGACGGCCCCGGTCAAGCAGTACAATGTTTCCGCGATCAATGTCGAGATCACGCTCAATCAGTGGCTCGATTTCTATCCCGGCTACATGTATGTCTTGGATGAAGATATCGACAAGGTGAGGGCCGAGGAAACCAAGAACAGGGAAGCGCGCGAGAAGGACGGTTTCGATCCAGGAGCCGTGATTCCTGGCGTGCAAGCGCAGTGGATTCAACCGCTGACGATTCGAGCGAACCAAGGGGATTGTCTCAAGGTCAAACTCAGCAATAAGTTGGAGGGCGGGGAGGATGTCAGCCTGCACATCCACGGTTCTGCGATGGTAGTAAGCGCTACCGGTGCCGCCGCTACGACGACGAATTCTGATGCAATCGCCACCAAGGACAAGTCCGTGGAATTGGAATGGTATATCCATCCCAACACGCAAGAGGGAGTTCGCCAATTCCATACCTATAGTAACGACCGTGAGCTGACTGTTATGGGAATGTTCGGGTCCTTTGTTGTGGAGCCGCGCGGCTCGACATATTGGGAACCTCTTGGCACCGGTGACCCGACTCCGGCCACCAGCGGCTGGCAGGTCATGATTAAGAATGGGACGGGTCCGGATTTTCGAGAGTATGTGCTGTATTACCATGAAGTCGGTGATGAAGCGTTCCGTCCCCTGAATAAGAAGGGTGATTTTCTCCCGCAGCGCGATCCCTTGACGGATACGTATCGTCCTGGTGGTCGTGCCATTAATTATCGAAGTGAGCCGTTCGGCATCAATAACATGCATCTACAGCATGAATACTTTGGGTTCGAGGACGAGTCGATGGGCTATAGCTCTTATACCTTCGGCGATGCCTCACCGACGATCCCCCGATCCTATATTGGAGACCCAGCGAAGTTCCGTCTTGTCCATGGAGGATCCGAAGTTTTCCATAGCCATCATCCTCATGGTGGGTCGATTCGATGGCCGCGGAGTCCCAGGGCGATCGACGATATGAATCTGTGGGCTTCGGCAGTGAACGGACCGGTCAAGTACCCTGTCATCCGTCACAAGACCGATCGCGTCGATGTGGAAGTCATTGGTCCGTCAGAGGCTTTGGACTTGGAAACGGAGTGCGGCTCGGGGCTCTGCCAGCAGCTGGCCGGTGATTTCCTGTTCCACTGTCACGTGGCGCATCATTATGTTTCCGGCATGTGGGGATACTGGCGTGTATACAACACACTTCAGCAGGGAGATCTACGGAACGACGTGATGCCCGACCTTCGTGAGTTGCCCGATCGGAAAGGTCGTATCAAGGAGCCGATCTCTTCCGACAAGTTGGTCGGACGGACTGTTGATTGGTTCGGGACGCAATTCAAGATCATCGAGAAAGGCAAGAGCAACTGGAAGGGGAACCCGGCCACGATCACGATCAAAGATTGGGTGGCAATGCAGTTGCCGCCCCAGGGCAAGCCGGGCCACAAGGATGATGAGAAGGGTCAAATTCTTTCTTACGACGCCACGGTATTGGACTGGGTCTGGGACGGCGGTCGTGCTATGAGTGAGAAAGAAAGCACCGTTGAAAACCCCAAATTCACGTCCTCCCACCCTGGTAAGCGGCACCCGATCATGTTTGAGCCATTGACTGGGAAGGTGGCGTGGCCGCATCTGACTCCGCACTTT
>DATIGP010000321.1:0-3927 GCA_035454625.1 Nitrospira sp.
CCACGTGTAGCAGGCTCCGCACCGACGAAAGACGAGGCAAGGCGGGGAACCGTCCGCGGTCGATCGCTTCGGTCATGCGGTAGAGATTGCCTTTCTTCGTCGTGCCATAGACCATCGGAAGACGGAGCGAGACGGCGGTGAGACCATGTCGCTCCGCGTACTCAGATACAAGTCGTTCCGCACGCCATTTCGACCGACCGTAGGCGGTTTGGGGATCGGGGGCCTGGATTTCGTCGACACATCCGCTCGTCGCCTCGCCGAAGACTTTGACCGAGCTGGCAAACACGATGCGCTTCACTCCTGACCTCACGGCTGCATCCAGGAGGTGCCTCGTCCCTTCGACATTGACATCTTCATAGTCTTTCTCTGTTCCGGGTTCGTCGATCGCATGGACCTTCGCGGCCAGATGCACGATGGCGCTACAACCGCTCGCGATGTCCTTCACTGTACCGGCATCACGGATGTCGGCGGTTACGGTCTCGACGTTCCGCAAGTGCGGGAAGAAATGCGTCGAAGTGTGAAAGACAGCCCGCACGGAATGACCCGATCGGCAGAGGCGGTCGACAAGCGACGATCCCAGAAATCCCCCCGCCCCTGTCACCAACAGGTCGGTCATGCGTAGCCATGGGACCGATCAACGGCGGACGCCTTCGCCAGATCGCGGTAGAGGCCAAGCACCTGTTCGACGATCCGTGGGCCCGACCATTCCGCCACGACACGTGCCCGGCTTCGTGCTCCCATCATCTCCCGCGCCTCGCGGTCGGACAACAGTTCTTCAATGGCCGCCGCCAGCGCCTCTGCATCTCGTGGAGAAACCAGCAGCCCATTGAACCGATCCTGTACAATCTCTCGACAGCCGGGAACATCCGTGGTTACGATGGCCTTTCCGCAAGCAGCCGCTTCCAATAACACTTTAGGAAGACCCTCCCGATACGACGGCAGTACGACGAGCGTGGCCGCTGTATAGACAGCCGGCATATCCTCCCGGTGTCCCCACCACTCGACCACTTCTTCCTTCATCCACTCCGTCAGGCGGATTTCCGGAATAGCCGCAGGGTTGTGTTCATCCCGTCGGCCGACGAGGACGAAGCGTGCCCGGATGCCTTTTCTCTTCAACCGTCCGGCGGCCTCGACAAATTCCCCGACTCCTTTATCCCAAAGCATGCGTGCCGGCAGCATGACGACCGGAAGACCGGACGGCTGCGGCTTTAAGGAATACGCATCGACATCGATACCCGACCCCGCGATAATTCTCGTTTGAGAGACAGGAACCACTCCTTCTCCGACGAGCCGATCCTGATCATCATGATTTTGGACCAGAACGGCGGAATGACCCAAACTGAGGACGGCTCTCAACGACGTCTTCACACACCAGCGTAACAGCCGGTTCCGTTCTTCCATGAAGACATACCCGAGACCGGCGAACGCGTTGATGACCGCCGGGACTCGGCTGATCCACGCGGCCAACGATCCATACAGAATCGGTTTCATGGCAACATGGTGAACCACATCCGGCCTGACACGTCGATACAACCGTACGAGTTCGGCGACGGCGATCACCTCGCGGAACGGATTGCGGCTCCGACGGACCATCTCCAGCGGCTCAAGTTGAAACCCTTCTTTACGGATTCGGTCTCCGTAGTCGCTCACACGAGTCGCCACGATCACAGCGTAGCCCGCATCCCGTGCGGCCCGAGCCAGATCGACGCGGTGAGACCAGAAATACCAGTCCTCAGTGATGAGATACAGTAGGCGAGGTCGATCCCCCATGCGCGTTCAACCACACTTGAAACATTAATACGTTCCAGAGCCAATACTGCCAATTGCGCCGACCCGAAAGATGCTCCTGCCATTTCGCTCGGATCGGAACCGGATCGAAATAGCCCTCATGCCTAAGCCGTGACTCGTCCAATAACCCTTCGGCCCAGTCCCTCAAGCTGCCTCTCAGCCAAGAGTCCAGCGGGATGCCGAATCCCATCTTTGGTCGTTCAATCAGATGTTTAGGGACATAGCGATAGAGAACTTGCCGAAGCAGCCATTTCCCCTGACTGTCTGCCCTGATCTTCATCGAAAGAGGAAGACTCCAGGCAAACTCCACAACACGATGATCCAGTAAGGGCATCCGTGTTTCCAAGCTGATGGCCATGGCGGCCCGATCGACCTTGGTCAAGATGTCGTCCGTTAAATATCCCACCAAATCGTGGAACATCATATGTTCACTAAAATCTTGCTGTCTCAGGTGCGGCACTTGCGCGTCTGCCCAAATCGGTTTTTCGTGAGCGCCGATGACCAAGGAAACGGTCTCTCGTTGCAGCGATACGAGCCGCCGATACAATTCCGACTGACTATCCGAATCCAGGACGGAGGCAAGTTTATGAACCTTCTCCCCGAAAGTCGACACATGGAGAGAAGCCGGCAGTCCCGTTCTCAACATCTTACCGATCCGATCCCATTGCCGGGGCGACAGCACCGTCAGCGCACGTGCCGCGATTACCCTCAGCGATGCTGGAACCCGTTCGATTCGATGCCAGATCGATCTTCCCCAGGAATACCGATTGTAGCCCCCGAATAACTCATCACCCCCGTCCCCGGACAGCGCAACCGTCACCTGCTGCTTGGCCAATCGCGCGACCAGATGAGTCGGAATGGCGGATGAATCGCCGAATGGTTCGTCATACATCGACGGCAGGAACGGAATCACCGCCAATGCGTCGTCCGGGCTCACATAGAGTTCGGTGTGGTCGGTTCCCAGGTGCCCGGCGACGGCCTTCGCTCCAGGCGCCTCATTGTAGTCGTCTTCACGGAAGCCTATCGAAAAGGTTTTGACCGGCCGAGATGAGTGCGCCTGCATGAGCGCCACCACCATTGAAGAGTCCACTCCGCCCGATAGAAGCGCCCCCAGAGGCACATCGGCGACCATTTGCGTCTCGACTGCGCCGCTCAACAACCGGTTCAGCTCATCCGCAGCCATGCTGTCGGTCCAATCCCATCGGGGTGCCTGGACGGCAACCGCGGCTGCAGACCAATAGGCTTTGGGTTCCGGATAATAGCGGACCGGGCATTGAGAAGGAATCGTCACATACGTTCCAGGTAGGAGCTTTCGAATCCCGGTGTAGATCGAGTACGGTAGCGGCACATACGCATAGCGCATGAACAAGGCCAACGCGCCACGATCGATTTCACTGCGCCAGCCCGGGTACGCTTCCAAGGCCTTCAATTCCGAGGCAAAGAGGAATGTCCCGTTGGACCACCCGTAATAGAGGGGCTTCTCTCCGATCCGGTCACGAGCCAATGTCAGCCGCCGCTCAACGCGATCCCATAGAGCCAACGCAAACATCCCGACGGTGGCCTGAAGCGCTTTTTCCACACCCCAGGTTTCAACGGCCGCCAACAATGTCTCCGTGTCGGAATGGCCTCGCCACGGCAGATCGGGAAGATGCCCTCGTAGTTCCAGGTGATTGTAGATCTCACCGTTGAATACGATGACATATCGACCGGAAGCCGACTCCATAGGCTGATGACCGGCCGGGGACAAATCCAGGATCGACAGGCGCACATGTCCAAGAGCAAGCCCGCAGCCGGCATCGCGCCATTCTCCTGAATCGTCTGGCCCCCGATAGCGGATGGTCCCGATCATCCTAGAAACGACGCAGCCTAGGTCGGAATCTGTGTATTTTAAAACACCGACAATGCCACACATGGTGATTTCGGATACCTGAAGGCTGTCACACTGAAGGGAAAACAGATTACCAACATAACCTTTTTACATTAAATTCACCCACCACAGGCTTCGTTATCCGCCATCTCAAGCTGCAGTATGGCCGCAATACGCTTAGCCAACACTTGATATCCGAGGTCTGTTAGGTGAACATCGTCGGTAAACATCGTGTCCGACATCCCGCTATAAATAGAACGTCCATCCAGATA
>DATIGP010000322.1:0-11335 GCA_035454625.1 Nitrospira sp.
GAGGGCCCTCTACGATGTAGAAGGCCCTCAGCTTAGATGACGCGAAGGAATTACTTCTTGGTCTTTTGTTCTTCCTTCTTATCACCGAAGGTCTCGTCGGCCTTGCTGCCGCCGCTCTTCTTATCTTTATCCTCGCCATACACAACCACGTGGCCGCCCTTGTCCTTCTTCTCGCCGCTCTTCGTATCACCGGCAAACGCTGGCGCACTGAAGGTCACTGCGACTGCCACTGCCATCACTGCCATCAACATGGTCTTCATTATAAGAACCCCCTCATTAAGAAGTTATAAATTTTGTGCCACTCACTTGGCACTTGCCCAAATGTACAGCAAGGGTAGTGCCGTTTCGCCCTATCGGGGAGATGAAACGCAGACACTCAGAGAATCAGCAAGTTAGGAAATTCCTCTCATGGAACTACGAATGATTTTTCCTACAGGAAGCTGTAGCGGAATGGCAGGGGCACCGACCAAATCGCCTCATTGGACAACCGGACATGGATAAACCGGGAGGCGCTTTGCTGCCATAACGTTCTTTGGTCGGTTACGAATACCACTCGAAGAATGCACCGAGAGATTCAAACGTGAAGATCAATCCGAGCGGTTGGGCAGCAGACTCTGAATGTAGATTTAGAGATATTCCAAGTACTTCATGCTGTGGAGATCGGGCCGGTATTATCCACCCGAAATGACCGGGCGAATTTCGATGTAATCGTTGTCGGACAGCATTTCATCTTCAGTTACCAACTCGTCACCTCGAATCACCAAGTGCGTTTCAGTCAGTAGGTCTAATTGGCGCAGCAGGTCTTTGGCTCGTTTCGGTCCCTTGATCTCGATCGACCGCGGCGGATGATTGAGTTGCACATGCATGCGCGGATGATAAGCGTTTCAGTGACCGAGGGGCAAGGGTTATTAGCATTTCGAGTGAGCGTTCAAAAAACAGATATGATCAGCAGGGAGCGGAGAGCCGGCTCTTGATGTAGGTGAGACCTTCTTCCAAGGTTTCAAATGCTCCATCGAGTTGTGCCTCATAACAGTCCTCTAGAAGTCGGCCCATGTCGGGACCTGGCTGGACTCCCAATTCCATCAGATGGCGGCCCATGACAATGGGAAGAGGAGCCTGACGGTCGACGGCCAGCTGCTGTGCTCGAGTCAGCAGCCACTGGCCGGCTGGAAATCCGTCAAACTCTTTCGGTGGACGGCCTGCGTGGTCGGCCCTCGCCACGCGCACCAATCGGTCGATGCGGTGGACTTGCTTGGCCAATCGACGAACTGCGCAGTCCGAGGCTTTAGCGTCATAAAGAGCACGAGGACGCAAGTGGTAACAGACGAGAGGGACGATCTCATCGATGAGATCCTGCTGGTTCGTTAGTCGCTCAAGGAAACGTCTCGTCGGGTCTGCCCCTTCCGATTCGTGTCCCCGTGAAATGATGCGTCCATATTCCTCCCTGGTGGTGGCCGGTTTCCCGAAATCGTGGCAAAGTACGCCCAACCCGACGGCAAGGTCGTCCGCCTCATGACCGCTTCGCTCCCCAGCGAACCAGTCCAGGCAGTGAAGTGTGTGAATCCAAACGTCGCCTTCCGGGTGCCAGACGGGATCTTGTGGACAGCCTTGAAGCGCCTCGAGCTCCGGATAGAATCGAAGCCAGCCGCAGTGACGTAAGAATTCCAACCCGAGCGACGGCTTGCGTCCTTGCAGAAGGAGTTTCTTCCATTCTTCCCACAGGCGCTCGCTGGGCTGACCTTCTTGGGACAGTGATCGGCACAGGGCCTCGGTTTCGGGCGCGGCCGTAAGCTCAAAGCGGGCGGACAGCTGCATGCCGCGCAGGACGCGCAGAGGGTCTTCGGCGAATCGGGCCGACGTGTGGCGCAATATCCGCGCATCGAGGTCGCCGCGACCGTTGAAGGGATCGCGAAGGTCCATGGTGTCCGGATCCCAGGCCATGGCGTTGATGGTGAAGTCGCGTCGAGCCAGCGCCTCCTCGATCGGCATGCCGGGATCGGCCTGTCTCAGCAAGCCGGGGAGGGAGGTGTCGTGAGCGGACATTCGGGACGGAATGGACAGATCGACCGGCAGACCCTTCAGTTTGAATACCTCGAACGCTTTTCCGACGAATTGTACGGAAAAATGCTCGGCCAGCAGCGTGTGGATTTGACCGGGAGGAAGCCCGACCACTTCGATGTCCAGGTCGCGGGGCTGTCGGCCGAGCGCGAGATCCCGGACACAACCGCCGGTCAGCCACACTCTCCCGCCTCCCCGACGAATGATCAGCTCGATGCGGCGAAGGATGTCCCTTAAAGAAGGATCGGCAAGCCGAAAGCGGGTCGGCACTTACATCACCGTTTCGCGGAGAAACGTCGCGGCTTCTTCAGGTGACACCGGATTGATGTAGAAACCGGTGCCCCATTCGAAACCGGCCACCTGCGTCAGTTTAGGGATGATCTCCAGGTGCCAATGGTAGTAATCGCCGGTCTTCTCATGAAGGGGAGAACTATGCAGAATGAAGTTGTACGGAGGACGGGACAACACTTTATCCATGCGGCGCAGCGACTCCGAAAGAATCTGCGCCAGAAATTCAAACTGCGACTTCTGGCTTTCCTCAAAATATGCGGCATGACGCTTCGGAAGAATCCACATCTCAAAGGGGAACCGCGGCGCGAACGGAGTCACGCATATGAACTCGGGATTTTCGGCGATGATCCGATCTCCATCCGAGATGTCCTGCCGAATGATGTCGCAGTAGATGCAACGCTCTTTCTGCTGATAGTGATGGCGACATCCGTCAAGCTCTTCCTGCACGTTGGTCGGAATGATCGGAAGCGCGATCAGCTGAGAATGGCTGTGTTCCAGTGTGGCACCGGCGGACGCGCCGTGGTTCTTGAAAATGAGGATGTAGCGGAATCGGAGATCCTTTCTCAAATCGATCATTCGGTCACGATACGCCCACAGCATGTCCTCGATCTTTTTCGTCGGGAGATCGGCGAGACCTTCGACATGGCTGGGTGTTTCTATGATCACTTCATGGGCGCCCACGCCGTTCATCCGGTCGTAAAGTCCGACCCCTTCTCGGCCCATTTCACCTTCGACTTGCAATGCGGGAAATTTGTTCGGGACGACACGCACAGTCCAGTTGGGAGAATTGGGTCCGTCCGACTGCGGTCGATAAGCCATGATTTCTTTCGGCGTCAGGCGTTCCTGTCCTGGGCAAAACGGACAGAGAGCCGTCGAAATAGGTCGGGCCGGCTGCAGCTTGATAAAGTCATGGGGGCGGCCTCTCCGTTCGGTGGAGATGATCACCCAGCGACCCACGACCGGGTCACGTCTAAGATCGGGCATGTGCCCTCCGGAAAATGTGGAGTGGGCTCCCATGATGTATCATGACGCCTCCATTTCAACACGAATCTTCACGCTACAATCACACTCTCCACAGTCCGGCTTCAAATTCCGGTCCCGGTACGGTGAGGACGGCCGGATACTGGCCGGGATATCGAGCCACTTCGAGGCCGTGTTCTCGCACGATGATCGACATCTGGACCGTATTCCCCTGTTCTAGGCACAGTTCCTTCCACGCGAGGGCCAATTCGAGGATGACATGGGTATTGATCGACCGATAGGACCCGACTTCCTTCCAGTCGTCTTCTGCGATCTGGCGAGTTAGGAGAAATGCCTCGGGGCCCGGCGCGGAGAGCGGAAACGTAAGCCGAAACGTCGTGTGAGGGCCTTGCAAAGTGATGTTCACCTCGAGGCCCTGCCGGGTCATGCTTTTTTCATCGGGGTCGAATCGCATCACGAATAGATCTTCGTTCCAGCCGAACCGGATCGCGGTGAAAAGCCCGTCGGCTTTCCACATGGCGCCAAGCGGGGGTCGCGTATCGATGCTCCCCGCGCCGCGCCATTCGAAAAAGTCGGTCACCAGGCCGTCGATCGTGGGATTCAACAGGGCGAGCGGTTGTTGGACAGAATCGGATCCGCAGGTGGTTGCCCTGGTGCTGATCGGGTAGTTCAATTGATCGGGAGGCGTGATGCCCATATGCGTCCAGACATTGCGGAGATGAGTTCGAAAGAGCCGGTCGAATTCGGGCTTGAAATCGGTATCGAAATCGTCGCCGTACCACCAAAACCAGTCGCTGCCTTCGGCGGCGTACAACTCTTGCCAAGCCGCCCGCGCGCGGTCCGGCGGAAGACTCGGCACAAGATCCATCAGTCGTGTGCGGGTATGACCGAGGAGATCCCATCCACGATTGTCTTCGTGGTGTCCGATCCAGATCTTATAGTCGGAATTGATCCATGACCCGGAATGGAGGCAGGGTAAATGTTGTACGGGTGGAACGGAGGTGAGCGCATCGGACATCGTCGATGTTTGAACCAGCAGTTGTCCGGGTTGATCGAGGTCATGGTCCGTGAAGGCCTCGTACAACAGGGAAAGGAATCGTTCACCGCCGTCGTGGTAGTGTTCCCACGGATTTTCACCGTCCAACACGATTGGGATGACGATCTTGTCTTGCGGTGTATCGTAGTGGATGCCCCGCAAACGCCGCATGACATCCTCGGCGGCGGATTCGGGCGTCGTCTTATGGTAGACGAAGCCGAAGGCATCGGAAAGCTCGCGGTCGCGGAACAGCACGGTCAAAGCCTGTCCGGCTTCACCGATGCGATAGGGTTGATAGAGCGCGGACTGTCGATGCCATGGTCGCCCGCACATGCCCAGCGAGCGCGCGAGGATGCCTTCGTCCGTGGCAAACCAGCGGAGCTTGGCCTCATGAACAAGAGGCAGCATCTCGGGACACACCGATCCCTCGGACGGCCACAAGCCGTTCGGAGGCCGGCCGAATGTTTGGTGATGAAAATCGACGGCCTGTTGAAGTTGAGCTGCGGCGTCATCCGGCGCATGGAAACGAGCGGGCAAGGGAAGATCCGGTCTGGCCCGCCGGTTGATATCGGTGTCGATGACGAGCGGCAGAATCGGATGATAGAACGGAGTCGTCGTGAGTTCGATCTGCCCCTGCTCCATGAGCCGCCGGTACAGGGGAACGATGTGTCGCACCGCCGTTCGTTGCAATTCCAATACTTCTCGTTTTTCGTCCTCGGTAAAGCCGCGATTTTTCTGGCGCAGTTCGGCCAGACGAGGATAGTCTTGAACCGTGCCGTATCCGAACCAAGCGAGATTGTGCCACACTTGCAGGTCCAGCAGTTCTTGACCGGTAAACTGACGGGCCACGCGGTAGAGGTCATGCGCCGGTACGTCCGCTCCTCGTTTCACCAACAATTCATGGTATCGAGGATAAGGCCGTACCATCGTGGCCCAATTGGCCGAGAAAAAATGGCGGATCAGAAAGGCTTTTTCTTCCAGGCTCAGATCGGCAGCCGGTCGTTGCGCATGTTCGAGAAAGAGGTCGACGATCTTACCCGTGGCGATTTCCTGCAGCTGCAACAGCAGTGATGGAGTAAAATTGAAGGTGGCTCGGACACTCGGAAACTTCTCCAACAAAGACGCCATATCGTAATAGGCCTTGGTCGCATGCAAGCGGACCCATGGCATGCTGGCCGATCCTCCCACCGGATCGGTGTAATAGGGCTGGTGCATGTGCCACAGAAAACAGACATGGACTTCCTTCATCGATGTCGAGTTTCCTTTCCTTGCTGCGAGTATGTCATAGGGGGTATGAGCATGCAATCCACGGGAGAGTTTCAGATCGAAGTTGCGTTGGAGTGGACATGGAGATGCTGACATTTCTTCGGTACTGGGGACCGGTGTGCGGATATGCCGGTCTCATTTTTTATTTGTCCGCGCAGTCTCATCCTGAAACTCATTTGCCGTTCGTCACTCACTTCAGTGATAAGGTGCTGCACGCCCTGGAATACGCGGTATTGGGCGCGTTATGCTACCGAGCTGTCCGGGGAAGTGGGAACGAGTCGTGGCGCCGGTTGGCGATTCCCACTGCTATTCTATTGGCATCACTGTATGGGGCGAGCGACGAGGTTCACCAAGCGTTCGTTCCGTTTCGAGATTCGAATTGGCTTGATTGGTTGGCTGATACGATCGGTGCCGCGCTCGGAGTTGGGATCATGCATCGAGTGTGGGATTTTAGACCCATGGGATCGATTCCGGAAGTGTTGCCGTAAGGTCCGTTCGAATATGCGGTCTTCGTGACAAGTCGCCGGACGCCCGCTATAATCCGCTGAATTATGGTTCCGGCCAACGCACCCGCTTCCAAAGTTCCGCTGTTTCCTCCCGATAAAGCGGTGGTCGCTCAAGCCATCGAGACGTATCTTCCTGGACTTGTCCTAAGAGATCTGACGCCATTGGCGGGAGATGCCTCCAATCGGCGCTACTATCGAGCCGCCGTTGCGGGCGGACCACCACATTCCGTCATCGTGATGCAGCTGGCTGAGCCGGAAGGGTTCAAGCAATCCGAAGAAGCGGTGAGCGGAACTGTGCATCACATCCCCGAGCTGCCGTTCGTCAACATCATGACGCATCTGGCCGCAGCGAAGGTATCGGTGCCTACGCTCTATTATTATGATCAATCGGCGGGACTGCTCTACCTGGAAGATTTCGGGGATGTGACCTTGGCGGAGGCCGTGAGTCATGCCGATGCGGCAAGCGTGGAGTCATGGTACAAGCAGGCCATCGACGTCTTGGTGCAGATGCAGATCAATGCCACGACGCCGGCGACCCCCGGATGTGTGGCGTTTCACCGTCGTTTCGACGCGCCGCTGTTGATGTGGGAGTTCGAGCACTTCCTGGAGTACGGAATCGTGGCCCGCAACGGTACACCGTTGCCCGAGGAGGACGCCACGGCGATACGACGGGAGTTCGAAGACATTGCGGAACTACTGGCCGGGCAGCCGCCGGTTTTCACGCATCGTGATTACCACTCTCGGAATTTGATGGTCGACGGGGTGCGGCTCGGCGTGATCGACTTTCAGGATGCGTTGATGGGACCGGGGACCTACGACCTGGCTTCACTCGTTCGGGATGCCTACGTTCAACTCGACGAAGCCCTGGTCGACGACTTGGTGGAGTACTACCTGGACCAGCTGGCTGAACGGCGCTTCGTCCGGACCAACCGGGCCGTGTTCCGGCGACTGTTGGATTTTACCAGTATTCAACGCAATCTGAAGGCGGCCGGTCGGTTCGTTTACATTGACCGGGTCAAAGGTAACCCGAAATTCCTGGCCGATATCCCCCGCGTGTTGAGCTACGTCAAGCGCAATCTCATGAAATATCAGGAGCTGGAAACACTGCGGAGACACCTCAGTCCGCATGTGCCCGAACTGCAGTAGGGAAGACGTGAAGTGTAAGGCGTGAGGTGACGGAGTATTGCTCTTCGTTACTCCTTGCGCCTTACACTTCACGCCTCACCGGACATTATGAAAGCCATGATTCTGGCGGCGGGTCTCGGCACACGTCTGAGGCCGCTGACGAACAGCATTCCGAAACCGTTGCTGCCGATCGGCGGAACGCCGCTCATTGTTTGGAACCTACTGCTGCTGAAGCGACATGGATTCCGTCACGTCATCATCAATCTGCATCACCTGGGACCGATGATCGAACAGGCGTTGGGAACAGGGTCTCAATTCGGGATGCGCATCATGTACTCCCATGAGCCGGTCATCCTGGGGACCGGAGGCGGGATCAAGCAGGCGGAACCGCATTTTTCCGGAGAGCCGGTTCTGGTTCTCAACGGGGATACGCTGGCGGAATTGGATCTTGAGGCGCTCTGCGATTTTCATCGCGCCCGCGAGGCGGCGGCAACCTTGGTGCTCAGGGAAGATTCTGAGGCGGCCCGTTGGGGGCTGGTGGAAGTGGGAGACAAGGGACACATTCTGCGTATCGCAGGAAAAGGGCTGGTGGCGCCCGTGCCGGCGACATTGCGCATGTTCGCTGGAATTCACATATTGCATCCCCGATTGCTTCGGCAGGTACCGAGAGGAGTCGCCTCCTCGATCATCGACCCCTACGTGAGTGCCATCGAGCGGGGAGAACCGGTGCTTGGATATGACCTGGCTGGATATTGGTCGGATGTCGGGACGCCCGAACGCTATATGCAGGCAGAGCGAGATGTCCAAGCCGGGCTGATTCGTCTGGACGACCGGCGGTCTCCAGAACCTCGTGTTCACTTGACGAGAGGAACATAGGATCTCGAGCGTAACCTTTCACCGATCCCGGCCGCGGTCTCCGGTCTATTGCTTCTGTTGTTTGAGTAACCGAGCCAGATAGGTCCGCTGGAGCTTGAGAGAGTCGGCGGCTTTCGTCTGATTCCCTTCGGCACGCTCCATCGCCCGCGCGATGATATAGCGGCTGTGTTGCTCCATTGATTCATGGTAGGGAAGGTTCAGATACGGCAGTGGAGCGTCGTCTATTCGACGGAAGATGGGATCATCCGCCAGGAGCGCCAACATGTCCGGTTCGATGGTATCTTTCGGGCTCAAGACGACGGCGCGCGCGATCACATTATCCAATTCCCTGATGTTTCCCGGCCAGGGATAAGCGAGCAAAGCATCGAGCGCAGCCGGACTCAGAGCCATGCCCGGTCGTTTCGCATCTCTCGTATGCCGATCCAGAAAGAATTTGGCGAGAGCCGCAACGTCTCCCGCTCGTTCCCGAAGCGGCGGCAGGGTGAGGGTCACGACGTTGAGCCGAAAATAGAGATCCTCGCGGAACTGGCCGGCTCTCACCGCTTGTCGAAGGTCTTTGTTCGTGGCCGCAATGATGCGAATGTTCACCGATACGGTCTTGGAGCCGCCGACGCGTTGAAACTCCCGGTCTTGAAGGACCCGTAACAGCTTCGCCTGCAACGGCAGGGACATATCTCCGATCTCGTCGAGGAAGACGGTCCCACCGTCGGCCATTTCCAGCTTCCCTTTCTGCTGTCGGTCGGCCCCGGTGAACGCCCCGCGCTCGTGTCCGAACAGTTCGTTTTCCAACAGCGTCTCGGTCAAAGCGACGCAGTTGATGACAATAAGCGGCATGGCGCCACGATGGCTCCACTGATGGATCGAGCGAGCGAAGAGTTCCTTGCCTGTCCCGCTTTCACCGAGCAGCAGCACGCTTGCATCGGATTTGGCGGCTCGTTGGGCCGCTTCCACGACGGACCTCACTGACGGGCTGTTGCCGACGATGGAAGCGTAACGGCCGTCGACTTCGGAACGGAGGTAGGCCACCTGACGTTGCAGCGCGTCTCGCTCCAGCGCTTTGCGAATCACGATCAAGAGATGGTCTCTGTCGAGAGGTTTGGTGAGGAAGTCGTACGCCCCTTCTTTCATGGCCTCCACCGCGGCTTCAACGGAGCCATGCGCGGTCATGACGATGACGGGAATATTGTCGGACGGCTTCACCTGGGAAAGACGCTTGAGGACATCAAGTCCGGACACTTTGGGCAAGGAGAGATCCAGCAGGATCAGCTGCGGAGATTCGTGTACGATTTGGTCGAGCGCCTGCTGCCCCTCGGTGGCCGCGACGGTCTCGTATCCGGAGGCATGGAGCCGGTCTTCGAGCATCATGACGATGTCGGGATCATCGTCGACGATAAGAATCTTTGCGGTCATACTCCAGCTCGTGAGGCGTGAGGTCTTGAAATAGAGGCGAGGAACTTACTGCACGTCCCAGCGGCCATCCTCCTCCATCACCCGACCCAATCCTATACTCTAGGATTTCCCATCACATTGATGACGAGGCCCGTCAACGGCTTCGGGTAAAAATACGTTGATTTATGCGGCATCCGTTCTCCGGCCGCCGCGACGGCTTGAACTTCACTGACCTTCGTGGCGTTGAGCAGGAACGCCCCCGTTCCTATTCCTTTGGCCACCCAGTCCAAGGCTTCGCCATCGTCTTTGGTGTAGAGAATGGCTTCTTGTTCCTGCTGCGTCGGACAGAGTCTCGTCACGATCAGTTGTTGCAGCAGGGAGACATCGAGTTTGGCCCGAGGGGATGCCTCAGTGGACGGTCGATGGACCGGCTTCAGGATGAGCATGACGTATCGGTTGTCGCCTTGCCGCGTCAGCCCGAATACCGGAGCATTCTTTCCTTCGGTCCGTAAGCTCGTGAGGAAGTGTGAACGCGCTTGATGTGGCGTGGCGGTGTCGAAGGGGAACTCCCGAAATTCGAATACATCGCTCAGAACCGACTTGATGTGGTCTGAAGGAGGCAAGGGAGTGGTCGTGACTCGGTGCGTCGGCAACACCGTCAATCCCGGATCTTCGAGCGGCGTCAGCAACATGAGTACGGAGTCATAGGGCTGCAGCCCGTTCGGAGTGCCGGCTTGCTGTCGACGGAGCTTTTGATAGTTCAATGCTGTTTCATAGCGATGGTGACCGTCTGCGATGAACAGCGGCTTACTCTGCATTGCCGCGATGACCTGATTCAGAACGGTTTCCTCGGTCACGGCCCAGAGACGTTCGCGACAGCCGGCGTCATCGTGAAAATCATAGCGCGTCGGCATGCCCTTTACCGAGGTTTCCAGGAGTTGGATGACGGTGCCGAGCGGATCCGAATAGAGAGACCAGATCGGGCTGAAGTTTGAGCGACAGGCCTCGATGAGGTTCAGGCGGTCGGTCTTGGCCGCGGCGCGGGTGTTCTCGTGAGGATAAATATGTCCGGAGTCGAGCGCCTCCAGTTTTGCCAGCGCCAGGAATCCTCGCAGCACTTTCTTCGGAGCATCGGGGGCTGAGTAGGGAGGCACATATTCAATGGTATGGTAGTAGACGGCAGGTTGTGGGTCGCGTTTCAGAATCCCCTCGTTAAGCCAGGTCTGCAGCGTCGCTGCCGCGCGGGTATACCGGTTTTGGGTGGGACTGTCGCCGGTCTGGTCGAGCCCCAATTCCATTCGGATAATGTTGTGAGGATGGCGGTCGTGCAGCCGCTTCTGTCCCTCCCTGTCGATGATATCGTACGGGGGGGCGACTACGTCCTTGATGGAGCCCACGAGCGTCTGGTCGTACAGCATGCCCTGAAACGGAATGATCTGTGACATGAACAGCCCCTCAGCAATGTCGTGACAGCGACGACGGGTTAACGGGTTAATGGTTACAGGAGAGAATTGGGATCCTTTCGCTTAACGCCGTGCCGCTACGGCCCGGCGTTCTTCCATGTGGCGGGAAGACGGCTACCGGTCGCGGGTAATCATATAATCAGCGGCGACCGACAGCGCGCGCCGTGCGGTACTATCGTCGAAGCGTTCGAGTTCATGCTTGGCGGCGGCAATATAGGCGCTGGCGCGATCCATTGCATAGGTGATCGAACCAAAATCTGCCATCAACATTAAGATTCGTTCAAGATCGGCGGTGCTGAGCGTCCGAGTTTCCATTCGATCCTTGATCATCTGGCGGTCCTGCT
>DATIGP010000323.1:0-3823 GCA_035454625.1 Nitrospira sp.
AGCGCGTTTGGCTTTGTGTCGAGGGTTGTCATACACCAACTTTGCCCGTTCCTGCTCGGACCAGAGTCGCACGCCATAGGTTTCTTGTAGTTCCTGCTTGGCTTTCTCGTCGCCCTTTCTCGCCTTTCGAAAAAGATTCTGGCGATGCAGGTCTTCTTCCTCTTGACTCAGGGACCAGTTCTCTCCCATCCCGACTCCTTTGTTGGAGGCGGGGGTTGTACACGAGTTACGTGCCCAATGCAAGGTGTGGAGAATTGCTGTATCTGCACTTCACTGAGTGGGTTTGAGCGTGTCATCCAGCAACTTCTGAGTCGCCAGCAAATCCCCCTGGAGCGCCGCCAGTTGAGCCATCAAGAAGTCGCGGGTTTCGACATTGCGCGCGGATTGGTTGATCAGCCGTTGAAACAATGCGACCCGTTCCTTGAGCATCCGCACGGAGGCAGTCAGACCGCTTTCGAACACCGTTCCACGACGGGCGAGGAGGTCCAGCGCTGGACCAATTTCGGCCAGCCGCAGGCAGAAGGTCACGGGCAGATCTCGCATCGCATTCTGCGGCATATCAGGAAACTCCGCTTCAGCCGGATCTTGCACGATGGTGAGCCCTCCGGCTGCATGCACCGCTTTCAGCCCTGCCGTTCCATCTCTCAAGAGTCCTGTAAGAATCACACCGATGACCCGGTCATGATACGCCTTCGCAGCGGACTCAAATAACCGATTGATCGTGGTCGCAGGAACATTCTCCGCTGCCGCCTCTAAGTGCAACATCCGTTCGTGGAGAAAGACGGAAGATCCAGACGGCGTCACGTAGATCCTTCCCGGCTGCAGCCTCTCTCCGTTCCGGACGGCTTTGACAGGGATCTCACAAGCGAGGCCGAGAAGGGCGACCAACGGACTTTCCGACAGCGCACTCTTCTGCGAATGCAGCAGGATAATGACGGCTGCGGGGAGATTGCGCGAGAGGCCCTTGACCGCCTGTTGGAGCGCGACATACCCGCCTGCTGATGCGCCGATCAAGATCAGGCTCTCCAGCGGCAACTCCGTCGTTTGCACAAACTCTTCAGTCTGCTGGTCCAGCCGACTGAGTCGTTGGTTCGCCCGCATCGCGTTTCTCGGTTCCATCAGGATTTCTCTTGTGTAAGAAGCGGATTTGTAGCATAGGCCTCTTTCAAGAGAAAAAGATATGGGAAATACCGAAAGGGTTCAGGCAGAAATTGGAATGAGCGGGTGGGGGAATTGGAACTAAAGGTCACGCCATAGTTATAAGGTTCACGGTGAGTATCCATCCCGGCATCAGGGCTTCCACAATGTCATGCTTGTCCGTCGGGAGGGCAACGGTTTCGATCTCAGGCGGCAACTCAAAATCCGGAAAGGGCAAAGCACAACGAGAAAAGTTTAAGAATGACATCTGTAATTCCTCAGGGATGACGGGATTACTCGCCGACTCTTCAAGAATCGTCAGCACCATTCGACTGGGGAACAGGATTTGATCGCTGGCCGTCCGAGCGAAGCGAATCGGGGATGGTTTCCGTCGCAGCTCATCATCATATGGATCTGCGGGTAACGGTGAAACGAGCAACAACGAAACTTCAGGGCTCTGAGAAGGAAGCACGATGAATCGACCCAAGATCACATCGCCGTTGTCATTCACATGGCCTTGGGACTGCAAGAGATGCATTACGTCACCGGCAAAGGTCTCCGCATTATCCTGAGGTTCCACAAGGCCGTGTTCCATCATAATCTCAGCCATATGGGCAAACATCTCTCCCATAGCCGCGTCACTATATGGAATCATTTTGCGACCTTTGCCTGCCAATCCTGGACTCCTTCAATGCCGATCTATCAAGGATCACGAGAGAGAGTCAAGACAGCAATCCGCCTTGCCACAAGTCACGGGTCAATAGCAGCGGTGCGGGACCAAAATTACTGAATCATCCGGTTTCTCTGGTAGGTTCACGGTGCGGAATGGAGTCCGAAGTGATCGGCTACTTGCCCTTGGGGGCCTTGCGGGTGGTCGAGGCCTTACTCATCCAGGGGATGCGGCTGGTGTCGGGCGGAACAAGCGCACTTTGAGACTTTAGATAGGGCCCCTGCCTGAACCTCTTCCGTCTGTGTTTAGCCGTGGAACCGGACTTGGCAGGCTTCTTTGATCGCATGCCTTCATTCTAGCACCACTCGCAGATCGGCGATGATACCTGGCGAGGCGGTCACTACGCTGCCCATGCAACCACTGGAAGGGAAAGGGGAGCATCGAGGCAACCATGGCCGGTATCTTAGCTCTGTGAATCGATGGAGTAAGATGTTAACCCTCTCCTCGCTCTCTACATACCCACACTCATCCTACTGTCTACTTCTTTACCGCTTTCGTGACGACCTTCTCCACAGTTCCAATGGCCCGGCCGATCACGCCGCCAACGGCTCGACCGAGCTTCCTCGCCTGACGAACGGCGGCACTGGCTTTAGCCTTTTTCGCCCCTTTCTTCACTCCTCGGCTTGCTGCTGCGGCGGTGCTTGTGGCCGTTTTCTTGAGTGTGCGGGCCGCAGCCCCGACCTTACGCTGAAGACGTTTTCCTTTGCTGACCACCTGTTTCCCGGCAGTGGTAACTTTCGAAGTTCGTCTCATTGTCATGTGACCTCCCATTAGAGTTTGAATAAGCGCTCTATACTCTTGCGATCAGACTATATCCTTCTGCTCTTCCCCCCGTAGAGGATTCACGTGCGCTTTGAAAAGGTGGCCTCTATCAAGATTCTCGTTCTCTCTGTCGCCTTGTTAACGACCAGGCCAATGCGCCCGCCCAGCCTAGTACCGTCCATCCGAGCGTGAGATTCACGACCATAATCGGGACGCAGTTGGGATGCCCTCGCACGAGAGCAATAAACGTGGGAATGCAATACCCGACCGCCGTGCCCAAGACGTAGAGGCTGGTGACCATATCATCATCCATGGAATAAACCCTTCATATCTGGTCGTATGGCGTTCGCTGCTACTTCCCCTTCGGCGCGGTGGGCAATTCCAGCTTGTATCTCTGTCTTCGATGCTGGGCCCTCCTAGTTCTGCCGTACGAGTTGACCTTCGCAGGATCTATAGGAATCTGGTGGGTCATGGTTTCCTGCGCCGAGTAGGCCAATTGCCTCCGGGATAACTACCTCGACTATTATGATGGTCCGAACTCTACTGTTTGTAGTCTAGTGAAGAGACTAGGCCGATTCAATCAGGGGGCGACTATCAACGATGAAGACCGGCGTTGAATCCGGCGCGACAGAAGCGATGACGCCGATACCTTTAGGCTTGGGTAGGGAGCAGGGTCGGGTGACTGCGAGCGACTAGGCGCGCCTGATTTCTAAACAATTAGAGGGAGTGGAGCGGACATGATGCGCGTGAAGCAGAAGTTTCTGCCGATTGGGGACGCCGACTTTGTCGAATATGCTCGTCATGTGATGCCGGACCGTACTATCGCTGATCGATAACGTATACGCGATGTCCTTGTTCGAGAGCCCTTGCTTCACCAAGCGGATAATCTCGCGTTCTCGCTCGGTCAAGACCTCGGGCCACGCGAGCGGGAGGGGATCGGCGTCTTCCTTCTTCGTGAAGGGGTTCCCGACTTCCACGGCAGTCTGGAACTTCGCGGGGGCATAGAGCGTCTCCAGCACGGCCAGCACGACGGAGGGCGGTTGCACCTTGAGGATCACGCCGTCGACGCCGGCGGCAAACGCCTCGCGTGCGCGGTCCTTCTCCTCCAGCCCGCACAACAACACAATCTTGCTGGTGGGAGCCGACTCCCGAATCTGTGTGATTGTTCCGAGCGCATCTCGCTCAGTCTCCAGA
>DATIGP010000324.1:0-2511 GCA_035454625.1 Nitrospira sp.
TGGCTCGTAGCGAAGGGTGTCGAATGTTTGACAAGAGAAAGGCCAACTGTTTGTCGAACTTAGCTTGGCGTGCTTCTGGAAGTTTCTGATACTGTCTACGAAAGCGGAGCGTGAAGGAAGCGGTCATGCCGACCGGCGTCTGAGGGCACGCACAGTCGCTTGAGCAGTGGGAAACGGACCTTTGACGCGGCCGCGTTTGACATCATTGAGGGCCAACTTCAGTTCATTGTCGATCAAGCGTTTTGGAATTAAAGTGATCGTTCGCCCTTCGACCTTGGCCTCGAACAGATCTCCGACAGCCACACCCGCTTTGGACCGAACTTGCGGTGGGAGCGTTACCTGATAGTGAGATTTCACTCTGACAAGAGCCACGGCAACTCCATATAGGTTGGGACCCCGCTTCACTATAGGTCTACAATACTCAGACTGTCAACGAAAGGTGGCGACGTGCTGCACACAACTACAGCAACCCGTTCAATTGCTTGACAGATAATCGCTTGTTTAAGAATGTGAGCAAGTGTGGAACGCCTGAGAGGACGATGCGCTGGAACGGTAATTTTCAATACTTCCGCAGGTAGGCGCTTCTGCACGCGGATATGGCTACCCTTCGACGCACGATCACCCAGCCATCTCGCTGCAGCGCCCGAAGCACCTCGAGATACGAGACGCTCGGGACTTTACTCATACGGCCAGCTCAATTTCCTCGGCCTCGGAGCTCAGGGTGAGATCATCTTCAACAGGCGCCAAGTACAGTTGGATGGCCTCTCGAATGTTCTTGATCGCCTCTTCCTTGCTTTCTCCTTCGCTGATGCATCCAGGAAGGGCGGGAACAAAGACTGTAAATCCACCCTCGTCGCTTGGTTCCAATACCACTTTAAGTTTCATGGACGCCCCATTAAATGTCTGTGCAAATCATAACAAAATGGTCAGACATGAGGCAATGAGAGCATGATTACATGAAGCGGTACTGTAAAGGCTGCGCGGTTCTCCTCCGGCGGATCGATGAGCTTGAGGGAGGTTTACAAAGAGCGCAAACGCAACCGTTGCAACAGAAAACTTACGCGCTCTTGAACTTGGTGAGCTTGGCAAACAGGATGGCGGAAAAGGGAAGGGCGAGCCCGATCACGAGTTGCGCGATCAAAAGATCACCGAGTTGGCTGTAGTCGGGCGGCGTCTGAAGAATACCGCTTGTCGGGTCACGTACTTCCCGCGTCACGACGAAGATTTCGTTGAGATACTTCGTGCCGAGCTGGCTGAAAGAAAGGGCGAGATTGGTGAAGGAAGCCATCACCGCAAAGAAAGTGGCTTTCAGGTTGACCGGAGCGGAGTTGGCAATCCATGCCAACATCGGAATCATGGAGATCTGTGCGAGGGGTGATTCCAAGGCCGTATCGACCAAAGCGATGAACCTGGCATCGACGACTCCACCGGTGACCCTCGCCGTCCATTCGTGCAATCCGTAGTACATGCCCACGATGGGAAGAGAGAGGATCGTTCCGACGACGGTTAAGAAACCAACCACATACATGATCGAACGTTCGGCCATAAAGCGCCGGAAGATAAACATGCCCACCAAGGCCAACGTCCCACCGATCAAGGAAAGAACGGAAAGAAACTGCTGGTCGAACTTCAGATCATCGATCATCCACCAGGTGGAGCCGGGGCCGGGGCCGGGAATCGCACGTAAGGCAAAGATGACCGCCGCGGTGCCGACCAAGGTGAGCCGTTTATCGGGCTCCAATTCTCGGACGAGTCTCGACATCAAGAGCAGCACGATGCTCATCGAACCGGCAAACACGATCTCTTCTCGATACGGAAATCCTCCCAATCCCACCATCAATGTGAAGAGGACAAAGGCGGAACTTCCACCGAGAATCCACCAGTTCGGTTTCGTCCGGTCGTTCTCCACATCACGTACGTCGACCATCTGCCGCGCCTGGACCGGCGAGAATCCTTCCTGAACAAGTCGCTGCAGCTGCCGCCGTTTAATCCACCATGCCAATCCGATCCCTGCCACAGATACCACCGGGATTACCATGGCCATCAGATAGATGCGCTTGTATAACCGGACGAGCTGGGCTTGCGGCAGCCCATCCGTCCCACTGAAGACATAGACGTTGATGAGCGCCACGAGGATTCCGCCACCGACGATCGCAACACGACCAAGTGTCTGCATCGTGGTGTGCATCAGCTTGCGCGTGCGGTCATCGAACACACGGCCCTGATCGTCGACACGAGGAACCGCCTCGACGGTCATGGCGTCTGCGACGGCGTCTTGAAGAACATATCCGATTGGAGCAAGCAGAACGCTGATCACATACCAGATTTCCGCCGGCAAGATGGCCGTCATGGCTTCGCGGTCGCCGATCAACAACGCCATGATGCCGAGACTGATCCCCAGCAGCCCTGCCCCCAACCCGACGAGCCAGCTCTTCCATCGCCACAGGAGATCGACCGTATGGCCGATCGGCATCTTCAAGGCCCAGGGAATCCCGGCCCAGAATCCGAGCG
>DATIGP010000325.1:0-24302 GCA_035454625.1 Nitrospira sp.
GGCGGCCCGCATCATGCGTGATCGGGGGATCGGAAGTTTGTTCGTGACCAACGACCGCGAGATCATCGGGATCATTACGGACACGGATATGATGCGCCGGGTGGTTGCCGCCGGGGCGGAAGCCACGAAGACCACGGTCGAGCAGATCATGTCGGCTCCGATCGTGACGATCGAGGAAAGCAAGACGTTACTGGACGCGAACGACCTCATGGCGCAGTCCCATCTCAGACACTTAGGAGTCACGCGTGACGGGAAGCTGGTGGGGATCATTTCGGTTCGCGACCTCGTCGTGTTCTTGACGAACCTGCCGCGAAAGTAAAGGTGGAGCAATGGGGTTTCCGATCCAGCGGCTCCGCCGCCTGCGGCAACATGAATCCTTACGGCGGATGGTACGGGAAACCACGCTGTCCTCGTCGGATTTGATCTATCCGATGTTTGTAGTCGAGGGCCAGGATCGCCGTGAAGAGATCGCGTCCATGCCGGGCCAATTTCGACTTTCCGTCGATCTGTTGGTCAAAGAAGCAGAAGAGGCTCAGGACCTAGGTGTTCCAGCCGTCATTCTATTCGGCATACCGACGTACAAAGACGAGCGGGGAAGCTCCGGGTTGGATCCGAACGGCATTGTGCAGCGGGCGGTCAGAGCCGTCAAACAACACGTGCCGGGATTGTTGGTGATTACGGATGTCTGTATCGATGAGTATACTCACCACGGACATTGCGGAATCGTCAAGGATGGAAGAATCCTCAACGATGAGACGCTTGAATGCCTCACGACCATGGCTCGTACCCACGCCGAAGCAGGAGCGGACATGGTGGCCCCGTCGGATATGATGGATGGTCGTGTCGCTGCGATCAGACGAGAGTTGGATCGCGCAGGGTTCTCTGATCTGCCGATCCTGGCCTATGCCGCCAAATTCTCCTCCTGTTTCTATGCGCCGTTTCGCGACGCAGCCTTTTCAAGTCCTCAATTCGGCGACCGACAGTCCTATCAGATGGATCCGGCTAATGGGCGCGAAGCGCTGCGCGAGATCGAGCTCGATATCGAAGAAGGAGCCGATATCGTCATGGTCAAGCCGGCACTGCCTTACCTCGACGTCATAGCGATGGCTCGTGCTCGTACGTTGGTCCCGCTGGCGGCGTATCAGGTGAGCGGCGAGTACAGCATGATTAAGGCGGCAGCGAGGGCGGGGTGGCTCGATGAGTCGCGTGCCATGATTGAATCGTTGTTGGCGATCAAACGGGCGGGAGCCGATCTGATCCTGACGTATTTTGCGAAAGACGCCGCCAAACAGCTTCGTTAGATCGACGATGAAAGTCACCCGCGGATATTCGGACGAGGTCGTGCGGCCGTATCCGGTGGCGACCATCGGGAATTTCGACGGGCATCATCTTGGTCACCATGCGCTTTTGAAGCAAGTGGTTGAAACCGCACGTCAGGCCCAGGGAACGGCTCTCGTCCTGACCTTTGATCCTCACCCGGTGAAGATCCTTGCGCCTCACGTCGATCTGCGGTTCTTGACGGATGGGGAAGAGAAACGGGCTCGTTTTGAACAAGCCGGAATCGATGAAGTCGTCCTTCTGGAGTTCAATCAAGCATTCGCGTCACTGTCTCCGGAGGTGTTTGCTGAGCAGGTCCTTTCCAAAAGGCTCGGGTTGAAAGAGGTGTTTGTCGGACAACACTTTGTCTTTGGGCACAAGCGAACAGGACAGATCGGCGATTTGGTCTCGCTCGGCAAACGATTCGGCTTCGTCGTCCATCCGATTCCTCCTGTGAGGGTCGAGGGGGAAGTCGTCAGCTCGACGAGAATCAGACACCTCATTATGGCCGGGCAGGTCGATCTAGCGGCTGTCTTGCTGGGGCGATCCTATGCTTTGAGCGGAGTCGTATCTTCAGGCGAAGGGAGGGGACGTACATTAGGATGTCCGACCGCTAACCTTCGACTGCCTCCAGACCGTGTCGCTCCCGCCGATGGAATTTATGCCTCTGTGGCGATTCTAAACCAGGAGCGGCATGATGCGGTCTCCTATATCGGTACAAGACCGACCTTTGCCGGCGGCGAGAGGCTATTGGAAGTATCCATCTTGGATGGAACACATGAGCTGTATGGACGCACGCTCACCGTGGAGTTCGTCGCTCGTATCCGAGGAGATGAGCAGTTTGGTAGCGGAGAAGCTCTGAGCCGACAAATCATGGCCGACCTGGATTCTGCGAGAATCGTCCTTCGTCGGTATCATGAAACGATTCGCACGTGATAACTCGGCAGTAAATGGATCCGTCAATACAATGGCATGGCCTCCGCTGTTGCATCGGGTTGTTCACACGGTTCGATCCAGAAGCCTCTTCCAACGTGGGCACCATTTAGTGGTCGCTATCTCAGGCGGTCCTGATTCCGTCGCGCTCCTGTCAATCCTGCATCATCTCCGATCAAGTTGGGAGCTGACCGTCACCGCCGTTCATTGCAACTATGGATTGAGAGGGGCGGAGTCCGAGGGTGACCAACAATTCGTGGAGGATTTTTGCCACAGGCTTGGAGTGCCGCTCCATGTCCGACGGGTTGGATTTCAAACCGGTCTGCGCAGGACGTCACTACAGGCTGAGGCCCGTGACCTCCGCTATCGTGTGATGCAGGAAATTGCAGAGAAGTGCGGGGCACACCGTATCACGGTAGGCCATACGGCGGACGATCAGGCGGAGACTGTGTTGTTATGGGTGCTTCGAGGTGCAGGGCTCACCGGTCTTTCCGGGATGCCGGCATTTCGGGAGAACAATATTGTTCGGCCCTTATATGAAACGAAACGGCAGGAGATCTTGGACTATCTTCGCAAGGCAGGACTGTCGTTTCGTGAGGACTCCAGCAACTTCCAGACACATTACTTGCGGAACCGAGTGAGGAAGGAGGTCATTCCGACCCTGAATCAACTGGTTCCCTCCACCGTCGATGCGCTCTGCAGGCTTGCGGATATCTGCAGAGAAGACGATCGTTGTCTGGATCATCAGGTTAACGCCCTTTCGTCGACTGCCGCGAAGCGAGGACCTGCCGGAGGCTGGACGATCGATCGCGGTTTTTTTCTCGAACTCCCGCATGCCCTTCAACGGCGGTGCATCCGGAACCTTTTTCGGCAAAATGACGACCGATGTCGGTCCCCAAGCATCCGAACGGTTGATCGTATCATTCGTGTGGCTTCGAAGCGAGGACCCGGTTCAAATCTTGATGTGAAGGGAGGGAACGTTGTTGTTGATGATCGCCGGTTAATTTTTACTCCGCTCCACAAGCGGACGATCATCCATGCGAGGCAATTGCCCAGCCGATGTCAGGAGTTCTTATCCGTACCTGGGGAGCTCCTATGGTCTGGAACGGGTCAACGACTTCAGGTACAACTGCTGGCACGCCATCAGATTTCTGCTCCGCTCGGGAAGAATCGGATACTGGTAGATGCCGAGCGGGTGACTCGACCGCTGATGGTGCGGAACTGGTTGCCTGGAGATCGGTTCCACCCGTCTGGCATGGGAGGACATTCGAAGAAGCTGCAGGATTTTTTCACAGATATGAAGATACCGCCGGCGGTCCGATCGCAGATTCCCCTGATAGTAGCTCCTGAGGGAATTCTGTGGGTCGTTGGTTATCGGCAGGATGATCGCTGGGTTCCCACTGCTGAGACGGAACGCTGTTTATTGTTCACTTCTGAGAATGTACCAGTAAGGGAAGGGGATGAGTAAGATGGAGCGCATGTTCGGACGCCCGATCGTCACCCAGGAGCAAATGCGGAGCCGTATCCGAGAACTGGGAAGACAGATCAGTGCCGACTATACCGGCAAAGACCTCGTGCTCGTCGGAGTATTAAAGGGAGCCTATGCGTTCTTTGCTGATTTGGCGCGCGCGATTCGAATTCCTGTGCGGGTGGACTTCATCATCGTGACGAGTTACGGATCACGGTCGAAAACGTCCGGGAAAGTGAAGCTGGTGACTGAGCTGACTGAAGACATCAAGGATAAAGACGTGTTGCTGATCGAAGACATCGTCGATTCGGGATTGACGGTTCAATATCTCACAAGAGCGTTGGCCAAGCAGAAGCCGAAAAGCATCAAGGTCTGTACTTTATTGAGTAAGCCGGAGCGCCGCGTGGTCAATGTGCCGCTGCAGTATATCGGGTTCCGAATACCGAACCAGTACGTCGTGGGTTACGGACTCGATTACCAACAACAGTACCGAAATCTTCCGTACCTCGCCGTTCTCGATCAGGTCAGTCAGCAACAGGAGTAGAGTTTTCCAACCAGCTGTTGTCAAGTTGCGCAAGGCTGTGTTAACATCACCACGATTTATGAATATGTTGCGAACAACGCTGTTGCGAAGGAGAACTGGATGAATTCCCGGGTCAAGAACTTGCTCTTCTGGGTGGTCGTCGGCTTGTTCATGATTCTCCTCTTCAATCTGTTCAGTGTGCCGACTCACGCCCCCGAAGAAGAAGTGATATTCAGCGATTTTATGGCAAAACTCGACAAGGGTGATTTTGAAAAGGTCATCATTAAAGGAAATCACATCAGCGGGGTTTTGAAGGACAAGACTCGTATCCGTACCTATTCAGCGGACTACCCCGACCTTGTCAAAGTGCTTCGTGAAAAAGATGTTCAAATCGAGGTGAAGCCACCGGATGAGAGTCCTTGGTATATCACGTTCCTCGTCACGTGGGGACCGTTTATCCTTTTCTTAGGTCTGTGGTTTTTCCTGATGCGTCAGATGCAGATCGGGGGAAACAAGGCATTGTCCTTTGGAAAGAGCCGTGCCCGCATGTTGACGGAAGAACGAAAAAAGGTGACGTTCTCGGATGTGGCCGGTGTCGACGAAGCAAAGGAAGAAGTCCTCGAAATCATTGAATTTTTAAAGGATCCTCGGAAGTTTCAGAAACTGGGTGGACGCATCCCTAAGGGCGTACTGGTCGTCGGCCCTCCTGGAACAGGAAAGACTCTTCTGGCAAAGGCTATTGCCGGAGAAGCCGGCGTGCCGTTTTTCAGCATTAGCGGATCCGACTTTGTAGAGATGTTTGTCGGCGTCGGAGCTTCACGGGTGCGGGATCTGTTTGAGCAGGGGAAGAAACATGCCCCTTGCATTATTTTCATCGATGAAATTGATGCGGTCGGCCGTCTACGAGGCGCAGGTCTCGGTGGTGGCCATGACGAACGAGAGCAAACGCTCAATCAGTTATTGGTTGAAATGGACGGTTTCGACACAACAGAAGGAGTTATTCTCGTCGCAGCGACCAATCGGCCCGATGTACTCGATCCGGCCTTACTCAGACCCGGGCGCTTTGATCGACAGGTGGTAGTCAATCGACCCGACCTCAAAGGTCGTTCAGAAATCTTGAAGGTCCATACGAAAAAAGTTCCAGTAGCCGCGAATGTGGAACTGGAAAAGATCGCCAGAGGTACGCCTGGGTTCTCAGGAGCGGATTTGGAAAACCTTGTGAACGAAGCAGCGCTGTGGGCGGCCCGTCAGAACAAGAAGGAAGTGGAAAACATCGACTTTGAGATGGCCAAGGATAAGGTGATGATGGGTGCCGAGCGCAAGAGCATGATTCTTACCGAGGAAGAAAAACGTGTGACGGCCTATCATGAAGCCGGCCATGCGTTGATGGCGAAACTTCTTCCAGGAACCGATCCCGTCCACAAGGTGACGATTATTCCCCGTGGTCGGGCACTGGGTGTTACAATGCAGCTGCCCACCGATGACCGACACAACTATTCAAAAGAGTTTCTCTACAATACTCTGGCGATTCTGATGGGCGGACGGGTCGCTGAAGAGCTTGTATTCAAACATGTCACGACAGGGGCCGGTAACGATCTTGAACGTGCGACGGATCTTGCCCGCAAGATGGTATGCGAATGGGGCATGAGCGAGAAGTTAGGTCCCTTGACCTTTGGACAAAAGGAAGATTCCGTGTTTCTCGGCCGGGACTTTACCACTAAACGAGACGTCAGCGATCAAGTCGCGCTTGAAATCGATCTGGAGATCAAGCGCTTCGTCACGGAAAATTATGAACGCGCTAAACGTGTGTTGACCGAACAGATGGCGAGTCTGAAGGCCTTGGCGGAGGCGCTACTTGAAAAAGAAGTGCTCGACGCACCGGAAATTGATCAGATTCTGTTGCAATCCTCCTCTCAGACAGTTCCAGCCTAATTGTGCCAACGGGTTCGTTCATGTTGAAACCGTTGTCCTTATAGTGCTGTATTCATGGGCCGTCCTGCTTTTTGATTCTCCCTGAAAATTGGCGAGACGGTCTTGGACCTTCCTTTCGCCGGTGTAATAGTTGAACCGACTGTCACCAAAGACAAAAAGGACGCAACATTGGTTTTCCGCCAAAGGGCGGGAAATTTATTGCGAAGGGCGTCCCCTCGTTATGGGAGTCGTGAACGTCACAACCGACTCGTTCTATGATGGGGGCCGATATGTCGAGCCGGAACGAGCCATCGACCATGCGTTGGAACTCGTCGGGCAAGGGGCGGACATCCTTGATGTCGGAGGCGAGTCGACTCGGCCTGGAGCCGATTCCGTCAGTGAGGAAGATGAATTGGCCCGCGTTATTCCGGTGGTGAAAGGATTGGTACCTCGTGTGCCGGTTCCAATTTCAATCGACACTGCCAAGTCACGAGTCGCGGAGGTTGCCCTTGATTGTGGAGCGTCGATTATCAATGATGTGAGTGCCTTGCGACAGGACCCCGCAATGGCGTCGGTCATTGCCCGCGCTGACGCGGGAATCATCCTCATGCATATGCAAGGATCTCCGTTGACCATGCAACAATCACCGCGGTATTCAGACGTGGTCGGCGAGGTACGTCACTTTCTGGATGAGCGTTTGCAGGCTGCTCTCCGCGCCGGGATTGCTCGAACCAACATCATTCTTGATCCAGGCTTCGGTTTTGGTAAGCTGTTGCACCATAATCTTGAACTTCTGAGGCAGCTGCCGGTCTTAACGGCGCTGGATCGTCCTCTGTTAGTCGGTCTATCCCGGAAGGCGTTTATTGGCAAAGTGGTTGATCGGCCTGTTGAACATCGCGAATGGGGAACCGCGGCGGCGGTGGCATTGGCGGTCGATCGAGGAGCCCACATCGTGCGTGTCCACGATGTCGCCATGATGATTGATGTAGTCAAGATAGCTGCGGCGTTGAGTCCACGCTGGTCATGTGGGGGACAGGAGTGTGATGCGTAAACTATTTGGAACCGACGGCGTCCGAGGGGTCGCAAATCTCGATCCCATGACCAGCGAAATAGCGATGCAGCTAGGCAGGGCCGCCGCGCATATCTTTATGCGGCGAGCGGGGCGCCACCAGATCGTCATCGGAAAAGATACCCGCGTTTCCGGATATATGCTGGAATCTGCATTGATGGCAGGGATCTGCTCTATGGGGGTTGATGTGCTGTTGGTCGGACCGATGCCGACGCCGGCGATCGCGTTCTTGACCAGAAGCCTACGGGCGGATGCAGGGGTGGTCATTTCGGCGTCTCACAATCCTTATCAGGATAACGGAATTAAGTTCTTCTCAAGCGATGGGTTCAAACTCCCCGATGAAGTAGAGGCTCGTATTGAAGAGCTGATCGTCTCGGATGAAATCAGCCATCTTCGGCCGACGGCAGATCTTATCGGCAAGGCTTACCGCATTGATGATGCAGAAGGGCGCTATATCGAATTTGTAAAACGGTCGTTGCCGAAAGACTTAGACTTTCAGGGAATCAAGCTGGTCGTCGATTGCGCGAATGGCGCGGCCTACAAAGTGGCTCCAATGGTTCTTAGGGAGTTAGGTGCCTCGGTTGAAGTTATCGGCAATAAACCGGACGGGATGAATATCAATGCCGGTTGCGGTGCCGTCCATCCTGAGCTCCTGCAAGAGTCGGTACGTCGTTACAACGCGGATCTCGGCATCGCCTTGGACGGCGATGCCGATCGTGCCGTCTTTGTCTGTGAGCAAGGAACGATCATCGACGGTGATCATGCGATGGCGGCCATCGGTTTGGATCTTCATCGAAACGGGCTTCTGGCCAAGCAGACCTTGGTCGGAACCGTGATGAGCAATTTCGGGCTGGAGCTGTCGATGACCAAGGCAGGCATCAAATTGATTCGAACCCCGGTTGGTGATCGATACCTGCTCGAGCGGATGTTGGCTGAAGGCTATAACTTCGGGGGAGAGCAATCGGGACACTTCATATTTCTTGACCATAATACGACCGGAGACGGCCTCATCTCGGCTCTGCAAATGTTGTCGTTGGTGAAGCGCACCAAGCAGCCGTTATCCGAATTGGCCAAGGCGATGACCGCCGTGCCGCAAGTCTTGGTGAATGTGCGGGTCACGAAGAAGCCCCGATTGGAATCGATTCCCGACGTTGATTGCGCTATTCGAGAGAGTGAACGCCGCTTGAACGGCTGCGGACGAGTCCTCATCAGATATTCCGGGACTGAGCCGCTGTTGCGGATCATGGTGGAAGGAGAACAGTCCACCATAGTCAAAGAAGTGGCGGACGATCTTGCCAGAGTCGTGCGAAAGCATATCGGCTGAGCGTCCCTGCCCCTACAGAGGGAAGCTCATGCTTCCGTCTCTCACGGCAATGTTTTTCCTGGGGCTTCTGTGCGGGGCGCAATTTTCTTTTTTCCCGCTGTCTGTCATCGTTCTGCTCGTCGGCCTGGCTCTTGGATTGAGCGCTCTTGAGCGAGTCGGTCATATCGACTCACCTTCCGCACTGCTGCTGTATTCTAGCCTTCTCATCGGATTTGCGTACTACAGTCTTACCGCTCAGTCGGGAAACCCTGAAAGATCACCACCGGTTCATGAGACCGGTCAAGCATCCGTCGCAGGTCGGATCATAGCCCCTGTTCAGCACAGTGCGGGGCGCCAGACGATCTTGGTTGAAACCGATGGATTAAGTTCGGAATCAAGACGCATACGTCTTGTTTGGCGCGATCCGGGTATGACGCTGCATTATGGCGACCGCATTTCGTTTCGGGGAAGGCTGCACCCCCCGCGAGGGTCGTTGAATCCCGGTGGATTCGACTATGCCGCCTACATGGAGCGACAGGGCATCGACTTTCTGACCACCGTGACCGGGGCTCGGGCGGTGACGTTGTTCGATGCGGAGCGCCCGACAGGCTTGTGGAGGTTATTTAATCGGATCGATCATTGGAGGGCTACGATACGCGCGGCAGCCGCCAACTCATTGAGTCAACCTACGCGAGGACTCTTCCTCGGAATGATCATCGGTGAACGAGGCTATCTTGAACCAGAGCTCCAAGACTGGTTTATGGTGACAGGAACAGTTCATCTGCTCTCCATCTCCGGTTCGCATCTCGGGCTTGTCGCCATTGTGGTCTTTTGGGCAGTGAAAAGACTCGTCCTGCGATTTCCTCGCAATCTCTTATTGTCTTTATCACGAACGGTCACGCCATCCAAGATGGCCATTCTGGTTTCCTGGCCCGCTGTCGCACTCTATGCGCTGCTCGCGGGGGCCGAGTTAGCGACCATGCGTTCTCTCGTGATGATCACACTGGCGATGATCGCAATGTGGTTGGGATATGAACGCCATCTGGGTCATGCGATGGCTGTGGCCCTCTTGGTCATCCTCCTACACGATCCTCGCGCCATCTACGATATTTCCTTTCAACTCTCGTTTCTGTCCGTACTCGTGATGGTCGGAATGATCGAGTATGCTCAATCATGGAACACCGATGCTGCGGAGGCCTTGGGTCAGCTGAAATACCGCTTCGTGCACCATGCGCTTACAGCGTTGTCGATGAGCGTGGCTGTAACCGTGGCTACATTTCCCATGGTGGCATTTTATTTCAACCAGGTTCCCTGGCTGGGAACCATCACCAACCTGATAGCCGTCCCTTATACCGGACTCATCTTGGTACCTTTGGGGCTGCTGAGCGCCCTATGGACGATCATCACCGGGACAGAGTCTCTCATTTTCGGCTCAGCGCTCGAGCAGTTGTTCGGGCTGATGGTTTCAGCATTGCATTGGTGTGCCCGCTTCCCGGGTGGGGAATGGAATGTGGCCGCCCCATCAATACCCGCGATGACACTGTTTTACTGCGGCTTACTGGTAAGCAGTCTCCAGGCAATGCCCCGACGTGTCCGGGTTGCGGGCGCTGGTCTGGCGATGTTGTTGATCGGTTGGTGGCTGAGTCCGGCCGTGTCGCAAGCGGACGGCGATCGTTGGCGTGTCACTTTTCTTGATGTCGGACAAGGCGACAGTGCCGTTGTCGAGTTGCCGGACGGTCAGGCGGTTCTTATCGACGGCGGAGCTCGCTATGAACGATTTGACATGGGGAAAAATGTAGTCGCGCCGTTTCTGTGGAGCCGAAGAATTCACCATCTTACTCATGTCGTCGGAACACACCAGCAATTGGATCACGTCGGCGGGTTGATATGGATACTTCGGCACATGTCAGTGGGACAGTACTGGAGTGAAGGGATAGAACGGTCCGAAACATTCGTTGAAGATCTTGAGGCCGCCCTTCATGATCGGCATATCGAGCAGCACACCGCTGTGCGGGGGCAAGAGCTGTTGCAGACCGGTCGGTGCCGATTCAGCATTCTCAATCCTCCGGCGGCACCAGTGATTCGTGAATCGGCTCAGCCTGTTACCGGGACACTGTTGAACAACTTGTCCATCGTCTCGCGGCTACAGTGCGGCCTCTCCTCCATCCTTTTTGCAGCCGATATTGAAACAGGCGGATTGAGGCGGCTGGATAAGGACGGGTATCAACCGGTCACCGTACTTAAAGTGCCTCATCACGGAGCCCGTAGCTCGCTCGATCCGGACTGGCTTACGCAACTCCACCCACGATACGCAATCGTCTCGGCGGGCGCCGCTAATCCTTATGGGCATCCGGCCGAATCGGTGCTTCAGGCTTATGAAGACCAACACATTCGTGTCTTTCGTACGGATCGTGATGGAGCGGTCTGGGTCACAGGACGGCTTTCTACGGCAGAAATCACAGTGAGCCGCATGCGGGATCTTATTCTCCAGTCGATCGACTTTCCGTCTTGTGTTTGGCGTTGTGAATACCAGAATTGGCGCCGGCTCTATCTTCAATCCTCTTAATGTAAACGGTGCGTTTCTTGGCTCGCGTACCACCTCTTCTGGCACCCCTTTCCATACAGACGAGCGGTACGATGACCGCTCTTGGTTTCTGGATCGGGTTGAATAAGTGAGGATCACCCTGTTGGGAAGTCATCGGTCCTAGATAGGGCTTGCACTCTTTCTCCATTCCCGCTAGAAGATCTCCCCATGGTTCCCACCGTTGAATGGAAAGACGGCGCTGTCCGCCTGCTCGACCAAAACCGGCTCCCTGAAACGATCGAATTCCTCGACTGCCTGGACTTTCAAGCGGTTGCAGATGCGATCCGCAAGTTGAAAGTTCGCGGAGCGCCGGCGATCGGCGTGACGGCGGCGATGGGTGTGGCCTTGGGTGCTCAGGCGATACATGCCGCGAACTATTCTTCCTTTGCAGCGGCAGTCTTCAAGATTTGCGACGAACTGGCGGCGACTAGGCCGACCGCCGTCAACCTGTTTTGGGCGATCGGGCGAATGAGACAAAAGCTGGAGTCCTTGCGAGCGCAGCCGATCTCAGAGATCAAGCGAGCCCTCATCGAAGAGTCTCAAGCCATACTTGAAGAAGACATTGCGCTCTGTAAAGCCATGGGGCGACATGGCGCAGGACTCATCAAGGATGGGCAGGCAATTCTCACTCACTGCAATGCGGGATCGCTGGCAACAGCAGGGTATGGGACTGCCCTTGGAGTCATCAGATCAGCGTGGGAGCAAGGCAAGAAAATCAGGGTTATAGCGGATGAAACTCGTCCTGTACTTCAAGGCTCTCGACTTACAGCATGGGAGCTTATGCAGGATCATATACCTGTTACGCTCATCACCGACAACATGGCCGGCTCACTCATGAAGCAGGGAGCGATTCATCTCTGTGTCGTCGGCGCCGATCGAATCGCAGCGAACGGGGATGTGGCCAATAAGATCGGCACGTACTCTGTGGCGGTATTGGCAAAAGCTCACAATATTCCCTTCTATGTCGCGGCTCCTTATTCAACCATCGATATGAAGACGAAATCGGGGGCTGATATACCGATCGAACAGCGAAGCGCCTTGGAGGTGACGACCATCCACGGCAGCCGCTCGGTCGCACCGAAAGATGTGACTGTCTACAACCCAGCCTTCGACGTGACGCCTGCTGAACTGATCACCGGAATCATCACGGAGCGGGGAGTCTTTAAACCTGATGACCTCGCGGCACAGTTTCAATCAAATTAGAGTTGTATCAGGACTATTCCTCCACTCGCTTTATTCAATTGATTTCGTGACCATTCTTGACTAGTATGTGACTATGAGTAACGTACGAGTGGCAGACTTAAAAAGTAGATTGAGCCAGCATCTTCGCAAGGTGAGGGCGGGACGATCGATTACAGTCTTGGATAGGAGTACGCCTATTGCGCGGATCGTCCCTTATGAAGAAGAGGGAGCATCGCTGACAGTCCGGCACCCATCGCCTGGGGCACCGTCGCTCAAGCAAATCTCGCTGCCGCCGCCGCTGAAACTCCGTCGAGATATTGTGGCGCTTCTGTCGGAAGAACGCCAAGGCGAGCGGTGATCACGTATCTCGATTCTTCGATAATTTTGCGGATCATCCTCGGCCAAGCCAATGCGTTACAAGAATGGCGATCCATCACTCAGGGAGTGGCATCTGCTCTGGTTGAAGTGGAATGTCTGCGGACATTGGATCGATTGAGGTTGGCCGAAGGTTTGAAGGATGCTGAAATTGCCGCTAGGCGGGAGGCGGTGTTCCGGTTGCTGGAAACGATCGACGTCGTGGAGCTGACACGACCGATTCTCTCGCGAGCGTCACAACCATTGCCTACCGCGCTGGGCACGTTGGATGCGATTCACCTCGCGACGGCGTTACTCTGGAAAGAGCGTACCAGAGCCGATCTAGTGATGGCGACGCATGACGAGGGATTGGCGACCGCCTCTCGCGCTAGTGGACTTCGAGTCGTCGGTGTATCAACATCTTTTGTAAAGATAAAGGCCTAGGAATGTTTCTCTGGTATTTTGTTGAACCTACAACACAGATGGCGCCAGGGGTGTGCGATTTGTTCGTTCTGACGGATCCGTAAACACTGCTGCATACCGGGCCTATTCCGATCGGTCTACATATGGGTTAAGTGTTGTCCAACATTTGCCCCGAGCCGTGAGACGAATCCGGTTGAAAGCTCATAGAAGGACGAATTGATGCCTGTATCGATTATTCGTAAATTCCATGGTCTCTACAATACAGGGAACTCTCAGTCCGACCCACAGGGGTTGGCCAGCTCATCCCATGTGTTTTGCCAGGAAATCATACCCATGTCAGCTTCACGGAGGCCGAGTCGGTGATCAGGGATAAGAGCTGTCTTGATCGATTTATCGAACGAATTCCTAGAGAAGAGATGCAATTTACCTCACATGCAGAATCGGCTGAACCGAGCGATGACCCCATACTCAACCTTTCGCGTATCGATTTCGAAAAGCACAAGTTGCTGGCGATTGTTTCCAATGAACCGAATCGTTTCGTCGAGCGGACATCGAAGATGTCGAACTGATGTCGGGGGCGCGGTATGTCAAGGAAGTGATATAGAAGCGGCTACAGTCCGCTCGTCGCCTCCTGGCAAGTCAAGTAATCGGAAGAGCTATCATCATTGAATTGACTCTCTTCCACCCCCTTCATATAATGCGCTCCGCCCGAAGTATCTTGTCCGACCTGCAGCGATGCGATCGCTCTTCAAGGGAAATACGGCCGAAAAACTGGCTCAATTTCGAGCCGGGCTCCGCCATGCGTTTGCCGTTCGGCCCGAAACTCAGCCGCCCGCCGTCGAAGATGTTCGATTGCTGGAGCGGATTGCCGAGACGATCGTCAAGCGTGGGATGGCGATCCCCGCGACGATGTTCCTGGAATCGATGGGACCCATGAATTTCCTGGGAAGTCAGGCCCTGCATTTCATCACACCGATCATCGATTGCGCGTTCAATGTGAAAGAAGTCGAGCAAGTCGCCCGATTGCTTGAACGCCGTGACACGGTGACCCATCTGATCGCCATCATTGAAGCCAAGTCTGCTCCACAGGGAGCAACGGCTCGATGACGGCTTCTTCGTCCACTCCTCCCAAGATCGATCGTCCGCTCAATGTCATTGTCGCCACCGACTGCGGCAGCACGACGACGAAGGCCATTCTGATCGAAAAAGTCGGGGACGAATATCGGCAGACCTATCGAGGTGAAGCGCCGACGACGGTGGAGGCCCCGTTCGAAGACGTCACGCGCGGTGTGCTGAATGCCATTGCAGAAATCGAGGAGCTCTCCGGACGGACGATTCTGAACGGAGACAGGATCATCACGCCTTGTCTGGACGGGAAGACGGGTGCCGATATCTACATCTCGACCAGTAGCGCCGGCGGGGGGTTGCAGATGATGGTGACCGGCGTCGTCCAGAACATGACGGGCGAGAGCGCCCAGCGCGCGGCGCTGGGCGCAGGGGCCATCGTAATCGATGTCTTGGCTGCCAATGACGGCCGGTTGCCGCACGAAAAGATCGAGCGGATACGTTCGATGAGGCCGGACATGATCCTCATGTCCGGTGGGACTGATGGAGGGGCCGTCACGCACGTGGTCGAGATGGCCGAATACGTGGCGGCGGCCGAGCCTCGTCCCCGGTTCGGTGTGACGTACAAGCTGCCGCTGATCTACGCGGGTAACAAGGAAGCCACGCCACAAGTCAAAAAAATCCTGGAGGACAAAACGGCGCTGGTTGTCACGGAGAATATCCGCCCGGTTCTGGAACGGGAAAACTTGTCGCCGGCAAGAAACAAGATTCATGACCTGTTTCTCGAGCACGTCATGCAGCAGGCGCCTGGCTACAAGAAGCTGATCGAAATGGCCGGGGCCCCGATCATGCCGACGCCCGCCGCAGTCGGTCTCATCATGGAGACGATCGCCAAACGGGAACATTTGAATTTGATCGGTGTGGATATCGGTGGAGCCACGACGGACGTCTTTTCCGTCTTCGGCGGCGTATTCAACCGGACGGTCAGCGCCAATCTCGGCATGTCCTACAGTGTGTCCAATGTGCTCGCAGAGGCGGGACTGGCCAATATCATGCGTTGGGTGCCGTTCACGATTGATGAGCAGACGCTGCGCAACCGGATCAAGAACAAGATGATCCGCCCGACGACCATTCCCCAGACCCTCGATGAACTCCAAATAGAGCAGGCGATCGCGCGTGAAGCCTTGCGGCTGGCCTTGATCCATCACAAGTCGCTGGCGACAGGGTTGAAGGGGGTGCAACAAGAAAGGACGATTTCGGACGTCTTCGAGCAACAGACTTCCGACAAGACATTGATCGATATGTTGAAGCTGGATTTGATCGTCGGAAGCGGCGGAATCCTCTCGCACGCCCCACGGCGTATCCAGTCGATGCTGATGATGGTCGATGCCTACGAGCCGATGGGTTGCACCAGGTTGTCCGTCGACAGCATCTTTATGATGCCGCATCTCGGAGTGCTGTCCACGATCAACGAAAAAGCCGCGACGGATGTGTTCGTCCGAGACTGCATGGTTTATTTGGGGACCTGCGTGGCGCCGATCGGACGGGGAAAGGACGGTGAGGTGTGCGCCGACTGTGAAATGACGTGGCCCGAGGGACAGACGACCAGAGAGCAATTGAAGTTCGGGGAGTTGAAGCTGTTTCCGTTGGAGTCCGGGCAGCGGGCCACGATCAAGGTGCAGCCCGCCAAGGGGATCAACATGGGTGCCGGTGCCGGCGCGGCGATCACACAGGAAGTTCATGGCGGGGTCGTAGGGCTGCTGTTCGACGGCCGCGGCCGACCGCTCAGGCTTCCGGCAGACCAGCAAGGCCGCATCGCGACCCTGAAAAAATGGTTTGATGCCCTCTCGCTTTACCCGAAAGGAGCGTGAGGCAAAGACTGAGGTTCATCGGGCTGCTGCATGACACGTCGGTCCCTTGATCTCAACCTTAACCTCGTCCTGTTCGCATGGCGCATTCCTATACTCCCGGCTTAACCGTCACTGACCATGCGGTCATCCGCCGTCGGCGCATGTTGCCGTTACCCGGGACGGTGGTGATCAATGTCGGTGATCGGGTTCGTTCCGATCAAGTCGTGGCCCGAGCCGAATTGCCGGGGAAGGTATTTCCCGTCAATCTCGCCAATCAACTGAGCGTGGCACCGGGGGAAATCAAAGAGTTTTTGGTCAAGAAAGCAGGCGACTCCGTTGAGCGAGATGAGATCATCGCGGAAAACAGGCCGTTGATCAAATGGTTCAAGACGGAGGTGCGTTCGCCGGTCGTGGGCAGCATCGAATCGGTGTCGACCGTGACGGGTCAAGTTCTTCTGCGCGAGCCACCTCGCGTACTTCAGCTGTCGGCTTATGTGGATGGAATCATCATCGAAACGATTCCGCACCAAGGTGCCGTCGTGGAAACGACCTGTAGTCTTGTCCAAGGGATCTTCGGCATCGGAGGGGAGACATCCGGCGAACTTGCGATGGCAGTGAAGGCTCCGGATGAACCGCTCACTCCCGGTCATTTCAATTCGACCATGAAGGGCAAAGTCGTGGTCGGAGGCTCGTTCCTTTCGGCTGATGCGATGAAGCAAGCGAAGACAGTCGGTGTCGCCGGCTTGGTTGTGGGCGGAATACACGATGAAGACCTACGTGCCTTATTGGGCTATGACCTTGGCGTGGCGATCACCGGCACGGAGCAGGTGGGGTTTACGCTGATCTTGACCGAGGGTTTTGGGACGATTCCGATGGCGGCCAAGACGTTCAAGCTGCTCGCACGTCATGCAGGCCGGAAAGCCTCGATCTCCGGTTCGACACAAATCAGAGCCGGGGTGATTCGTCCTGAGATTATCGTCCCGCAGGAAGTCGAAAACGCAAGGACGACGCCACAGTCCCAACGGGATGGTATTCGTCTCGGCGATCCGGTTCGGATCATCCGGGATCCGATGTTCGGCCGCATCGGCGAAGTGTCGGCTCTTCCACCGGAACTGACGAAGATCCCAACCGAAAGCGAGGTGCGGGTCTTGGAAGTGAAGTTTCCTGACGGCGCAAAAGCGGTCATCCCGCGGACGAATATCGAGGTGATCGAGGGGGCATGAGTGAGGCGAGGAGTCATGAGTGAAGTGAGGCACCATAAGCGGGGTCAGGCGTGAGGCGTCAGTTGAAACCGGCATGCGCCGGCTCCATTTGGTTTTCGGCACTGACGATCTTTTGTACGGTGAGCGTGCTGTCGGCGTATGCGTCGGCTCAAGCCCTGATCATGGCCCCACAAGACGTGCGAGTTTTCGATACGCCGAGTGATGGAGGCGGTAGTCTTACCATACAGTGGGCTCCCGCGTCATGGGACAGCCCGGATGTCCGGTATCAAGTCCTAATCGGCGATGCGGCTGTCACCGACCCGGCATCACTGGCGATCATCGCGGAGTTCCCGGCGAACACCAAGTATGTCAAAGATGCGAAAACGGCCTGGTGGACGAGGACCGTCGACAAAACCTGGCATCAGGCGACTGTCAGAAGTGCGAAGGCTGTCGAGATCACGGATGGTACGTCCTATGCGGTGGCGGTCGCAGCCGTGCAGGGCGACCGTCGGATGTTCAGCGCGGTATCGGTCGGCACCCCCCAGCCCAACTGGTTCAACTGGAATCAACTCAACAATCTCATCATCGCAATCTCGTTCGGGGGGCTCGTCTTCTACACGATCAGCCATGCCAAGCGAAACGAGATCTTCCTGCGCCGTATCCCGGGTCTTGACGCCGTGGATGAAGCGATCGGGCGCGCGACGGAACTGGGCAAACCGATCCTCTATCTCACCGGCGCGCATGATCTGCATGATCCCTCGACCATCGCGGCGGCCGTCATTTTGGGCAAGGTTGCGAAACGGGCGGCGCTGTATGAAACGGAATTACTGGTACCGCACCGAGAACCGATCACGATGGCGGTCTGCCAAGAGATTACCAAGCAGGCCTATCTGGAAGCGGGAAAGCCCGATCTCTTTAAGGAAGACACCAACTTTTTCATCACGGCCGATCAGTTCAGCTACACGGCGGCGGTGGACGGCATTATGCTGCGGAAGAAACCGGCGGCCAATTTTTTCATGGGAGCCTATTTTGCCGAGTCCTTGCTGTTGACGGAAACCGGAGCCGGTACCGGGGCCATTCAGATTGCGGGCACTGATTCGGACCATCAGTTGCCGTTCTTCGTGACGACGTGCGATTACACGTTGATCGGCGAAGAGCTCTATGCCGCGAGCGCGTACCTCTCCAAAGAACCGGTTCAAGTGGGGACGCTTCGCGGTCAGGACATCGGAAAGGCTGTGATCCTGGGCGTGCTTGCCGTGGGAATTGTATTGGCGACGGTCGGTGTCGTCACCGGCGCGCAATGGCCGCAGATGTTTCTGGATCTCTTTCGGGACTTGAAATGATTTTTGTGCGTCGACAACTGCCGCTCTTGATCACTCTCATCACGGGCCTCCTGTTTGCGGCCCAGTACTATGTGCCGCATCCGGCGTCGGAGCAGATGCTGACCTCCGCCACGAAATGGCTGCAGATCATCGGTGGGTTCGCGTTGGTGCTAGGGGTGACCAGCCTCTTCCATCAACACGCCGTCAAGATCAAGCGTCAAGAAGCGGGGTGGGGCTACAGTCTGGTGCTGTATGCCGGCATGCTGGGCACCATCGCGGTTGGGCTTTGGACGAACGGAAAGGAAAGTATCGACGGGGCCATGACCGCATTCGGGTGGGTCTACAACTATATGATGGTGCCTTTGCAAGGGACGATGTTTGCCATCCTGGCCTTCTTCATCGCGTCCGCGGCCTATCGCTCGTTCAGGGCCAAAAGTCGTGAAGCGGCCGTGCTCTTGGTGGCGGCGGTGATCGTCATGATGGGACGGGTGCCGCTGGGTGAGTATTTGATTCCCTTGAGCGGCGATGTGTCTTCGTGGATTTTGAATGTGCTGAACGCTTCTGTGCGCCGGGCCATTTTAATCGGGGTCAGCCTCGGTGCCGTGGCCTTGTCGTTCAAGATCATCTTTGGCGTGGAGCGGTCCTATTTGGGTGGGGGAAAGGAATAGCGTGAAGTGTGAAGCGTTTCTCGTCCGGAATGGTCTGCGCTTCACGAGGAACGGCCTATGAGCCTTTCGGAGCGCATGTTGAAGATCGATCGGCGGATTATCTTCCTAATGATCGGTCTCTGCACGCTCTTGCCGCTGCTGTACCCGGTGGGGCTGCCGATCAAAATTTCATCCGAAGTACGCGGTGTGTACGACCATATCGAATCGCTGCCGGAGCGCTCGGTCTTTCTCCTCTCGATCGATTTCGATCCGGCATCGAAACCCGAACTGTACCCGCAAGCGATAGCCCTGCTGCGCCATGCGTTTAAGAAGAATCTTCGCGTGATGACGATGACCCTGTGGGTGTCCGGTACCGGCATGGCGGATCAGATCGTGACACTGGTGGCCAAGGAAATGGGGAAGGAATACGGAACAGACTATGTCTTTCTCGGATGGAGTCCCGGCGGCCAAGCCGTGATCATCAACATGGGGCAAGACCTCTATTCCGCATTTCCCAGCGACTATGGCGGCAGGGCGACGAAGGAGTTGCCGATTCTAGAGGGAGTGCGCAGCCTGAAGGATGTCGGGTACATGGTGAGCCTGGGGGCCGGACGCCCTGGAGTGGAAGAGTGGTATGTGTTCGGCAAGGACAAGTATAAGTTCGAACTCGGGGGCGGGTGTACCGGAGTGATGGCACCGGGGCTGTATCCGTTGCTCAGAAGCGGGCAGATCAACGGCCTGATCGGTGGCCTCCGTGGCGCAGCGGAATATGAAAGCCTGATCGGACAGAAAGGGAAAGCGGTGGCGGGGATGGATGCGCAGTCCGCCACGCATATCGCCATCATCGTCCTGGTGATTATGTGCAACCTGTTCTATTTTTCACTGCGGCGGCAGGGAGGGGCGACCCATTCGTGACAATGATGCCGTTTGAACTGATAGTAGGGGCGTGGGTTGCCACGGGGTTGACCCTTCTTATCTTCACGTTCCTCTATAAGGACAACCCGCTTTTTAAATTGGCGGAGCACCTGTATGTGGGGGTCTCGGTCGGCTATTTGATTGTGAAGACCTACGATACCGTGATCCTGCACTTGATCATTAAACCGATTGTGGAGAATGGAGAACTAGCCCTGCTGATTCCCGTGGCTATCGGGATGCTCATGCTGACTCGCTACATGCCGAGGGCTGCCTGGATGTCGCGCTATGCGTTCGCCTTCATCGTCGGGATGGGAGCGGGGCTGGCGGTACCCAGGACTATTTCTTCTTTCATTCTGAAACAAATCGAAGACACGGTTCGGCCGTTATTGTCGATCGCGGGGCCGGATCAGGTGACGTTTTCGATGAATCTGCTCAATCCTGCCAGCAATCTCAACGCGATCATCATCCTGCTCGGGGTGAGCTCCGTCCTGTTCTACTTCTTTTTTTCAATCGAGCATAGCGGGGCTGGGAAGGTGGTGGCGCGAACCGGCATCCTCTTCCTGATGATTTCATTCGGCGCGGCGTTCGGGTATACGGTCATGGCTCGTATGTCGCTGCTGATCGGCCGGTTGACCGATTTGATCGAATTCTCCGATGCCTCGTACGGTCGGCCGACCGTCTGGCTCGCCCTCCTGGCCATCGGGGCTCTCGTCCTCCTCAATCGGCGCGCGAGACCGGAGCCACCCCCGGAAGGTTAAGGTTGAGCCGGGAAGACATTGCCACGCCTATCTTGTCAAGTTTCTATCACGACCTTAGCCTTCCGGTCAGTTGCAGCTGCGCCGCTCCGTCTCCTACAATGCCCCTGTCATGATCTCCGGTGTCATAAAGGATGCAGCTCAATATCCGGTCTTGCGGAATCTCCAATTCTCGCCGATTACGCAAGGGGATGACCAGCTGATCGTGCTCTGGGACCCGAGTGGGCTGAGCAAAGACAAGCTCGTCTTGCCGTTGAATTTGTTCTTCATCGTGCAACACTTCGACGGCGAACATTCCTTGCAAGAGATCGGTGTCCTATACTTGAAACGGTTCGGTGAGTTTCTGCCGCCGAGTAAGATGGAACAGTTGGCGGTGGATCTCGACGAAAAGCTTTTCTTGGAAGGGCCGCGAGCCGAAACGGCGCGGCAACAGGCCCGAACCGATTATCGGAAACAGCCCGCTCGGCCGGCGGCTTTTGCCGGGCGTAGCTATGAAGCCGATGCCGCCAAGTTGAAGAAACAGATCGACGGGTTCTTTACCTCAGGCGATGGGCCGGATTTCAAACCGTCCGAAAACCGAGGCAAGTGGATCAAGGGGCTTGTCTCCCCCACCTACGACCTCAAACAAGCAGGGCCGGTTTATGCCTGGGTCTACAAGGAGTTGCACGAGGCCCAACGGCCTGACATTTATGTCATCATCGGCACTGCCCATGCGGGACTAGAGAACCTCTTTGCCGTCACCGACAAGGATTTTGAGACACCGTTGGGAGTGGTGCCGGCCGACCGGCCGATCTTGGACCACGTCAATCTCCTGGTGCCGGAATACTTCGAAGAAGACATCGCGCACCAGGCTGAGCATGCCATTGAGTTTCAGCTGCCGTTTCTTCAGACCCTTGTCGGCAAACCGTTCACGATCGTTCCGATTTTGTCGTCCTTTTCCGCATTGAGCCTGAATGATTCGACAGTGCGAAGCTCAGTCGATCGATTTCTGAGCACGCTGCGAGAGTCGATCAATGCGTCGGGAAAGACCGTCTGCGTGATCGCGGCAGGGGAATTGGCCCATCTTGGCCTCCGCTATGGCGATAGCGCCCCTCCGACCGACTTTTCATTCCACCGCTCCATGCAGCGGGATCTGGAAATGCTCAAGCAGGTGGAGGATCTGCATCCTGAAGGATTCGCTCAGTACATTCAAAAAGAGCAGGACCAGCGTCGCATTTCCGGCTTCTCACCAATCTACAGCCTGCTGCGATTGATTCAAGCCGAAAAGGGACAAGTTCTCCGCTACGATCGCGGCATCACCGATCAGTTCAACTCCACGGTGACCTACGCCGCCATGGCGTTCTTCTGAATTACTAGCAGGCTGTGGACAAAGTCCCCCAGCGGTGTTCTCGCGGCGCTTAGAGTGTCCACGTACGTAAAGAGTACGCATCGCCTCATTCGCTGGCGATGTTCAGCGTGATGAAGTTGCCGCGTCAGGTCCTGTAGACGCTGGTTGATGAACCAGGCGGCCAAGTCGATTCAAAGGCAGCCTCTGCCTGTGGACATGAACTGTCATTGTAACGAAGCTCGCCATCGATATTTCTGCCGCACAATGCCACAGTTTCTTGCTCAATAGAGTCTAAGAACTTAGACAGTGTAACATCTTGATTTCTCTCCGACGGACACAATGAAATTCTGTTGCTGCCTCATTTCGTAGAAAAATTCCTCACAGCAACATGATCTCTTCTCCACAGCCGAACATTCTCTAACCTCCCGGCACAACGAGAGATTTATCATAAATCGGGAGTCTGCCGAGAAAAGGCACGATGATTGCCCCATAAGAGGGATGCTGGTGAGGGTCTGGGTGATTTTGGATCGGCCTCCGAATGACCCATTCCTTTGCAAGAAGGAACCCTTCACCAGCTCTTTACCTCCAAGAGACCGGGGCCGGAATGCGAGTCGGAGGGCGGTTCTCATTAACCGATTCAATGCAAAAGAGGATAGTCGATTGACGATCTACAGCAGAATACAGCTCACGATCTAAAGAAACACGCTCACCTAAGGAGAGGAGGCCGAGACATGGGATCGCTATTTCAACGACACGATCGGCAGCGTAGCGGCTCAATTGCCGCACTGCAGGCCATCTTGCTGGTAGGAGGTATGATGACGGCACCGCTGGTCGCCGCGGAACCACATCAACAGTCTCATGCTGGGCACGGTACACCAGTTGCCCTGCCGGGCTGGACTCAGCAGTTGAAGGGCCAGACAGTGGTCGAGAACGCCATCGAAGGGCGAGCCGACAATGTGCATAAGATGGAGTTGCAGCACCATCGGTTGATGGAGAAATTGGAACAGCAAGCTCAAAAGGACGCACAGGTTCAACAGACGTCTGGTGTGTTCAACAATATGTCGATGATGCATCAGTACATGGGGCAGGATGGGAGTAGTTTCCTTCTCATGACAGATCCAGGAAAAGGTGAGCCGGTCATGAGCTCGGGAGGGAAGTGTCCTGCCGGTGTTCCGACCAAACGGTTCGATGTGTCGATGATCAACGTCGAAATCACCTTGAACCGTTGGCTCGACTTTTACCCAGGTTACATGTACGCCTTGACCGAGGATCTTGCGAAGGTTCGTGAAGAGGAAGCGAAGAACAAAGAGGCTCGGGAGAAAGACGGATTTGATCCTGGCGCAGTCACGACCGGCCTGCAAGGCGACATGATTCAGCCGCTTGTCATGCGTGCAAACCCTGGGGATTGCGTGAAGATGACACTTCGCAATCAGATGGAGGGCGAGGACGGGAGTCTCTTCATTCAGGCGTCCAGCATGGTTGTAAGCTCGACCGGGAAACCGGCAACTACTACAAACCCTGACGCCATCGTAGCACCGGGTAAGGCGCAAGAATTTGAATGGTACATTCATCCGCAGATGCAAGAGGGTGTGCGCCAGTTCCATTCCTACAGCCATGACCGTGAATTGACGGTGCTGGGGCTCTTCGGAGCCTTCGTCGTGGAACCCAGGGGTTCGAAGTATCTCGATGCGCTGGGAAGCGGAGGACCTGCGTCGGAGGTAAAAAGTGGCTGGCAAGTTAACATTGATAACGGATCGGGGCCGGATTTCCGCGAATTCGTACTCTTCTATCATGAGATCGGCGATGAAGCGTTCCGACCGTTGAACAAAAAGGGTGACTTTCTCCCCCAGCGTGACCCGCTGACGGATGCCTATCGACCCGGCGGACGGGCGATTAACTATCGTAGTGAACCGTTCGGTATCGACCAGATGCATCTCCAGCACGAGTACTTCGGGTTTGAAGATGAGTCGATGGCCTACAGTTCTTATACCTTTGGTGACACGCCAACCACGATTGCGCGTGGGTATCTGGGCGATCCAGTAAAGTGGCGGATTGTCCATGGTGGGTCCGAGGTGTTCCATTCACACCATCCTCATAGCGGCACGATTCGTTGGCAGCGGAGTCCTGGCACTGAGCCCAACAACCTCTGGGC
>DATIGP010000326.1:0-23768 GCA_035454625.1 Nitrospira sp.
AGATGGGCGACAGCGAGTCGATGATGATTTCTAAGGCCTTCGTTGATTGCGGTCCTACCTATAAACGTGTGCGTGCCAGGTCCATGGGACGGGCCAATGCAATTCAAAAGCGCACGAGTCACATTACCGTGGTCGTGAAGGCGGCGGAAACTCAAGGCAAGAGGGCATAGCTTATTACTGTTTATTGAGGCACACAAGGCATGGGTCAAAAAACACATCCAATCGGTTATCGACTTGGCTACAACTATACTTGGAGTTCACGCTGGTATGCCGGGAAAGATTACGCGAAGCTGCTCCATCAGGACGTTAAGATCAGAAAAATGGTCAAGGCCCGCCTTTATCATGCCGGCGTATCAAAAGTAGAAATTGAACGTTCCGGAGATCAAACGAGAGTGATCATTCATACGGCTCGTCCAGGCATCATCATCGGTCGCAAAGGGGCTGAAGTCGACAAGTTGAAGGCCGATCTAGAAAAGCAGTACGGGGGACAGGTCTATATCACGGTGAAGGAAATCAAGAAGCCTGAACTTGATGCTCAGCTGGTCAGTGAAAACGTCGCCACGCAGTTGGAGAAACGGGTCGCTTTTCGGAGGGCCATGAAGCGAAGCGTTCAGTCTGCCCTGAGGCTTGGCGCTCAGGGGATCAAGATCATGGTGGCCGGTCGCTTAGGTGGTGCCGAAATCGCCAGAACGGAATGGTATCGGGAAGGGCGTGTGCCGCTACACACCCTCCGAGCCGAAATCGATTATGGGTTCGCCGAAGCGCACACGACGATGGGGCAGATCGGGGTGAAGACCTGGATCTATAAAGGAGAGCTTCTTCCTGTTCAGCCTATCAAAGCCGAATCATCTTTAGATCGACGATTTGGGTGAGGAGATCGAGCTGTGTTAGCGCCTAAGAAAGTCAAATTCAGAAAAATGCAGAAGGGCCGGATGACGGGCAAGGCTTATCGCGGGGGACAGATTACCCTGGGGGAGTTTGGTCTGAAGGCATTGGAGCCAGGATGGGTCACCAGCCGACAGATCGAGGCCGCACGTATTGCTATTACTCGGTACGTGAAACGGGGAGGGCAGGTATGGACACGCATTTTCCCTGATAAACCGATCACGAAAAAGCCGGCGGAAACTCGAATGGGTAAGGGGAAGGGCAATCCTGAATACTGGGTTGCTGTGGTGAAGCCGGGGAGGATTCTTTACGAGATGGACGGCGTCACTTCCGAAACTGCCCGAGAGGCGTTTCGTCTGGCTTCGCACAAGTTGCCCATTGCCACGAAGTTGGTCGTTCGCGGCGAGTTTGAGTAATAGGTGAGGATTTAAAGAGGAGCAAGGGATGGGCTTGGATGTCAAAGAGCTGCGGAGTATGGACGCGGGCGAACTCGCGGAAAAGGAAAAGCAGCTTGTGCAAGAGCTGTTCAATCTACGGTTTCAGTTCGGTTCCGGGCGGCTCGAAAATCCCATGCAAATCCGAAAAACTAAGCGGGATATTGCGCGGGTGAAAACAGTTCTGCAGCAACTGAAGGTCCGATCAGGGGAGCCCAAAAGGTAAAGGACGCTATGGCTGATGTGGTAAAGCGTCGTCATTGGTATGGCGACGTGGTCAGTAACAAGATGCAAAAGACGGTCGTCGTGGTGGTTTCAAGGTCGGTCGTTCATCCGGTCTATAAGAAAGTTCTCAGGCGGGTGACTAGGCTGAAGGCCCATGATGAAAGTAGCATCTGTAAGGTGGGGGATCGGGTCAAGCTCGTGCAGACCAGGCCTCTGAGCAAAGAAAAGAATTGGCGGGTTGTTCAGGTCATGGAAAAAGGACAGCCTGAACGGTAAGAATTTGGTATAAGTGCCGGCGCTTTGTCTTTTGTGGCGGGTGGGAATATTGCGATGATTCAGAATTATACATATATGGACGTGGCCGATAACTCCGGTGCAAAGCAGGCCATGTGTTTTCATGTTTTCGGGGGGACGAGACGGCGCTATGCGTCGCTCGGCGATGTGGTGGTGGTAGCGGTCAAGGAGGCGATCCCTCAGGCCAGCGTGAAAAAAGGGGATGTGAGTCGGGCCGTCATCGTCCGAACGACGAAGGAGGTTCGTCGAGAGGATGGGTCCTACATCAAGTTTGATCGAAACGCGTGCGTCTTAATCAATAAAGAAGGAGAACCGATCGGTACGCGTATATTCGGCCCCGTTGCCCGCGAGCTCCGCTGGAAGAAATTCATGAAGATCATCTCTTTAGCACCTGAAGTCCTGTAGGGCAAACGAACGAGGAGCATCGTGCAAGCACTCCGAAAGAGCAAAATTCGAAAAGGGGATACCGTGGTCGTGGTTTCCGGTCGGGAACGAGGAAAAACCGGGAAGGTCCTGTCAATCGATCTCCGTGCCGGGAAGGTCGTGGTAGAGAAGCTGAATATCATCAAGCGGCACACAAAGCCGAATCAGAAGGCTAAGCAGGGGGGGATTCTTGAACGAGAGGCACCTCTCCAGATTTCCAACGTCATGTTTTTCTGCCCGATCACGCAGAAGCCTACCCGGATGGGGATTCGCGTTTTGGAAGACGGACGACGAGTGCGCTTCAGTAAGAAATCCAACGAGACCGTTGAATAGGTTACGTAATGGCCAAGGAACCAAAGAACCGACCCAGCAAGCCGTCTGAGCGAAAATCTTCGAAAAAAGAACCCGTCCCCCAACTGGACCAGGGAAGCGAAGAGTCAAAGTTTCGTCCGCGACTTCGCGATCTGTACGAGCAGCAGGTTGTTCCCGCGCTCATGAAGGAGTTCGGGTATAAGAACGTGATGCAGGTTCCCAAGCTCGAGCGTGTGGTGTTGAACGTGGGGATGGGTGAGGCCATTCAGAATGTGAAGCTCTTGGAGAGCGCGGTGACGGAATTGGGAATGATCACCGGTCAAAAGCCGGTCGTAACGCGAGCCAAGAAAGCGATCGCAGGGTTCAAGCTCCGACAAGGATTGCCGATCGGAGCCAAGGTGACGCTCCGCAGCCGGCGGATGTATGAATTTTTCGATAGACTGGTGACGTTAGCGCTGCCTCGCATACGTGATTTTCGCGGTGTTTCACCTAAGGCCTTTGACGGCCGTGGAAACTATACCCTGGGCTTAAAAGAGCAGCTCATCTTCCCTGAAATCAAGTACGATGAAGTGGCCTCCATCCATGGCATGGATATTACGGTAGTCACAACCGCCAGGACGAATGACGAAGGGAAAGCTCTTTTGAAGCACCTTGGTATGCCGTTCCGCACATGAGCAGCGACATGTATCAACGGTGTCTGTTTGAACGGAAGGAGTGCGCGTGTCACGATTGGCGCTGAGAAATAAGGCAGCAACGAAGCAAAAGTTCTCCACGCGAGACTATCATCGGTGTGGTGTGTGTGGTCGTGTTCGAGGGTATCTCCGTCGATTCCGGATGTGTCGAATCTGTTTTCGGGTGATGACATTGCGCGGAGAGATTCCCGGAGTTCGGAAGTCGAGCTGGTAGACGTCTTTTCAGCCTGAAGCTGCCAATGGAGGATAGAAGGATATAGCATGGTTACCGATCCAATCGGCGATCTTTTGGTTCGTTTGAAGAACGGCGCTCAACGCCGTCACGAAACGGTCACGGTTCCTACCTCAAAGCTGAAGCGGGCCATCTTAGAAATTTTGAAGAGGGAAGGCTATGTTGATGCAGTGGAGGATGGAACTCATGACGGACATCCCGTTCTTACGGTGCGGCTTCGCTACGTAGGCGAAGGGCAACCTATGATCACCGGGCTGGAGAGGGTCAGCAAGCCAGGGCGCCGAGTCTATGTCGGCAGTCAGGATATCAAGAAAGTTCGAAATGGGATCGGTGTGTCCATTCTTTCCACGTCAAAAGGCATTATGACCGACCAAGAGTCCCGTAAGAGCCGTCTTGGCGGTGAGGTTCTCTGCTCGGTATGGTAAACAGATGAGTCATTTCGATTTCGAGTAAAGGGTACAACAAGCCATGTCCCGCATTGGAAAAATGCCGATTGCAATTCCGGGTGGAGTGGAAGTTAAGGTTGCCGGATCGACCGTGTCCGTCAAGGGTCCGTTAGGTAAGCTGGATTGGTCGCTCGTGCAAGGAGTGGACGTTGCGGTCAATAACGGTCACGTCGTGGTCGGCCGTTCGAGCGACGATCGTAAAGTGAGGGCATTGCACGGGCTGACGCGTGCCGAGTTGAGCAACATGATCCTCGGAGTCACCAAGGGGTATGAACGTTCCCTTGAAATCACCGGTGTGGGCTACAAGACCCAGATTCAAGGTCGAACCTTAAGTTTCAATGTGGGATATATCAATCCGGTGATCTATGAGGTACCGACTGGTATCGACGTGAAAGTGGACAAGCAGACGCTCATCAACATTAAAGGAGTTGATAAGCGGTTGGTGGGCCAAGTGGCGGCTGATTTGCGGGCCATTAAACCGCCGGATGTCTACAAACAAAAGGGTATTCGTTACGCAGGCGAGACATTGCGCAAGAAAGAGGGCAAGACGGGGAAATAGGACTGGCCATGAATGCTGCAGACAAAGTTCGACAGCTTGATCGAAGGCGTCGGCGAGTAAGACGCGTAATTCTTGGAACGGCGGAACGGCCACGCCTGAATGTCTTTAGGAGCGCGGCTCATATTTATGCTCAGATAATCGATGATATTCGAGGCACGACCCTCGCGGCCGCCTCATCGCTGGATGCATCAGTACGTAAGTCCCTCAAGTCGACCGGTGGAATTGAGGCGGCCAAGGCAGTAGGGAAATTGATTGCGGATCGTGCCAAGGCCGCCAAGGTCAGCACTGTGGTTTTTGATCGAGGCGGCCGGATGTACCACGGCCGAATCAAGGCGCTCGCAGATGCGTCGCGCGAAGGGGGCTTACAATTCTAGTTTCGAACCGACAAACCCGGTAAGAGCAGCCTGTTGAGCCGAATCATAACCGAACTTCGGACTGAGGGGTAAGAGCGTGCGAGTCAATCCCGATGAGTTAAGCCTGAAAGACAAAGTCGTATTTATCAATCGCGTCGCCAAAGTTGTAAAGGGCGGAAAGCGTTTTAACTTCTGCGCGCTCGTTGTGGTCGGTGACGGTCATGGTTGGGTCGGCATCGGCAAAGGGAAGGCTGCTGAAGTCCCGGTTGCGATTTCAAAAGCCGTGGAACAAGCCAAGAAACACCTCGTTCACGTCCCATTGAAGGGCGGAACTATCCCACATGAGGTGCATGGTCTCTTCGGTGGAGAGCATGTATTGCTGAAGCCGGCCGTTGACGGTACCGGCATCATTGCCGGCGGGGCCGTTCGTGCCGTAGTGGAGCTAGTTGGTGCGCATAACGTCATCGCAAAAACGTTGGGGCGTGGGAACCCCTTCAATGCGGTACGTGCAACGCTGGACGGGCTCACCCAATTGAGAAATTTGGATGATGTTCTTCGCTTCCGTCGAGAAGCAGTCTCCGACGGGCGAGAAAGGGTTACGGTTTGATGACGGCAATAAGGACATCAGGAAGTCTCGAGCGTGGTGTTCCCAGTGTGCGTGTCACATTGCGGCGTAGTCCCATCGGGACACCGGAACGGCATCGCCTTGTGTTGCGTGGTCTGGGCCTTCGGCGTATTCGACAGACGGTCGTCCATCCGGACACGCCTCAGGTGCGAGGGATGATTGGGAGAGTGGGTTACCTGCTTGAGGTCGGAAAACCATGAATCTCCATGATTTGGCTCCCGCGCGAGGAGCAAAAAAACGACGGAAACGTATAGGACGGGGACCTGGGTCCGGTCACGGAAAAACGGCAACCAAAGGGCATAAGGGATTGCTGGCCCGATCAGGAGGCGGCAAGCGTCCAGGGTTTGAGGGAGGGCAAATGCCATTGGTCCGTCGGCTGCCCAAGTTTGGATTTACCAATCCATCCCGGACGGAATATGCCGTCGTCAACGTCAAGAGTTTTGAACGATGGGCCGGAGACGGGACGGTCACTCCACAAGCCATGGTTGATGCTGGATTAGTGAAGCGAAAGCACCTTCCGATTAAAATCCTCGGCAATGGCGAGTTGAAGAAATCTCTTGTGGTTCAGGCTCATAAGTTCAGTAAATCGGCTGAAGCAAAGATCCAAGCGGCCGGAGGGCGAGTCGAGGTCATCGGCGGTGCTTGAACGGCTCCTGACCAGTTTTCAGAATATCTTTAAAATTCCCGAGCTGCGTACTCGTGTGCTCTTCACGCTCGGCATGCTCGTGGTATATCGGATCGGGTCTCACATCCCGACTCCCGGTATCAACGGCGAAGCCTTGTCGGAGTTCTTGCAGAAACAGGGCGGGTCCTTGCTGGGGTTTCTCGATATTTTCTCCGGCGGGTCCTTATCCCGACTGACGATCTTTGCGTTGGGCATCATGCCGTACATCAGCGCATCGATCATCCTCCAATTATTGACGGTCGTCATCCCGCACTTGACCAAATTGGCCAAGGAGGGCGAGCGGGGCCGGAAAAAAATCATTCAGTATACCCGGTTCGGGACGATAGGGATCGCCCTGATCCAAGGATTCGGTATTGCAGTTGGGTTGGAACAGATGAATCAGGGCGCGTTCGTGCTCCATGCTGGGTGGGGATTCCGCCTCATGACAGTCATCACGCTGACGGCTGGCACGGGTTTCCTGATGTGGCTCGGGGAGCAAATCACTGAGCGAGGCATCGGCAATGGGATTTCGCTAATTATTTTTGCCGGTATTGTCGCGAGGCTGCCTGCCGCCGTGGCGCAGACCTACAATCTCTATGAAATCGGCCAGCTCAATGCGTTCTTGTTGATTGCACTGGCTCTCTTGATGATCGGCGTTGTCGCCGCCATTGTCTTTTTAGAAAGCGGGCGTCGGAAAATTCCCGTGCAGTATGCAAAGCGGGTGATTGGACGACGGGTCTACGGAGGACAGAGTACGCATATTCCGTTGAAGATCAATACGGCCGGCGTCATCCCTCCCATATTTGCCTCGTCGATCATCGCATTCCCTGCGACGATTGCGGGTTTTTTTGAGACGCCATGGGTGAAGTCGATCGGGGCGCAGTTGGCTCCGGGATCGGTGCTTTATACATTGATGTATGTGGGGCTGATCATTTTTTTCTGCTTCTTCTACACCGCGGTGGTTCTAAACCCCGTTGACATGGCGGACAACATGAAAAAGTACGGAGGTTTTATCCCCGGTATCAGACCGGGGCAACGAACTTCCGACTACATCTACAATGTTTTAACAAAGATTACATTTGCCGGTGCGATCTATCTGGCTATCGTTTGCGTAATTCCCGAATTTTTGATTTATAAGCTCAATGTTCCCTTTTATTTTGGCGGCACTTCCCTATTGATCGTCATCGGCGTTGGCCTCGATACCGCCCAGCAGATTGAATCTCATATGTTGATGCGGAATTACGAGGGGTTTTTAGGCAAGGGAATGGCTCCGTTGCGCGGTCGAAGCGGTTAGATGATGCGGCTGGTGTTTCTCGGAGCTCCGGGTGTTGGAAAAGGCACACAGGCTGATAAAGCCGCCGTTCAATATGGCATCCGGAAGATTTCGACGGGTGATTTGCTTCGGGGGGCGGTTCGGGACAAAACACCGCTCGGCTTAGAGGCTAAAGAACATATGGATCAAGGGAGGCTGGTCCCGGATTCTGTCGTCATAGGACTCGTCCGAGAGAAATTGGCTGATCTATCACACGCCACTGGGTTTATTCTGGATGGGTTTCCGAGAACGGTTCTCCAGGCGGAAATACTTGGGAAAGTGCTCGCCGAACGAGGACTTCAGCTGGATCGGGTGATTAATTTCAAGGTTCCTCGAGAGGAAATCGTAAAACGGCTGAGTGGGCGTCGGAGCTGTCCCAAGTGCCAGGCGACTTATCACGTAGAGTTTGCTCCTTCACAAAGCGGTCGCCTATGTGAGCGGTGCGGAGAAACCTTGGTTCAGCGAAGTGACGATCAGCGGGAGGCGATTGAGATGCGTCTCCGTGTCTATGAAGAGCAGACAGCGCCGTTGATCAATTTTTACGAGAAGCAGCGGTTATTGTTGGATCTTAACGGTGCCGAGGCGGTCGAAACGGTATACCGCAATCTCGTGAAAGCGCTCGCGACAACCCCGACGGCATGATCATTCTGAAAACGCCCGCTGAAATTGCGGTGATGGCGGAGGCGTCAAGAGTGGTGGCTGAAGCGCTCGAGGTTGTGAGGAAGGCGGTCTGTCCGGGTATCAGCACGGAGGAGCTGGACCGGATTGCGGAGGAAGCCATACGGGCCAGGGGGGCCGTTCCGGCATTCAAGGGCTACCGGAACTATCCCAGGACACTTTGTGCATCCGTCAACGAGCAGGTGGTTCACGGAATTCCTTCCAAGAGAAAATTGAAGGAAGGAGATATCATCGGGCTGGATCTCGGTGCTATTGTGGGCGGGTTCTATGGGGATTCTGCCATAACGGTGGCGGTTGGCCGGATCCCCGACGAGACGGGAAAGTTGGTTCAGGTGACGAAAGAAGCGCTCTATCTTGGGATCAAACAGGCTGTAGTCGGCAATCGTTTGACGGACATCTCGAACGCGGTGCAACAACACGTTGAATCTGCAGGTTACTCAGTCGTTACTGAGTTTGTGGGGCATGGAATCGGTCGGCAACTGCATGAAGAGCCTCAGGTTCCCAACTATGGCAAGCCTGGTCAAGGACCTCGGCTGCAAGCAGGCATGGTTCTGGCCATCGAACCGATGGTGAACATGGGTCGCAGTGCCGTTCGCATTCTTGAGGATCGGTGGACCGCGGTCACGGTGGATGGGAGTCTATCCGCTCATTTTGAGCATACGATCGCCGTCCAACCCAGCGGTGCAGCCCGCATTTTGAGTCAATTGGAGAAGATCTAGGCCAGTTATTAGGAAAGAATACAGCAGGACGTGGCAAAAGAAGACATTATTGAAGTCCAGGGTTCGGTAGCGGAGACGCTTCCTAACGCCATGTTTCGGGTCAAGCTGGATAACGGCCATGTCATATTGGCTCACATCTCGGGGAAAATGCGGATGCATTTCATCCGTATCCTTCCCGGCGATAAGGTCACGGTGGAAATGTCACCATACGATTTGACCAGGGGCCGAATTACCTATCGCTTTAAGTAACGGGAGTCGCGAATTGTCATGAAGGTCAAATCATCGGTGAAGCCCATATGTGCCAAATGTAAGGTCGTGCGCCGTCGCGGGGTGGTGCGGATTTTATGCATAAACCCACGCCATAAGCAGCGACAAGGATGAAGGGGCCTCCCTGCGACACGGTCGAACTGCGGGATGATATGGCAGGCTTCAGCCAGGAATGGTTGATGAACTAGTGCTCAGGACTCATATCGGGAGGAAGAATGGCACGCATTGCTGGCATTGATTTGCCGCGGAATAAACGAACGGATATAGGGTTGAGCTATATCTATGGAATCGGACGCATGTCGGCCCAGAAGATTCTCAATGAAGCGGGGATCGACGGCGCGATCCGTGTGAAAGATCTGAGCGAAGATAAGATCGTCAAGCTTCGCGAAATCATTGAGCGTGATTATCGGGTCGAAGGCGACCTCCGTAAAGAGGTGTCGCTGAACGTGAAGCGGCTGATTGATACGGGGACCTATCGAGGCTTGCGTCATCGCAAAGGCCTGCCCGTCCGTGGACAACGAACCAAGACCAATGCTCGGACACGCAAAGGGCGGCGTGCAGGCGTCAGCAGCAAGCCGAGGCCGACGGTGACTAAAGGAGCCCCAAGCGCTTAGTTTGTCGAACCAGCCGGAGGAGTCGCATGAGCGTCAAAAAAGGGAAAAAGAAAGAACGTCGGATTGTTCAAAGTGGAGTGGCGCATGTTCAGGCGTCCTTTAACAATACGATCGTGACCATCACCGACATGAGCGGAAATACGGTGGTGTGGGCAAGCGCGGGTAATCAGGGGTTCAAAGGATCCAGGAAGAGCACCCCATTCGCGGCACAGCGGGCGGGTGAAACAGCGGCGCGAAAAGCCATGGAAAGCGGGATGCGGCAAGTTGATGTGTATGTGAATGGACCAGGTTCTGGTCGAGAATCGGCGATTCGTTCGCTGCAAGGAGCCGGTTTGCGGATCAATATGATCCGCGATGTTACGCCAATTCCGCATAATGGGTGTCGGCCTCCCAAGCGGCGGCGGGTGTGATGCCATACATGAATGGACGGCATGGTTGAGCAAGCTCTCACGATTTATTCAATGAGTTAGTCAGTTTATTTTGCGAGGAGGAAGCAGTGGCAAAGTATCGTGGTCCAGTCTGTCGGTTATGCCGGCGAGAAGGTGAGAAACTCTTTCTCAAGGGCACGCGCTGTATGACGGAAAAGTGTGCGGTGGAACGCAGGAGTTATCCGCCCGGTCAACACGGACAGGGGCGACAGCGAACCTCTGACTATAGTTTACAGTTGCGCGAAAAGCAGAAGCTGCGCCGGATCTATGGGCTTCAAGAACGCCAATTCCGGGGCGTCTTTGAACGTGCTGAACGACAGACCGGTGTCACGGGCGACGCCCTGTTGCGTCTGCTTGAATGTCGTTTGGACAATGTCACGTATCGCTTAGGATTCGGTGCTTCGCGGAAGCAAGCGCGTCAGATGGTCAGTCATGGACATTTTACGGTCAATGGCAAGAAGATTACGGTGGCTGGGGCGCTGGTAAAACCAGGCGACGTGATAGAAATTCGTGAACGGAGCCGGGACTTGGCCGCCATTCAGGCGTCATTGGAATCGGTTGATAGTCGAGGCATTCCTGATTGGCTTGAGCTGGATAAAGGAGCGTTCAAAGGTACCGTCCGCGCGTTGCCGGCTAAAGATCAGATCGCGTTGCCGGTCAACGAACAGATGGTGGTGGAACTGTACTCGCGATAGTCCAGCCGGGTCTGCGGTGCGTTCTTTCGACATCGGCGTTATCTGCCAATGTCTTAGTCACTCGATGGTATGGAGGGTGGGTCATGATCAAAGCGATGAAAGACTTTCAAATCCCGATGCGGGTGGAAGTCGACAAAGATGCACATTCCCCCACATTTGGGCGGTTCACCACGGAGGCGTTTGAACGGGGGTTTGGCACCACGATCGGTAATGCCCTCCGTCGCATTTTGCTGTCGTCACTCACGGGGGCGGCGGTTACCACCGTGAAGATTGAAGGGGTCGTGCACGAGTTTTCGACGATTTCTGGTGTGACGGAGGATGTCACCGCGATCATCCTGAATATCAAAAGTTTGCGGCTGGCGCTTCACACGGATAAACCGAAGACGATACGGTTGAAAAAGAAGGGGCCTGGAGAAGCCAAGGGATCAGACATTCTCCACGACGGTGACGTGACGATACTTACACCCGATTTGCATATTGCCACTCTCGACAAGGACGCCACTCTGGACATCGAGATGACGGTGAAACATGGCCGTGGTTACGTGCCGGCCGAGCGCAACAAGGAAGAGGGATTGCCGATCGGGGTGATCGCCATTGATTCCATCTTTTCACCGATCCGGCGAGTCAATTTCCATGTCGAGAATGCGCGGGTCGGCCGTATGACGGACTATGACAAGCTGACGATGGAGATCTGGACCGACGGGACCATCAGTCCTCGCGATGCCTTGTCGACAGGGGCTGGGATTCTGCGTGAGCATTTGGATATCTTCATCAATCCGGAAGAGCGCATCGAGGGGAAGAGCGAAGCCGGCTATGAGGAATCTCAGCGTGAAGTGAACAAGAATCTCTCTCGTAGCGTGAATGAGTTGGAGCTGTCCGTACGCGCGGCCAATTGTCTAAAGAATGCGAATATCAAGACAATCGCCGATCTTGTGCAAAAATCCGAAGGGGAAATGCTCAGGACGAAGAACTTTGGGAAGAAATCTCTCAACGAGATCAAAGAAATTCTTTCTGAAATGGGGCTTTCGCTAGGAACAAAGATAGAGAGTGGGTCTTCTCCCCACAATGGAAGCCCGAAACCTGAATGATGCTTTCCAATCAAGAGGACTACCGTGCGACATAGAAAAAAAGGGCGACAGCTTGGGCGTCAGACGAAGCATCGCGGAGCGTTGTTTCGCAACCTAGTGACCTCGTTGTTAGACCAAGAGCGGATTGAAACCACAGGAGCGAAGGCGAAAGAGATTCGAGGGTTTGCCGATCGTATGATCACACTTGGCAAGGAGGGCACGCTGCCCGCACGTCGACGAGCCTTAGGATTTCTCCGCAGCAAGGCCGTTGTGTCTAAACTGTTTAGCGATGTGGCGACGCGATTCAAAGATCGATCCGGGGGATACACCAGGATCGTCAAGACTCGTCGCCGCATTGGAGATGCGGCTGAAATGGTGGCTATCGAGCTAGTTTCTCGTCCGGAACCGGCAGTAAAGAAAAAGTCTGATGCACGTACTTCTCCATCCGCACCAGCCGAGAGCGGGACCTCTGCATAGTGTCTTGACTGCGAATACCTCGCTGCCAACCTAAAGGCTCCCATGTATCAACACATGGGAGCCTTTCTATTTCCAGTTCCGATGGGGACGTTTACTTGACAAGCCGTGCATGCTACGATCGTGCCAGGTATGGCGAGTTGTACTTGGGGAGGAACTTCTTAAGCATGTGGGAACTGGTAGCGAGACGAGCCCTTCTCGCCCTGAGTGTGCTGCTAGCCGGATTTCTCGGCTATCTTCTTCTTAGGAACGCAGACTCAATGCCGAGTAGCCGGCCCCTCGCTTCAGAATCGATCGAACAAGCGGATGCCAAGATCGAGAAGTTTATCTTTACTCAGTCGAAAGGTGAGGTAGTCCAGTGGCAGGTGCAGGCTGAACAGGCCAAACTATTTGAGCAAGATAAACGCGCCGTATTGCGTGACGTTGCCCTCACCTTCTACAGCACGGAAGGAGATGAGGTGATCGTTCGTGGGGAAGAGGGAACGCTGGATACGGCGACTAAGGATTTCAGGTTGGCAAATCGCCATACGCCGCTGATCGTGGAGACCAGGAGCGGCTATACGATTTATACAAATCACTTGGTATGGATAGACAAGTTACGAGAAATTCGGACGGAAGAACCCGTTCGGATGGTGGGACATGGGTTGGAAGTGAGGGGACAAGGATTACTTGGGCGAATGGAAACCGAAGAATTTGAGGTTCTACGGGATGTGCATGTGGATCTGGCCCCTTCTTCTTAGCCTCTTCTTCGTCGGATCTACGTCGGCGGCTCCTTCAACGGAATCTGTGAACCTGAAGAGGGGCGTAGAGACACCTGGTGTCCCGACCACCATCACTTCCAAGAAAATGACGGTGCGAAACCAAGACAGCCGAGCGATTTTTGAGGAAACGGTAGTACTGACCCGCGGCCCTCTCATCGTCCACTCCGATAAAATGGTCGTGTTGTTCAATTCCCGGAATCGACAGGCTGTGCAGTCATCCGAAGACGGAAAGGATCACTATGAGTCCTCTCGGAATTTCTCGGCCCCCAAGGATACCGCGTCGACGATGTCTAATCGCTCCGTGAACCGCGTTGAAGCGACTGGCGAAGGCCATCGTGTGAAGATCAAGTATGAGAACGGCAACGCGACTTGTCAAAAAGCCGTATATTTTGTTGACGGAGAGAAGATTGTATTGACCGGCGAACCCGTGGCTTGGGAAAAAGGCACGCGTGTCAGCGGTAAACAGATTACCATTTTTTTAGCAGAAGAGCGAAGCGTGGTGGAAGGAGGTTCACAGGTTCGTATCGAAGATGAGGAAAAGAGCCAGCCATGACTCAGAGTGGTCCTGCTACCTCTGCAACTCTCCTCCATCCGCATGTGGTACGGCGGGAGGGCGAATGTTTGCGTGCCACTGGATTGGTAAAGAGTTTTCGGGGCCGAAAAGTCGTGAAGGGTGTCGACGTCGAGGTGTATGCCGGCGAGGTGGTCGGACTTCTGGGGCCCAATGGAGCAGGGAAGACGACGATTTTCGATATGATGGTTGGATTGTGCCAGCCCGATCAAGGGGAGATCACGTTCATCGGCGAATCCGTAACCACTCTACCGATGTACAAACGGGCGCGTAGAGGAATCGGGTACTTGCCTCAGGAATCGTCGGTATTTCGGCGGCTCTCGGTAGAACATAATGTCTTGGCGATTCTTGAAATGCTGGGGTATGCTCGCAATGAGCGAAGCCAACGGGTGGAATCCTTGCTTAAAGAGTTGGATCTCATCCATATTCGAAAGAGTATGGCCTATGCGCTCTCAGGAGGAGAGCGACGGCGTTTGGAAATTACACGGGCGTTGGCGGCCACACCGTCGTTTATGCTGCTGGATGAGCCATTTGCCGGGATCGATCCCATCGCCGTGGCCGATATACAACAGATCATCACTCGGTTGAAGGAGAAAGGGATCGGCATATTGATTACCGATCACAATGTGCAGGAAACGCTTTCAATCGTTGACCGTGCTTATATTATCAATGAAGGATTGATCTTGGAGGCGGGACCTCCTGAAGTTATTGTCCAGAGTCCAACAGCAAGAGCTGTTTATCTTGGGGAGCAATTTAAGTTGTAAAGGAGTGACAGGGTATTCGATGAAACTCCGTCTGGTTCCGCAGCTCTCGCAAAAGCTCATCATGACGCCTCAGCTGCAGCAAGCGATTAAGCTGCTGCAGTTGTCTCGTCTTGAGCTGCAACAGAGCCTCACTCAGCATCTCCTGGAAAACCCGTTACTCGATGAAATTCAATCAGATGTGGATGAAGGTGAGTCTTTGACCAATGAGGAGAAGGTGGAAGACGCTCCTACATTAGAAGGCAAGGATAGGCTGGATGCAACGGTTGAAACGCGCGAAGAACAAGGGTCTCCCGAGGAATTTTCCGCTTCCGGATGGGAAGAATACTTCGGCAGAGATCGACGGAGCGGCGAATCCGAATACTCTGCGGCACACGATGAGTTCCCTTCATACGAGCAGACGGTGGCAAAGGCAACATCTCTCGAGGAGCATCTCCTTTGGCAGCTGTCTTTGTCCGGGCTCAGTGATCGAGAAAAGGAAATCGGTCGCTTGATCATCGGCAATCTTGATGATGATGGCTATCTTCGCATTCCTTTGGCTGAGGTCGTGGCAGGCACTGGTTTTACCGAGTCCGATGTCGAATCCGTACTCAAAGACATTCAGACATTCGATCCGACGGGGGTTGGTGCCAGGGATCTTCCCGAATGTCTTCTCATGCAACTGGGGCATTTAGGTCGTAATCCGTTTGGGTCACTTGGGTCACCACCTGGCGCGTTGAAAGGGTCGATTATTGAAAGCATCGTTTTGCACCACTTGAAGGACTTGGAAAAAAAACAGTATGCCAAAGTTGCAAAGGCCTTGAACATCACGGTCGAGGAAGTTTTCCAAGCCACAAAAATCATTGGGGAGCTTGAGCCAAAACCGGGGAGGCCGTTCGCAAATACTCAAAACTACGTTATCGTGCCCGATGTGTTTGTCGTCAAGAATGAAGGGGAGTGGGTTGTGCTATTGAACGACGATGGGCTCCCACGCATGAGAATCAGCCCGTATTACAAGCAGCTTATTTCTTCCGGACAAAGCGGAACCCCGGAAACAAAAGCGTATATGGATGAAAAATTACGGGCGGCTCAGTGGGTTATTCGAAGCATTGAGCAACGAAATCGGACAATCGTGAAGGTGGTTTCCAGCATCGTCAAGTTTCAAGAGCAATTTTTTGACCATGGCGTCCAATACCTTAGGCCCTTGGTACTCAAGCAAGTGGCCGAGGACATCGGGATGCACGAATCGACGATCAGTCGTGTGACGGCCAATAAGTATATGTATTGTCCGCAAGGCATGTTGGAACTTAAGTTCTTCTTCAATGCTGGACTTCAGCGAGCAGATGAGCCATCGGGCATGCATTCCTCCGTGTCCGTCAGAGATATGATCAAGACCATGGTGGCTGAAGAAGATGCAAAGTGTCCTTTGAAAGATGAGGAAATTGCGGCCCGGCTTCGGAAGCAGGGGGTGCTTATCGCACGGAGAACCGTGGCTAAATATCGGGCCGAGTTAAATGTCCCATCCGCCAGTCAACGAAAACGCTTTTTTTGATTGCTGTCGCTTCGGATCCACTAGGCTCAAATTGGAGGTGGGCATGAAGTTGAGAATCACTGGTCGCCACATGGATATCACGCCAGCGCTTCGAAGCTATGTCGAAACCCGATTCGGTCGCCTGGATCGGTACGGATTGAAGGTCGGATCGTTGCAAGTGGTGTTGGGAGTCGAGAAGCTTCAACATAAGGCCGAAGTCACTGGTGCCGTCAGCGGCAAACGAGTGCAAGCCAAGACATCAACCCCCGAGATGTATGCCACAATCGACGCCCTCGTCGACCGTGTGGACGCGCAGTTTCGAAAATGGAAAGAGCGTCTCGTTCAACATAAACCGACCAAGCCGACGAGATCTTGATCACGTTTCCCTCGTGAGTCTTTCGTGGAACCTTAATTGTTCCATCCCTCCACGTAGCTAATACGCTGAGTGACTCCGAATGGATACAGTTGATGAATGGTGAGGGGGCGGATGATGAACTCCCAAAAGGAGTGTCAGGCATGCCTACCGATACAATTCCACCTCCATGGCTAGACTGAATCTCGTCATTATCAGCGGGTTGTCTGGTTCTGGAAAGACCTATGCCCTCAAAGCATTTGAGGATGCCGGATATTTCTGCATCGATAATCTTCCCCCCGCTCTCCTCCCGACCTTTGTGGAACTCTGCAATCAGCAGTATAGCGAAATCGCCAACGTCGCTCTGGGGATTGACATTAGAGAGCGGGCGTTCTTTTCGGATTTCGTCGGTATCTTGGAGAGGGTGAAAGCGCTCGGTCATGCCGTTCAGTTGCTATTTCTGGAGGCCCGCGAGGAGGTATTGATCAGACGATTTTCAGAGTCCAGGCGCCCTCATCCTCTTTTGCCGCATCTTCCTGTCGTGGATGGCATTCGGTTTGAAAAGGAACGTGTGGCCGAGCTCCGGCGCCGGGCTGATCGAATCATCGATACTTCCGATTTGACAGTCCATGAACTGGGTGAGTTGCTTGCGAAGCAGTTTCAGCGGGAGTCTTCTGATAGACGACTGACGATCTCGCTCATGACTTTCGGATATAAATTCGGTGTGCCTTACGATATCGATTTGTTGTTTGACGTGCGTTTTCTTAAGAACCCATTTTTCATTCCTGAACTCAAACCACTTTCCGGAGAGGATCCTCTGGTCCGGGCCTTCGTTCTGACAGATCCTGAGGCTGTTTCACTCATAGAACACCTCGAAGGTCTGTTGAAGTTTCTCTTGCCGCTATTCCAAAGAGAGCGGCGTAGTTATTTGACCATCGGTATTGGATGTACCGGTGGACGTCATCGTTCGGTCGTGGTCGCCAGCCGTCTCCGAGAAAGCCTTGCCGCTCTGGGGTACGAAGTCGGCATTAAACATCGAGATGTCGACAAAACGTAGACAGTTGTTGAATACCCATTGCGTTTCTGCCGTACCCTTCCGCTTCGAGTCGTTTCCTTGACAGGTAGAGCATATTGACTATACTTAGCTTTGTGAATAGCGAAATCCTTATGATTAGCTAGCTAAACTCAAGTGAAAACTCCTAAGCGTGAAGGACTAGGCTTCAAGGCCCATCAGGTGTGTGAATTGTTCGATATTTCCAAGGCCACGCTCTTCCGCTGGGAACGGGACGGAGTCATTGATCAACCAGCTAGAGATTGGAGAAACTGGCGACTCTATACGAGAAAGAATGTGGAGGAAATCGAAAAGGTTATTCGCGCCAGAAAGACTGTCGGGTAGAGTGAGAGATACCGCATGTTGACTTCACTTAAAAAGATAGTAGAAACCGACATTTTGTCGATGTTGACTCCCCGTCGACAATTAGTGGGGCTTGACATCGGATCCAGTGCCATCAAAGTCGCTCAGCTGAAGGAAAGTAAGGGACGGTACTTTCTTCAGAAGTTCGGCGTGAAGCCGCTGGAACCAGAAGTGATTGTAGATGGGACTGTCATGGATGAGGGGCGTGTGATTTCAGCTGTTCGCGAATTGTTTGAGGAAACCAACGTCAAGAACAAGCACGTTGCCATCTCGATCTCCGGGCACGCGGTCATTGTGAAAAAGATCAGTCTGCCGCCGATGCCGGATGAAGAGTTGGAAGGGCAGGTGAAATTGGCGGCTGAACAGTACATTCCCTTCGATATCAATGAAGTGAATATAGACTTTCATGTCTTACCTCCAGATGGGTCGGAAGATCAGCAGGGAGATATGTCGGTAATTCTTGTTGCCGCGAAAAAAGACAAGATTAATGAATTGACCGAACTAGTCAAGGCCGCCGGACTCATCCCAATGGTCATGGATGTCGATGCGTTTGCGGTTGAGAACATGCACGCGATTAACTACCCAATGGCACAGGAAGAGACGACGGCGTTGGTGAATCTTGGCGCGAGTGTGATGAATGTGAACATTGTCCGTGCCGGTTCGTCGTTATTTACACGGGATATCCCGTTGGGTGGAAATAGATACACGGAAGCGATCCAGCGCGAGATAGGGCTTTCCTTTGAGGAAGCGGAAGAAAGTAAGAAGAAGGACCGAGCAGCGGATTCTGACGGGGTGTCGCTGACCGGCGTCTTAGATGGTGTGAATGCGGAAGTCGCGTCAGAGGTCGCTCGGACGGTGGACTATTTCAAGACGTCGACAGCCAGTGCTGAGCTTAGTCGTGTACTCGTCTGTGGTGGCGTAGCTCGGGCAAAAGGCCTGATTCAGCAGCTTGGAGATCGGATGCAACTGCCCGTCGAAATGGCGGATCCGTTTGCCGAGATTGATGTCACAGGATGTGACATCGACTCTGATTTACTGGCGGAATTAGCTCCGTCAGCAGCGGTCGGAGTCGGGCTGGCGTTGAGAGCAGTGGGAGACAGATGATTCGGATCAACCTCCTTCCGGGTGGGCCTAAAGGAAGGCCAGCCAAACCTCAGTATGACGTGCGCGCGCAGGCACTGCTCGGGGTGGGCGTAATATTGATTACACTGACCGGGTGTTGGTGGTATTCGGTCTCATTGGACAACGAGTTAGAAACGCGGCAGGACGAAAAGCGAGATAAGGAAAAACAAGTCGCACATCTGAAAGAACAGGTCAAGCAAGTACAAGATTTTGAACAAAGGAAGAAGCTTCTTGAGGATAAGAATAAAATTATAGACCAGCTCGAGCAATCCCGGATGGGCCCGGTGAAAGTTCTCGACCATGTGAGTCAAAGTTTAGAGCCGCTCAAAGTGTGGCTCACAAGGCTCGGTGTGGCATCCGATACCGTTGAGTTGGAGGGGAAGGCCTTAACAAACGACGACGTGGTGGAATTCGTGAACAACTTGAGACGTACGGAGTATTTCACCGGTATCAATCTTCAGGAAAGTAAAGCTGCGGTGGAAAACACAATCAATTTGTACCAATTTCGCTTGGCGTTCCGCCTGAAGGGATAGCGATGGGGTTACCACAGCTTAACCTCGATGCTCTTCGCAATGTGCCGACTTCACAAAAGGCCGCACTCTTATTCTTACTCGTAGGGGGCATGATTGCCGGCTTTTATTTCTACATTGCAGAGCCTAAGTTTGCAGCCATCACAGCCCTTGAGGCCGACAACAGCAAACTGGAGGGTGAAATTCAAACGCTCACGATCAAAGTGAAACATCTCGATGCATTGGTCGCCGCGAATAAGCAGCTTGAAATTGAATTGGCTAAGAAAAAAGAGCGTCTTCCCCCGGAAGAAGAAGCGATCATGCTCCTGAAGCAGGTGTCTGATTTAGGAGTGCGATTGGGACTCGATATAAAACTGTGGAAGCCTGGTCCTCAAACCGAAGATGCGTCGAAGCTTTTCGTCAAGATGCCGGTCAGTGTCGAAGTAGCCGGAGTTTATCATACGGCAGCACTGTTTTTCGATCGGATCAATCAACTCCCTCGAATCATTACGGTGTCGGGGCTTAAGATGGGATCACCGAAGATTGACCATGGAAGAGTTATATCGCAAACGACCTTTGACCTCGTGGCATACGCGGCGCCTCAAGAGAAACCGGTTTCCGGAACATCTCCTGCGGGTAATGCTCCTAAAGTGGCTCAAGCTGGGAAATAGCGACATCGTGATACCATCATGCACCTCGAGCATATAAGAAAGAAGCCCGCAGAATATTTTCTGACACTTGGTGCCAGCGTAGTATGCACAGGTATCCTCATTTGGGGAAGCATAGATACACAGGCCGAATCTTCTTCCGGTCCGGGTCTGATGACTCAGATGCGGCAGGAAGCTCTTAGGCTGCCTTCAGTGCCGGAAATACAGACGATGGCTCCGCAAGCAGCAGAAGCGTCAGCATCAGGTTTAAATTCCCGGGTATCTTCCCAGCCTTCCGTACCAGACGGCATGGTGGGAGGTGGGTATGATCCATCCGGCCGTCGTGATCCATTTGCACCTATCGTTCAGGAGCTTCAACCGGGAAAGACGGATACAACGCTTCCACCATTGCAACGGGTGACTCTGACCGAACTCAACCTTATCGCCATTGTATGGGGGGCATACGGCTATACCGCTATGGTGCAGACGCCAGAAGGACATGGATATACCGTTCGACGGGGAACGAGGATCGGACAAAATAATGGAGTGGTCAGCGCAATTACCGAGCGGGGAATCATTGTCCAGGAACGGTTCACGGATGTGTATGGCAAGAAGCAAGAGCGAGAACATGTCAAGCTCCTACACCCTAAAGAGGGCCCAGAATGAGACCACTATTTTTGTGCGCACATCACTCTTTAACTGCTGGATGTTTCATCGGAGCCTTGAGACTATCCGTCGCCACCATGCCCATATTTGTCCAGACATCCGTGTTTGCCGCAGCGATCGACTTGACAAAGCGGAGTGATGCTGCGCGGGCCGAAATAACTACCACACAATTGCTGGCACAGTCCGTCACCTCAATTGATATCCGTCGCGAAACGGATCGCATAACCGTAGTGGTCATGGGGGATGGTCAACTGTTTCCAGAGGCTAATTTTTTAGATGAATCTCGTTTAATCGTCGATATTCCCGCCGTGGCGTCCGCTCTGAGACGATCGGTGTTGCGGGCCGATCACTATCTGCTCACAAAGATCAGAGTTGGACACCATGCTGATAAGGTCAGATTGGTGTTCGATGTGCCGGAACGGCCAAGCTTTTCTCTCATCCGCGAGCAGAATAAAGTATTGATTACGCTGAAACCTAGTGAGCCTAAAGTATCCTCGGCGGTTACCGCACAGTTTGATGAGCAGAGAGAGCGCACCGTAGTTACACCCCGAGCACGCAAGGTATTGTTCGAGCCGGGGGATCGTGCGGCCAGAAGAGCGACCCGGATGGTCGTTCCCACGCAGTCTCAATTTAAAGTACAGCGCGTCCAGATGGCGGGAGAAGGTGTATCGGTTGAAAGGGACGACCGGTCTGATGATCTTGTAGTAGGGCAGTCTCGATTTGTAGGACGACGCATCTCGCTCGACTTTCAGCAGGCCGATATTACGAACATCCTTCGACTGATTGCCGAGGTCAGTGGTTTCAACATCGTCGTCGGCGAAGGTGTCAAGTCGAAGGTCACCATGAAATTGGTGAGTGTACCGTGGGATCAGGCGCTTGATATGCTATTGAAGATGAATGGCTTGGGTATGATTCGCCAAGGGAGCATCGTATGGGTCGATTCGCTGGCCAATATTGCCAAGCAGCAGGATGAAGAAGCAAGGGCCAAGGAATCCAAGACCAAGGCTGAAGAGTTAGTCGACCGCGTTTTTTATATCAGGAATCTCCAGGCTCAGGAACTCATGCAATCTTTACGACAAAATTTGAGTCCGCGCGGTCTCATGCAATTTAATGCGGGAAGCAATGCCTTGGTTGTCCGAGAGACGGAATCAAAGCTGGCAATCGTCAAGCAGCTGGTGGAGGGGCTTGACTTGGAGGTCCCTCAGGTTCAGATCGAAGCGCGCATTGTACAAGCAGATACAGTGTATGCTCGAGGATTAGGGATTCAGTGGGGCTTCCAAGCGGGCAATCGCACGCCCACGGATTTCTTTGCGGTCTCGAACCTTACCGGCCCCTTTGGGCAGGTAGCCGGGACAGGGACTAGCACGATCGATCGTAGCTTCCTGGTCAATTTGCCGGCCCAGGTCGGTGGGTTGCCGGCTGTTCCGTCGATTGGATGGACTTTTGGAAAACTCGGTGGAGATTTTGCTTTAGATATGCGGCTATCTGCAGGCGAGTTGCTAGGCTTGAGCAAGGTGATTGCGGCGCCGAAGATTACCACATTGGACAAGCGTGAGGCGAAGATTTCTCAAGGGGAATCGATTCCTTTCCAGACAACTTCCTTGCAGGGTACGCAAACGACGTTTGTCGATGCAAACTTGGAGTTGAATGTAACGCCCCAGATCACCTCGCGTGATCCGAAGGAAGAAGGGAAGCGAATCTTGATGAGGGTGCGAGCGACTCGAAATGCTGTCGGGGCGCGGAGCAATCCGGCTGGGCCGAGCATTGATCGACGAGAAGCCACCACCCAAGTCATCGTTAGGGATGGTGAAACAATGGTGATCGGTGGTGTCTTTGTCGATACACAAGGGAATAATGTGCAAGGGGTTCCCTATCTGTCTCGTATGCCGGTATTGGGCTGGCTGTTTAAAAATAAGTCTGAGACCGTGTCGAAACAAGAGCTACTTATTTTCCTCACTCCGAGCATCATTAAGACATAGGATCGTTTCCGGCCTTATGATATGAAAGCGTGGTGATGCCGAGATGCATCATCACGCTTTCTGTCTTGTTCCACTACGATAATTGAACGGAAATGATTGTCTGAGTGACCTTCCAAGATGACACACGTCGTTTTAGTTTTGTCGTAGCTGTGATACCATGACCACCCGATGGCCTGCTGGTCCGTCGGATTTTCCCGGACAACGAAATGTCTGCGATTTTGACCGTCCCTGTTTCATTAGCCGAAAGAAGCTATGAAATTGTCATCCAATCCGGACTTTTGGAGAGGCTTGGCGGCAGATTAAAGGCACAGGGAGTAATAGGAAAGGTTGGAATTGTAACTGATCGGCACGTCGCCCGCCATTATCTGAAGAGAAGCTTGGAGGCCATCAAGAGATGCGGGATCGATCCCCTACCCATAATTTTGAATCCTGGAGAGCGGTGGAAAACACTCAAGACGGTGGAGCGAATCCTCGATATGTTGGCACGCTATCGATTTGAGCGGTCGTCTATGCTTCTGGCGCTCGGTGGTGGGGTAGTAGGCGACATGGCTGGCTTTGCTGCCTCCATCTACCAACGTGGTATTCCCTATATTCAGGTGCCCACTACTCTTGTTGCACAGGTCGATTCCAGTGTCGGAGGAAAGACCGGTGTTGATCATAAGCTGGGAAAGAACTTGGTCGGGTCATTTTATCAGCCACGTGCCGTATGGATCGATCCATTGACTCTTCATACCTTGCCCGCTCGGGAATTGGTGGCCGGGTTTGCGGAGGTCATTAAGTACGGAATCATCGCGGACGAGTCATTCTTCTACTATCTGCAGCGGCACATGTCCGAATTGCGAAGGCAAGCACCTGGCATCGTCGCGGCAGTGGTGAAACGATCCTGCGAGATAAAGGCGGAAGTGGTTGCAGCAGATGAACGGGAATCGGATCGCAGACGAATCCTCAACTATGGGCATACCATCGGACATGCTCTAGAAGCGCTGGGAGGATATAGGTCGTTAGTTCACGGAGAAGCGGTGGGGATTGGATTAGTGCAGGAAGCCGAGCTCGCTTGTTTTCAGGACATCTGCTCTCG
>DATIGP010000327.1:0-10666 GCA_035454625.1 Nitrospira sp.
CACCGGCAAGGAACTCATTGCCCGGGCCATCCATCGACTCAGCGGTCGCAAAGAGGGCACATTGATCAAGCTCAACTGCGCCGCCATCCCGACTGGGCTGCTGGAAAGCGAACTGTTCGGCCATGAACGCGGAGCCTTCACAGGCGCCATATCCCAGAAGGTCGGCCGGTTTGAATTGGCCGATAGAGGCACGATCTTTCTTGATGAGGTGGGTGAGATCCCATTAGAGTTGCAATCCAAGCTGCTTCGAGTATTGCAGGAGCAGGAATTTGAGCGGCTCGGTGGTACGAAGACGCTTCATGTGGACGTGCGCTTGATCGCCGCTACCAACAGGGATCTCAAGGCATTGGCGGAGAATAAAGCGTTTCGGAGCGACTTGTATTATCGCTTGAATGTCTTTCCCATTACATTGCCCCCGCTGCGCGAACGCCGCGAAGATATTCCCGTCTTGGTTCGGTACTTCACCCAGCATTATGCGCTTCGCATGAAGAAGAACATCCAAACCGTTCCTACCCGGACGCTGGAGGTGCTCAGCCGCTATGCCTGGCCAGGTAATATTCGGGAATTGGAGAATCTGGTCGAGCGTTCCGTCATTCTCACGCAAGGGACGGATTTGCAGGTGCCCATCGGCGAGTTGCAGACAGCGAGTCACGCTACCATCTCTCCAATAACGGCATTGGCGGAAGCCGAACGCGAGCAAATCTTGCGGGCTCTGCGTGAAGCAAAATGGGTGGTCGGCGGCCCCGGAGGTGCCGCGGCCCGCTTAAGGATCAAGAGGACCACTCTCCAATCGAAAATGCAAAAATTCGGTATCTCCCGCCCTATAGAGTGACGGATTTCTTGGGGGCCCTCCTGTTCGTTTCCATAATCACCCAGCCTCACTATCCTGTACTGGCTCTAATACCTAGTGCCTAGGTATGATCACACAGAGTTGACGGGTCTTACGAAAACTGATAAAACCTGAACAGTTTCTTCAGTATCATTGAGCGATATGTCGACACGAAAGTCTAGACAGCAGGAAACTTTAGGTGATCATGCCACCGTGCGAAAAGTGATCGCCGTAGCTCGTCGCCAGTTCCTTGCACACGGATTTCGATCGGTGAGTATGGATGACCTAGCCGCTGAACTGGGAATGAGCAAGAAGACCCTCTATGGCTGCTTTCCAAGCAAAACTTCGCTTATTGAGGCCGTTTTGAAGGACAAACTTGGAGAGGTTGAGGCCGATATGGGGCAGTTGGCGAAGGGACAAGCTTCCGATGTCGAGGTTGCGCTGTATCAGTTGCTGGGTTGCCTTCAACGGCACACGATGGAAATTCAGCCGGCGTTTGTCAGAGACATCGGGCGTGAGACACCGGAGTTGTTCCAGCTGATCGAACAACGGCGCCGCGAGCTGATCCTCCGTTATTTCGGCAGTCTGTTAGAGAATGGGAAGACAGCGGGCCTGATCCGGACCGATACCCCGACCCATCTGATCATCGAGATTTTGCTTGGAGCAGTGCAGGCCATCATGAATCCGGCCAAACTGACGGAACTCGGACTGACGGTGGAGAGCGGCTATTCATCCATCATTAGCATCATTTTGGAAGGAGCGCTTGTTGCCAAGCAGAAAGTGGTGAACTAATGCACCATGGTCGAAGGGGTGTCAAACCGATTCTTTCTGTCGCACTGGCTCTGATGGCCGGTGGTATATTGACCGGCTGCAATCAGTCCTCTTCCGATCTCATCCAGGGTTACGTCGAAGGAGAGTATGTGTACGTCGCATCCCCTTTCGGCGGGGCCTTGATCTCCTTATCGGTGCGACGCGGGATGCAGGTCGGCGTCGGCGATCCTCTGTTCACCCTGGAGCAAGCATCTGAGAAAGCGACACGAGATGAGGCCGAACGGAAATTAAGTGAAGCGCGGGCGAATCTTGAAGACAGGAAAAAGGGTCGGCGACCCTCTGAGATTGCATCCCTCCGGGCCCAGCTCAAACAAGCCCTAGCGGCCCTGCAGCTCTCCTTGCGAGAAGTCGCACGCCAGGAGGGGCTAACGGAGGTGCCTGGTGCAGCGGTGGAGCTCGAGGTGGATCGCGCACGATCATTACGCGACCAAAACCAACAGCGAGTCTCGCAGCTTCAAGCAGACTTGAACACCGCCCTCTTGGGTTCACGCACCGACCAGATCGCTGCAGCCGAAGCTGAGGTTCGAGCCAAGGAAGCAGCGCTGGCTAAAGCCGAGTGGGATCTTGCGCAGAAGCGCCAGACCTCTCCGAAGGCAGGATTCGTGTTCGATACTTTGTACCGGGAAGGTGAATGGGTGCCGGCAGGCCGCCCCGTCGTCGTTCTGTTGCCCCCAGCCAACATCAAGGTGCGAACGTTTGTCTCTCACACAAGGCTTGGGACGATCAAGCTCGGGGATCCCGTGCAGGTCATGGTCGATGGAGTGCAGGGCTTGACGCAAGGAAAGGTGAGCTATATTTCACCGCGAGCCGAATATACCCCGCCGGTCATCTATAGCCGGGGAATCCGCGAAAAATTGGTGTTCATGGTTGAAGTGTTGTTCGACCAGGCTGCCGCGGTCAAGTTGCATCCTGGCCAACCGGTAGACGTGCAGTTCGGGGTGGTCCAGTGACACAGGATCGGACCGGCCGCGACCTCGTGATCGATGTACGTGGGATGACAAAACGTTTCGGCACGCGCATGGTCGTCGATCACATCGGGCTGCAAGTGCGTCGAGGAGAGATTTACGGCTTTCTCGGTCCGAACGGCAGTGGAAAGACGACCTTCATCCGCATGCTCTGTGGACTGCTGCGGGCCGACGAAGGCAGCGGGACCTGTCTGGGCTATGATGTGATCAGCCAAAGCGAGGCGATCAAAACCGCCGTCGGCTATATGACTCAGCGGTTCAGTTTTTACGAGGATCTCAGCATCGCTGAGAATCTTGACTTCGTCGGGCGCCTGTTCGGGATTCCCGATAGGCGCGGGGCGGTGGAGCGGAGCCTCCAACGGCTGGGTCTCGCAGGTCGGCGGAAACAGCTTGCCGGTCAACTCTCAGGCGGCTGGAAGCAGCGGCTGGCATTGGCTGCTTGCATGATTCATCAACCGCAGCTGCTCCTCCTCGACGAGCCGACAGCCGGGGTCGATCCCAAAGCCAGACGTGAATTCTGGGAACAGATTCACGAGCTGGCTGCCGACGGGCTCACATTTCTGATCACGACCCATTACATGGATGAAGCCGAACGCTGCCATCGTCTCGCCTATATCGCTTATGGAAAACTGCTCGCCGACGGGACTGTCTCCGATGTGATTCGGCAGACGAGGCTGACGACCTGGTCGGTCAGCGGCCCGAACCTTCATGAATTGGCCGTGGAGATCCGTCAACAACCCGGTGTCCGGCAGGCGGTGGCGTTCGGAGATCGATTGCACGTCAGTGGGGACGACCCGGATTCGCTCGAAGCAGCGGTGGCGGCATTTCGTACGAGTCCCTATGAATGGCAAAGAGTGGACACCGAGCTTGAAGATGTCTTCATCCATCTCATGCAACAGTCGTCGGATAACTTCGTATCATGAGACCTCGCCTCATATTTTCGCTGTCCCGTTTCTGGGCGATCGTCGTGAAGGAATTCATTCAGATGCGTCGAGACCGAGTGACCTTCGGGATGATGGTCGGGATCCCGCTGATCCAACTCGTCCTCTTCGGGTTCGCGATCAATGCGGACCCGAAACACCTGCCGACTGCGGTGCTGATGGCCGATTACGGTCCACACGGACGGGCCCTTCTGCAGGCGATTCGCGATAGCGGCTACTTCGAGTACGTCCGTCAGGTGTCGACCGAACAGGAAGCGGATGATGTATTGGCTCGCGGCGAAGTACAGTTCGTCGTCAACATTCCGGAGAATTTCTCGCGCGGCATCCTTCGCGGCGAACGACCGGCAATCCTCGTTGAAGCCGATGCAACCGATCCGGCTGCGACGAGCAACGCCATCGGTACCCTGCGTGTGTTGGTGACGACCGTACTCCAACGAGATCTAACCGGATCCTTGGCCCATCTTTCCAACGACGAGGGTCCGGTCGATCTACGGATCCACGCCCGCTATAACCCCGAAGCGATCACACAATACAACATCGTGCCGGGATTGATGGGCGTTGTGCTGACCATGACGATGGTGATGATCACCGGTCTTGCGATTACACGAGAGCGGGAACGGGGTACGATGGAAAATCTTCTCTCCATGCCGACCAGGCCGTTCGAAGTCATGAGCGGGAAGGTGTTGCCCTACATCCTCGTCGGTTATATCCAGGTCACACTGATTCTTCTCGCGTCTCATCTGCTGTTCAAGGTGCCGGTGTACGGCAATATCCCCATGCTGTTTGTGTCGGCGTTTGTATTCATTGTGGCCAACCTCGCTATGGGGATCACGTTTTCCACCTTGGCGCAGAACCAATTGCAAGCTGTGCAGCTCTCGTTCTTTTTCTTTTTGCCATCCCTGCTGTTGTCGGGATTCATGTTCCCGTTTCGTGGCATGCCGCAGTGGGCGCAGTCGATCGGTGAGATGCTTCCGCTGACTCACTTTCTGCGAATTGTGCGGGGGATCATGTTGAAGGGCAATGGAGTCGAGGAGGTTGTGCTCCAACTCTGGCAGATTCTCCTGTTCGCGGCCGTGGTATTGGCGGTCGGGGTCAAGCGGTATCGCCAGACATTGGATTAAGATCAGCCTCGGCCCTACGCTGCAGTCAATTCATCGATCAGATTCTCACCGACTCAGCCGATGCAGCTCGGTATGAGGGGAATTGCCATTCATCCAAGCTGACTTGTCTGGGGCGGCTGAATTGCAACCGAAGCAAGGATTATCAGGGCCGAACCTGACGTATAGCCTGCCCTAACGTCATGTTCATGGATCCCGGCACGCTGCCGAATGATCGGCAGCGTGCCGGGAAATCGGCAGGTCGGGTTTATTCCTCGCGGGAACTCCCACTCGATTCGTCGAAAGAACTTCGCGTTATTTTCGCAACTTGAACGGTGTCAGCCCATTCAAACGGGTTCTGGAACGTATGTTGCCATATGAAGTTGATGAACCCTTAAGCAGGGAGGTCGACATGACGACGGCAGCATTATTGGAGAACAGACCGACTGAGCGGAAGAGGCAGACCATAGCTTGCTCCAGGTGTGGTGGGTTCATGATCGTTGAAAGGTCATTCGATTCCATCGACGGCGCTGCTCGTATCGATGTTTCGGTCAGACGTTGTGTGCAATGTGGAGAGGTGGTCGATTCGGTTATCTTGCAGAACCGCCGAACGCAGATTGGAAATGACCTGAGTCCACCGCAAAGGGGAGACAAAATCTCATGAGAACATGGGAACCGAGTGAGGGCTTCGTTAGTGAGGAAAATTCAGTGGACCGGCTGTCGAGGAGCGTTCTTTAACGTGTTGAAGATTACGGAACAAGAGGGGCCCGAACCGGATTCTGTGTCCTTGAGGCTCGATGGACGGCTCGCCGGTCCATGGGTTGACGAGCTAAGAGCCAGCTGTCACCGCGCATCGACCAGGCGGCAACGTTGTGCGGCTATTGATCTGACCGGAGTGACATACATCGATGGCGACGGCAAGGCCCTTCTGGCCTTTTTATGGAGACAAGGGGCGGAGCTGCGAGCGTCGGGCTGTCTAACCAGATGCATCGTGGAGGAAATCACCGGGTGCGGCAAGTTCACTCCATGGGGTGAGAAGAGCGACACAGTATGAAATGTGACAGGCTATCCTCCATGGTCGCCACGACGGTGAAAAGCCTTACCCGTCTTAGGCTTGCCCCCGTCTCTCCTGCACCGGTACAATGTTTCGTTTGCCTTTCAGCAGAATAACGGATGATGGAGCAACCTAGGGTAGATCGCATGAGCTTTTCGGATAATGTGTGCAGATATGTCGTGGGCTTGTTCGTATCGGCTGCCATAGCGGCGCTGCTTGGATGCAGAGATGATGCGGGTTCGGCTCCTTCCCCTCCTCTGATTCCGCAGGTAGAAGTCGTCACGGTTCAGACCCAAGTGATTCCTGATGAACCCGAATTTATAGGTCAAGCGGAGGCTTCCCGTCCGGTGGAGATTCGTTCGCAAGTGACGGGAATTTTGAAAGCAGTCTTATATCGGGAAGGACGCGATGTGAAAAAAGGCGACCGCCTCTATCAGATCGATCCGGTTCCCTTCAAGGCGGCAGCAGCGAGTGCAAAAGCCAAGATCGCGCAAGCTCAAGCTCGTGTCGTGCAAGCCAAGCAAGACCTGGCTCGTGTGAAACCGTTGCTGGCTGAGCAGGCGGTCAGTCAAAAAGACGTGGACGACGCCGTCGCTGAAGACCTCTCGGCCAATGCCGCTTTGGAAGGCGCGCGGGCCGACCTCATCAAGGCCCAATTCGACATGGATAACACGCTGATCACGGCTCCCATCAGCGGGATTATTGAACGTAGCCGCTACTATGAAGGTCGGCTGGTCTCGGCACAAACCGACTTGCTGACCACTATTCATCGTGTCGATCCTATGTATGTCGTCGTGAGCGTACCTGAGACATTCATCCTGAAACGGCGTCGCGATATTGAATCTCGGCGAATCCTTCATCCCGGTGACTACCAATTGCGTGCCAGGTTGACGTTGATGGATGGGACGCCGTTTCCGATGCAGGGCGAATTGGATCTGCTCGAACCGGGGTTGCGCAGCGAGACGGGATCAAGAGTTCAGCGAATCACCGTCCCGAATCCCCAGCGGTCCTTGCTGCCCGGGCAGTTTGTCAAGGTTCGATTCACCGGAGACACGAAGACGGACGCCGTCCTGATTCCGCAACGCGCGGTGTTACAAGGGCCTCAAGGGCCTTTTGTCTATGTCGTCAACAATGAGGACAAGATTGAGATCCGAGACGTGGCCGCTGCCGATTGGAAAGGGGACCAATGGCTCATCGATAGCGGTCTGAACGCAGGCGATCGAGTGGTCGTGAACGGGTTAATGAAGATCGGTCCGGGGGCTCAGGTCAAAGCAGTTCCCTGGGTCGCAGCGAACTCGCCCGCTGCTGAATCCACTCCCACTCTTCCTCAGGATCATTTGTGATCTCGCACCTCTTCATCGATCGACCGATCTTTGCATCGGTCATCTCGATCGTTGTGGTCGTGATGGGCCTCCTCGCCACGCAGTTTCTGCCGATTGCGCAGTTTCCTGAAATCACCCCTCCGGTGGTGCAGATTGACGCGGACTATCCCGGCGCCAGCGCGGAAGTGGCGGCAGAGGCAGTCGCCCGTCCCATTGAGGTCACCCTCCCCGGTATCGACAATCTGCTGTATTACGAATCCACCAGTAGTAACGACGGACACGTTACGATCAAGTTGACGTTTGAGATCGGCACGAATCCGGATATCGCTCAGGTTCAAACTCAGAATCGTGAGAAACTCGCCGAGCCGCAGCTCCCTCCGGAAGTCGTCCGTCAGGGGATCTCCGTCAAAAAGATGTCTCCCGACCTGGTGTTAGTCATCGCGCTTAAGTCGACCGACCCTCGGCACGATGCCGTATTTCTGTCGAACTATGCGACGCTTCGATTGGTCGATGATCTCAAGCGGGTCAAAGGCGTGGGCGACGCGCTGGTATTCGGACAACAAAATTACAGCATGCGGATCATTCTCAATCCGCTGTTGATGGCCAAGTTGAATCTGACACCGAATGATATCACGGCGATCATCCGTGAGCAGAACCGTGACTATCCCTCCGGGACGATCGGGCGGGAACCGGCCCCGAAGGGGACCGAGCTCACGATTCCGATCATCACGAAGGGACGCCTGACGGAGGTGAAGGATTTCGAGGAGTTGATCGTTCGAGCCCTTCCGGACGGTTCCATGGTGCGGCTCAAAGATGTGGCGCGCATCGAGCTCGGGGCGCAATCCTACGGACTGGAAGGTCGATGGAACAGCAAGCCGACGACGTTTATCCTGACATTCTTGTCTCCCGGAGCGAATGCACTCGATACGGTGCGCCGTACACGAGCGCAGATGGATGAACTGGCCAAAAATTTTCCACCCAGCGTCTCGTATGACACGCCGTACGACACCACGCGGTTCATCGAAGTCTCTATCAAGGAAGTGGTCAAGACGCTCCTGGAAGCCATGCTCCTGGTGGTACTCGTCGTCTATCTGTTCCTGCAGACCTGGCGAGCGACCATCATTCCGACCGTAGCCGTACCCGTCTCCTTGATCGGCACGTTCATCGGACTCTATGCCCTCGGTTTCTCCATCAATACGATTACTTTATTCGGGATGGTGTTGGCGATCGGCATCGTGGTGGATGACGCCATTGTGGTGGTTGAGAACGTTGAGCGACATATGCGCGAGGATCGGCTGGCACCGAAGGAGGCCGCCAAGAGGGCGATGAACGAGGTGACCGAGCCCATCATCGCGATCGTGTTGGTCCTGGTCTCTGTCTTCGCCCCTGTCGGTTTTATCGGTGGGATCACAGGGGCCCTCTATAAACAATTCGCGGCTACCATCGCCATTTCCGTTACCGTGTCGGGGTTTGTGGCATTGACGCTGAGTCCCGCGCTCTGCGGCGTCGTCCTCACGACCCGGCATGAAAACAGAAGCGGGTTTTGGACCTTCTTTGATCGAGTATTCAACCGGATGCAGCAGGGCTATACGAACACGACTGCTGCACTCATCGGTAGGCCGCTGCGTGTCATGGCGGTCTTTGCGCTGCTCCTCATAGTGTGTGTCGGACTGTTCGAGAAGCTGCCGAAAAGCTTCCTCCCGGAAGAAGATCAGGGCTACTTCATCGTGATCGCGCAATTGCCGGACGGGGCCTCGAAACAGCGAACGGAGGCGGTGCTCGAACGGATTGAGCGGTTTTTCCAAGCGATCCCTGCGGTGCATTCCACCGATGCATTGACCGGGCAGAATTTCGTGTTCGGAACCAGAGGACCGAATTCTGCGACGATGTTTGTCCCGTTGGTGTTATGGGATGAACGGCCGGAGCCGCAGTACCATGCCAAGGCGCTCGTCGGCGCGGCCTATGGTGAGTTTGCCAAGATTCCGGAGGCCTTGCTTCTTGCATTCAATGCACCGTCGATTCGTGGAGTCGGGGCCGTCGGCGGTTTCTCCGCCCAAATCCAAGATCCCAGCGGCGGCGACTTCAAGAAATTTGCCATGGTGGCGCAGCAATTCGTCGAGCGCGCGCAAAAAGAGCCGGCGATCGGGCGCATAGGAACGAATTTCCGCGTCTCCTCGCCGAGGCTCTATGCCAACGTGAACCGAGAGCGCGCAAAAGCATTGGGCATTCCGATTTCGGATATCTTTGACACGCTCCAGGCGTACTTCGGCAATTATTACATTAACGACTTCGTCAAATTCGGTCGCGTGTATCATGTGCAAACGGAAGCCGATGCCGAGTATCGATCGACGCCGCAGGCTCTCTCAAAAATTTATGTGCGAACCCAGACGGCACGGGGCATCAACATGATCCCACTCGATACGGTCGTGACGGCGGAGTATCAGAGTGGTCCGGATCCCGTGAATCATTTCAACGGCTACAATACGGCGCTCCTGCTGGGTGCTGCCGCGCCTGGCTTCAGCTCAGGGCAAGCCATCGAGGCGTTGGAGCGAGTGGCGAAGGAAGTGCTGGTTCCGCAGGGATATGCGATCGATTGGAGTAATATTTCGTTTCAAGAGCGGCGGGTGGGCGGTCAATCGGCCCAGGTCTTTGTGATCGGCTTGTTGATGGTCTTCCTGGTGTTGGCGGCCCAGTTTGAGAGTTGGGTGGTGCCGTTTGCCGTGATTCTTGCTGTTCCGTTCGGGGTTTTCGGGGCGTTGACGGCCGTCTGGCTTCGAGGATTCGAAAATGATATTTACTTCCAAATCGGCCTTGTCACCTTGATCGGCCTTTCGGCCAAGAACGCGATTTTGATTGTCGAGTTCGCCAACACCAGATACGAAGCAGGCCGTCCCTTGATCGAAGCGGCGGTCGAAGGTGCGCGTCTGCGGTTCCGTCCGATCATCATGACCTCCATGGCCTTCATCTTCGGCATGTTCCCGTTGGTGATCGCGACGGGCGCCGGTGCAGCCAGTCGGCAGTCGATCGGGACGGGTGTACTGGGGGGTATGCTGGCGGCCACCTTCCTGGCGATTTTCTTCGTGCCGCTGTTCTTCGTGTTGCTCAGGAAGTTGACTCGGCGTGGCACTCAACCGGGTATGACCCGCAGCCAACCGATGATGTCGTCCCTCTCGTCGGAGGAAAAGACCTGACGTGCGCACCCTAGTGGCTATCGCATTGTCGATTTGTTTCGCGTCCTGCGCGCTGGGGCCGGACTACCAGCGCCCCGCGACCGAGGCCGAGGCCGAGGAACGGTTTCGGATGACGGAGGGGCCGTCGGACCTGCCCTCGGTGGCCAACCTGCCCTGGTGGGAACTGCTGCGCGATGAGCAGTTGCAGGCCCTGATCCGGATCGCCTTGGAGGAGAACCGGGACCTTCGGCAGGCGGTGGCGGTCGTCGAAGAGTTCCAGGCCCGCGCCTTTATCTCTCGCCAGGACTTCTTCCCGGGCATCACGGCGTCCGGCAACCTGCCGTTTGACCGGAAGACCGTCTTCCTCGTGCCGGGCTTTGCGAACCCCTTCAATTATTATCTGCAAGGCAACCTGTCGTGGGAGATCGATATATTCGGGCGCATTCGGCGGTCGTTC
>DATIGP010000328.1:0-4432 GCA_035454625.1 Nitrospira sp.
CAGTGGCCGCTAACGGCAAGCCAGCCTCTTCGTTCCACTATGGCAAGAATCAGACGGATGCCGAACGTGTCGGAGCGGAGATTTGGTTCAACGCCACGGCTGGCAATGCCCGGTTTTTTACCTACATCTACCAACAGCGCCTCGGTGTGATGATCGATTGGTATCGAGTCTTGAAAAGCGAAACGCGCAATGAGCGCTTCTATCGATGGGGCCTCATCAACGATCCGGACTGCTGTAAGCCGGGCGATCCCAACTGTCCGGCCAAGAGTTATGACGAGACCTATGGGTTCGATTATTGCCCGGGTGATGACGAATTGCTCAAGTACGTTGGGAAGCCTGGCTATCGCGATCCTGCCTGTGACCTGAAAGACGTGCCGGTAATGCAAGGCGACCCTCATGGGCCGAAAGATCAGCGCCAGTCGGCCTGCGATCTTGAGTTCGGAACGTCGACCGGTGCTCTGGGTCTACGCAAATTTCCCAACCCGAAGTTCGACAAGGTGAAATGGTTACAGATCAACGGCGGACATCAAGACACGTGGGACGGCTATACCGCCAAAGTGTCGCCGCGTAAGGACCGCGAAGCGCCAGCAAAGAGCCATTTGATCGACGGCTCGATCGAGCCGCCCTATCGCATCGGCATGTCCTGCGGCGCTTGCCATATTGCGTTTGACCCAATCCATCCGCCCAAAGATCCTGCCCATCCAAAGTGGGAGAATCTCTCCGGGACTGTTGGTAATCAGTACGGCCGCTTTGCACAGATCCTGGGATCTGGAATGGCTCCAAACACCATCGAATACCAAATATACGGACATTCCCGCCCAGGGGCCGTCGACACGTCGGCCATTCCCAACGATCAGGTCAACAACGCCGGGACGATGAACGCCATCATCAATCTCGCCAGACGCCCCCTGTTCGAGGAAGACATCATCAAATGGCGCAAGACCAACCAATGTCCGGCCGGAGGCGATGAACGAACATGTTGGTGCGAACCAGGCAAAGACGGCAAGTGTTGGGAACGGAGCCGCAAGAAAGAGCTTGTTCATCACATCCTCAAAGGTGGAGAGGACAGCATCGGGGCCCTTGAAGCCATTCAGCGCGTGTACTTCAACATTGGCAGTTGCTCGGAGGAAGGATGGGTGAATCATCTTACCGATATGCGACAGCTGGATCCGACGGTGCGTGGATTCGGCCAGACGCCCTTCGACATCGGGCAAGTACGACGCGACTGTCCGCAGTTCCGCGCCATCGAGGATCGACTGCCGGAAATCGCCGCGTTTTTGTTTTCCGGTCCGCCGGCCGACCTCTACAAAGCACGAGGGCTCAAGAACAATGCCGCACTGATTCAACAGCTCGACAATGAATTTGGGAAGGGAGCAGTTGAACAGGGGCGCGCCATTTTTGCGAGCAAGTGTGCCTCATGTCATTCCAGCCAAAGCGCCCCGTTCGAGAATCGTGATTTTCGAGCGGTCTCCAAGGACCAGACTGGAAGAGAAAGTCGGATCGACTGGCTCGGCAACGACAAGCTCATCCCCGTGAGCGAGGTCGGCACAAACCGCTCCCGATCCCTGCATTCGAATCACATGAAGGGCCATGTCTGGGAAGAGTACGGCTCTGAGACTTTGCGGGCGAAGCCCGGCGACCCTCAGCTCAAGGAGCCCTCGGACGGTGGACGGGGCTACTACCGGAATATCTCGCTGCTCAGCCTGTGGGCCTATGCCCCCTTCATGCACAACAACGCCGTGGGCCCTGAAGTCTGCGGTGGCCCATCGGACGAGCACTACTATTCACCATATGTCGATAAAGATGGGAAACCGCTGGCCAGCCCTCCACCCTGTTGGGTATTTGATCCCAGCGTAGAGGGGCGATTCAGGCTCTACAAAGCGTCGATGAAAGAGTTGCTCAATCCATCTCAACGCATCCCCAAAGTGACCGGGTTCAATTCAGACGTGACCATTCGGCTATTCCCGAAACTGGGTGACGGCAAACTGGAGCGTTTCATCGACACGGCCATTCGCTTTCCAGTCGGCACGCCGGCTGCGCGGATCGGGAACTTCCGTCACAAGGAGCTGGTGGGTGATCTCGTCATGGCGCGGGTGGACTTTGACAAACTGAAGGCCAAGTACGTCAGCCGGTATGGAGCGGAGAAGGGCGAACAGATTGCCAAACTAATCCAAGACAAGGGCACAGAGTTACTCGCAAAGCCGGGCACGATACTGGAGGCCGGAGCGGAATTGCGCGAGATCTACAGTAACAGTCTGGCGGTCATTGAAAATGATGGACACCGATTCGGCGAAGATCTCTCGGAGAAAGAGAAAGACGCGCTGACCGCGTTCCTTGCGACACTCTGACGGCCTAAACTCTTGAACTGAGGTGTTCACTATGAGACCTATAGGATGGTTCATACTACTTGGATTGGCGGCATGCGCCTATGCGGTTTGGCACTTCATTTCAACTCCGCCACCACCGCCTGATATTCCCTATGCCCAGAGCGGCGAACGCTATTCCGACAAGATCGACCTGGCCAGGCTGGAACACGAGCTACCCCTCACACCGGCCGATCTTATGAAGATCACGCCGGAGAATCTCAAAGGTGCGACCCAGGAACAGGTCGACCAGATCTATGCTCGCCTTACCGCCGGCCCGATTCCGGACGGAGCGTACGATGGGCAAATGTTTTTCCCGAAAGGATCGAGCGAACGATCCCGCGTCGCCGAAATCGTCGGAGGAGGCATCAAAGGGTTCGTCGTCGACCTCAAGGCCGCCAAGCTCGAGCACATCGGCGAATTCATCTGGAAGGGAAAGGTCTTCTATCGCAGCGAAGGGGTGCTCCGAAATCGCATCGAGGATTTGCTCATCCTGAAGCCGATTGTCGGTCCAAACGTCGAGAAGATCCAAAAGCTTGATGTGGACGGCAAGGATGCCTGGTTATTGTTCCCCGCGAAACTCTATTGTGGCCAGAGTCTGCTGGATGGACGGAGGGAATCGGTGATCATCGACTATGCCTTTACAGACGACCTGGCTGGCTACCGCGAGATGCCGGATGTGCTGGCCGGACGGGAAGGCTTAGAGATACGAGACGAAATTCGCATGGTCCGTCCTGGCTTCTATCTGGGCCGGGCCTACATCAAGAAGGTTTTTGCCTTGAACTTTACCCTCTACAACAAGGCAGTGGCAGACAAAGAATCTCCGGCCTTTGTAAGTTCCGGATCGATACAGGAAGACTGCTGGCTCGGCAATCAACGCATGACGGCCATGGCCAAGAAGCCGGGCAACCAACATGCCCGCTTAATGGAAAAGCATTGAAGGCAGGGATGAACCGATCAAATCATGCAGCGGATAACTAGAGGATGGGCAACGCGATTGGGATGTCTGCTCATGACGACTGCGTTGGTCTCAGGATGTGATCGACAGGACACAGGACCATCTTCCAACCATCGTCCTGTACCGATTGCCCACTCGGCTCCCCCATCGCCTCCTGATTCCACAACACCGCCGTGGGTCGTAGATCCCACTGAACCCGGAACGAACCTCCCACCGGCCGGACGATCCCTGTTTGACTTCCTCATTACAAAGGATGTGAACGGCAAGAAGGTCTATGACATCCCATTTCCATTTTCCGCCCTATTGGCTCGTATCGAATCGCACCTCCACTCCGAACGAACTCGACCGGCTTTGAAGCGGCTGCTGATTCCGGTCAATCGCTCGCTACAACGTCGTGCAAGCGATGGTGAGTACTTTACCTATCCGAGAGCCGTGCTCGCCGTCGATACGGAAACTGAGTCGACGTTGGGTCTATCGGGCATGCACCTCAAAGACCGCCTCTTCATCGGATACCACGAAAAGACCGGAGTCTTGGAGGTCATCAGTTATAACGAAGCGGCCGGCCGGTTCGAGTTTCAGCTTGTCAGCGACTATCGGGCTGGTGGAACGCCAACTGTTCGCTACGCCAATCGTGCGCTCTGCACCGCCTGTCATCAAAATCACAGCCCCATCTTCTCCCGTCCCATGTGGGACGAAACCAACGTGAATCCCAAAATCGCCGCCTTGCTCGACTATCAACGCCGACCATACCACGGCTTTCCCATACGACAAGGAGTTGGGACGTTGCAGGCCTTCGATGATGCCACCGATCGAGCGAACGACATTTCGCTGGCCCAGCTGCTTTGGCGTGAGGGATGTGAGCAGACAGACCATCCGGAGCAAGCCATCACCTGTCGCGCCGAACTGCTTGAGTGGGTGCTTCAATATGGGCTGTCGAAGGGACCGATGCCGGATTGGCGCACAACGGACGAGAGACACGGAAGCCCACCATCCTTTCTCGCCACATGGCGTGCACGTTGGCCACGAGGGTTAGCTATTCCCAATCCGGATATTCCGAACCGCAACCCCTTTCGGTATGTTGCGGTGAGCGAGTTCCCCGGGCTCGGTGAGG
>DATIGP010000329.1:0-13623 GCA_035454625.1 Nitrospira sp.
TACCTTCTGGGATTTCATTTCGTTGATGCCGGAGTCCATGCACATGGTGATGTGGCTGATGTCGGATCGCGCCATCCCACGCAGCTACCGTATGATGGAAGGGTTCGGCGTCCATACGTTTCGCTTCGTGAACGACAGAAACAAGTCGCGCTTCGTGAAGTTTCACTGGAAGCCGCTGCTGGGTCTGCATTCGGTCGTCTGGGACGAAGCGCAAAAGATCTCCGGGATGGACCCGGATTTTCACCGCCGCGACCTCTGGGAAGCGATCGAAACCGGCCGGTTCCCGCAGTGGGAGCTCGGCGTGCAGGTGGTCGAGGAAAAAGACGAGCACCGTTTCGATTTCGATCTGCTCGATCCGACTAAGATTATTCCCGAAGAAATGGTGCCGGTGCGTCGTATCGGGCGGTTGACACTCAACCGGAATCCGGACAATTTCTTTGCCGAAACCGAACAAGTCGCCTTTCACCCCGGCCACCTGGTTCCGGGCATCGATTTTTCCGACGATCCTCTATTGCAAGGACGGCTGTTCTCGTACCTCGACACCCAGCTGCTTCGTCTGGGCGGGCCGAATTTTCATGAAATCCCCATCAACCGCCCCATCGCTCCCGCGCACAACAATCAACGCGACGGGCACATGCGCCGAACAATCAATCAAGGACGGGTGAGTTACCATCCCAATTCCCTCGGCGGCGGCTGTCCGATGCAGACCAAGGCCGACATGGGCGGCTTTGTCAGCCTTGCGCAACGGCTGGAAGGGCAGAAGGTACGCGCGCGGAGCGAGAAGTTCTTCGACCATTTTACGCAGGCCGCGTTGTTCTGGAACAGTCAATCCCATGCCGAGAAGGCGCATATCGTGCAGGCTTTCCGATTCGAATTGGGGAAGGTTGAAACAGCGGCCATTCGGACTCGGATGCTGGGCTTGCTCGCACAGGTCGATCGCACGCTGGCCGGCCTCGTCGCCCAAGGGCTGGGGATGGAGGTGCCGACCAGGGTAGAAGGACCCATGAACATGAGCGTGCCCGCGGACGGCAACATCAAACAGTTTCAACCTAAGCCGCGTGTGCCTTCCTTTGATCGATCACCGGCTTTAAGCATGGCGAACACGGTAAAGGACAGAATCGACACCCGCAAGGTCGCCTTTCTTGTCGCCGACGGATTTGACGATGGGACGTTGTCGGCGATGAAAAAGGCGCTGATCACCGCCGGTGCACTCGCCAAAGTCGTGGCCCCGAGACTCGGCACATTGACCGGAGCGAAGGGAACGCAGGTGCCCATCGATTTTAGTTTGTTAACGGCGGGATCAGTCCTCTTTGATGCCCTCTATATTCCAGGAGGCCAGGCCTCTGTGGAGATTCTCAAAGGCGATGCCAAAGCCTTGGTCTTTGTCCAGGAGGCGTTTCTCCATTGCAAGGCCATTGCCGCCTCAGATGCGGGCGTCCAGTTGTTGCTCGCCGCTCACCCAGGGCAGGACAGACGATCGGAGAGTCACGCCGAGGCCGTCATTCAAGATCCGACCGCTCTCTTGAAAGCAGACTCCGGCATTATCGTCGGTCGTGGCGCCAAGATGGGTTCTCTGACTGAACAGTTCGTTAAAGCCATCGCGCAACATCGCCATTGGGATCGCGAACTCAAAGGGCAAGTCCCGGCATGACCGGGCCACGGGATCAATCAACTTATTCGCAAAGGAGCTGTCATGAAAAAGGACCAACTTCACGAATTGTTGTATCAAGCCTTGGAGACGGAAGCGGGCGGTGTGCAGGTGTACGAGACGGCCGTGCAGTGCGCGGTCAACCGAGATCTGAAGGAAGAATGGCAGGAGTATTTGGAACAGACGCGCAAGCATGAACAGATGATGCGTCGGCTGCTGGAGCAGATGGGGCTGGACCCCGCGAAAGAAACGCCGGGCCGCCAGATCGTCCGGCGCAAGGGGGAGTCGCTGGTGGAAGCGATGAAGCTGGCTTTGAAACAGAACAATCCCCAAGCCGCGCAATTGGTGGCGGCGGAATGCGTGGTCACGGCGGAGACGAAGGATCATCAGAACTGGGAACTGCTCGGCCAGGCTGCGGACAAGCTGGGCGGTGCCGAAGGCACGGCGATCAAAGAGGCCTATGACCAGGTGGAGGATCAAGAGGACGAGCATCTGTACCATACCATGGGGTGGAGCCGCGAACTCTGGATGGAATCCCTCGGCCTGCCGGCCGTCTTGCCGCCTCCCGAGGAGGAGCAGGATGTGAAGACCGCCGAAGACGCGGCTCATGCCAAGGCCTCACGCAAAGAGATGGTTGGAAGGTAGGCACGCAAACGGGAGAGAACTGCAGACATGCCTCTGCGAACCGTGTCCGCGAAAACCTCGGTTGTGCGTCGTTCCGGCTCTCAAAGGCCGGTCAAGCCGGTCCGGTATGCCGTCGTAGGCCTCGGCCACATTGCTCAAGTCGCGGTCCTGCCGGCGTTCAACAACGCGAGAAGGAATTCCCGACTGACCGCGCTGGTGTCCGATGATCCCCAAAAGTTGAAACAGTTGGCCCGGCGGTACGATGTCCCGTACTGCTATTCGTACCGGCAGTACGACCAATGTCTGCGCGAAGGCTATATCGATGCCGTGTATATCGCCCTGCCGAACAGCATGCATTGCGACTTCGCCGTTCGGGCGGCCAAAGCCGGGATCCATGTCCTGTGCGAAAAACCGCTGGCGGTGACCATGCAGGAATGCCGGCGCATGATCCAAGCGGCCGATCAGGCCGATACCAAACTGATGACCGCGTATCGCCTCCATTTCGAAGAGGCCAACATGAACACGGTGGAGCTGGCGAGGTCGGGTCGGCTCGGCAACCTCAGACTGTTCAATTCGGTCTTCACCATGCAGGTTCGCGAAGGAGACATCCGAGTGGAGGCCGAACTGGGCGGGGGATCGCTGTACGACATCGGGGTCTATTGCATCAATGCCGCACGTTACGTCTTCCGAGCCAATCCGACGAAGGTCAGCGCCTCGACCATCAAGGGGACTGACCGCCGTTTTCGAGAAGTCGATGAGATGACGACGGCCTGGCTCGAATTTCCGGGTAACCGTCTGGCGACCTTCGTCTGTAGTTTCGGCGCGGCCGACGTCTCGAGCTATGACGTGGTAGGCACGAAAGGGCATGTCCGACTGGATCCTGCCTACGAGTACGTCGGCGAGCTTGAACAAAACATCGTATTCAATGGGAAGAGCCGGTCCCGACGATACGACAGCCAGGATCAGTTTGCTCCTGAGTTACTGTATTTTTCGGATTGTATCCTGACGGATCGAGATCCTGAACCCTCCGGACTGGAAGGTTTGATAGATGTGGCAATCGTCGAAGCCTTGTATCGATCGGCAAAGACAGGGCGCCCCGTGTCGCTTTCACTCCCCGACAAGACACAGTGGCCAGCCAAGGATCAAGTGATTACACGGCCGCCGATTCGGAAACCAAAACTTGTCCGTGTGAAGTCGCCCTCATTGTAAAAACAGATGAGGAACCCTCGCATGGTACACAGACGATCGATCGTAATTTTCGGCGCACTCGCCATATGGGTGTTCCTGTTTTGGACGACGTCGAGCCATTCCGTCGCTGGACCGGCAGACTCGGAAGTCAATGATACCGGTTCTGGAACTTCCGGCGAACAGACCGCCCGGTCCGGTTTGGATAATACTCCGGAAGGCGGCCCGTTACCTGGAGGGACGGTGCCGGGGGGCACTTGGCCTAATCGCACACTTCCCGGCGGAACCGTTCCGAGTGAGACCTGGCCTGATCGCACACCTTCCGGTGGAACCGTTCCGGGCGGCATGTGGCCTAATAACACACTTTCTGGGGGAACCGTGCCAGGTGGCACTGTGCCCAGTGAGAATTTGCCCGGCGAAGGGCCATGACACTGCTTGTAGCTTCAGATTGCCAAATTTACTAGCCGGCGGTGGTTCATCTACGATGCAGCGGCTAATCTGAGATGCTCCAAATGGGGAAATGCTCGTCGCCAGATTTAGCGGGTCTTTCGTAGCCGAAGCACGGCGATCGAGCGGGCTTTAAGTTCGAACGAATCTCCGCCGCGAAACTGTTTCTGATCTTCCAATTCCTCGGGCTTGCTCGTATCGAGCAGCATTTCCCAGCGAACGCCCCGCTGATGCGCCGGAAGAACGAACGGGAGCGGTTCATGATGTGCATTGAACAGCAGCAATAAGGTATCGCCATGGATAGGCCGTCCTTTATAGTCCTTCTCATGGATGGCATCGCCTGCCAGCCGAACACCAAGTGAACGGGCATGCTCGTTCTGCCAATCCTGATCGGTCATCTCATGACCGTCCGGTCGGAACCAGGAAATGTCCTTGATTTCGGACCCACGGATACGCCGCCCTTGAAAAAACTGCCGTCGCCGTAACACCGGTTGCTCGCGACGTAACTGAATCAGCCGCCGCACAAAGTCCAACAACTGGCGATCCCGATCCTTCAAATTCCAGTCGAACCAACTGATCTCATTGTCCTGACAATAGGCGTTATTGTTGCCTCCCTGAGTGCGCCCCAACTCGTCGCCTCCGCAGAGCATGGGCACGCCCTGGGAGAGGAATAGAGTCGCCAAAAAATTACGCTTCTGTTGCTCGCGCAGGGCTAAGATCGCAGGGTCGTTGGTCGGACCCTCCACGCCGCAGTTCCAGCTTTGATTATTATCATTCCCGTCACGATTGTCTTCCCCGTTCGCTTCATTGTGTTTTTCGTTGTATGAAACCAGGTCGTTGAGCGTGAAGCCGTCATGAGCCGTCACGAAGTTGATGCTGGCGTAGGGGCGTTTCCCGCTACGTTCGTAGAGGTCGCTGCTGCCCGAAAGACGGAAGCCGAACTCGGAGACTTGTCCGCCGTCGCCTTTGACAAATCGGCGGATGGTGTCGCGATACTTGTCGTTCCATTCGGCCCAGCCCAAGGGAAAATTTCCGACCTGATATCCGCCGGACGCCAAGTCCCACGGCTCGGCGATCAGTTTGACGCGGGACAGAATCGGGTCCTGGTGGATGATGTCGAAAAAAGCGCCCAAGCGATTCACATCGTGCAATTCCCGCGCGAGAGCCGAGGCGAGATCGAAGCGAAATCCGTCCACGTGCATCTCTTCGACCCAATAGCGCAGGCTGTCCATAATCAACTGCAACACGCGCGGATGATTCATGTTCAACGTGTTGCCGCAGCCGGTGTAGTCCATGTAGTAGCGTTTGTTGTCGTCGACCAGGCGATAGTACGCGGCGTTGTCGATGCCTCGAAAGGAGAGTGTCGGGCCGAGATGGTTGCCCTCGGCGGTATGGTTGTACACCACGTCGAGAATGACCTCGATGCCTTCGCTGTGCAGGGTCTTCACCATCGTCTTGAACTCGCGCACTTGCTCGCCGCGTTTTTGCGAATATGCGTACCGAATGTCGGGCGCGAAAAACCCGATCGAATTATAGCCCCAATAGTTCGTCAGCCCGCGATCGTGCAAATGTTGGTCGCGAACGAAGTGATGGACGGGCAGCAATTCCACCGCCGTCACTCCGAGAGTTTTGAGGTGATCCAGAACGGCGGGCGACGTCATGCCTGAATAGGTTCCGCGCAGGCCTTCCGGCACGTCGGGATGGCGGGCGGTCAGCCCCTTGACGTGGACTTCGTAAATGATCGTCCTATCCCATGGGGTATTGAGAAGCCTGTCAGCTCCCCAGGTGAAGGAAGAATCCACCACCACGCTTTTGGGAATGTACGCGGCATTGTCACGATCGTCGATCGACAGGTCCTCTTCTGGATCACCGATGCGATAGCCGAACGTGCGGTTTTCGGACCATTGCACATTCCCCGCCACGGCCTTCGCATACGGATCAATGAGGAGTTTGGCCGGGTTGAATCGATGGCCTTGGGCCGGATCGTAGGGACCGTGGACGCGGTACCCGTAGTGCTGTCCAGGAAGAAGTTCCGGCAAATACACGTGCCAGACTTGATTGGTCTGTTCTTCCAGCTGAAGAGTCACGGAAGGATGGGGATCATCCGCTCGATCGAACAAGCAGAGTTCGACCTTCGTCGCATTTTCGGAGAATAGAGCGAAGTTGACGCCTTGCCCGTCCCAAGCGGCGCCAAGCGGGAAAGGCGCTCCAGACCATGTACGCATATTCATACCTTTCTATAAGCAATGCATGTCGGTGAAGTGTTCCGGACATCCGACCAATCCTGTTACCCTTTGATATCGACCCTCGATTACCATCTTAGAGCCATGGGACAACTTGTCTTATTAAAGTACCCTGTAGGGTACCCTGGGTAACACCCACGGCATACTATGGATCTCACTAGTGGGGGAGGCACAATCATCTTGGTAAGACACACTAGTGAGGCACCCTTTATTAGAATGTAAGGCCACACTCCGATGCGCGTTCCTAGGAGGAATGCTTTGTCTTTCCTCGGGCTGTGTCTCGCCGATGGCGTTGCATCATGCGGTGCTGGCCTACGATCGAACCGTCGAACAGGTCACCAGCGAAGAATTATTGCTCAATATCGTCCGCGCCAGATTTTACCAGCCGTTGCATTTCACGAAAGTATCCAGCGTCGCGGCCACCTTCGACTTCCGCGTGAGCGCGGGCATTGCTCCACCGGAAGGAGATGCCCGGGGATTGGTCGGCCCGCTGTTCAGCGCGACAGCCGCTGAAAATCCGACCATCACCATCGTCCCGATCGATGGGGAAGAGTTCACCACGCGACTGCTCATGCCTCTGGATGAAACACGATTCCTTAGATTGCTTGAAGTCGGGGAGAATATGGGCATGGCGCTGCAGATGGCCGTCAGCTCGATGCGTATCCAAACCGGTGACGGAACCGCTGTGTACCTGAACCACCCGGGACGTCCGGAGGAATACGAGGAATTCCAAAGGCGCGTGCGCCACATGACCGCCCTATATGATGAGCATCGGCTGCATATCGGGTCCGTCATGGCAGAAGAAGCCTGGACCGGACCGTTGCCAGCCGGCATTGCGCCCGGGGATGTATTGGCCGCCCTAGACAAAGGCTATAAATGGAAGACGAGCGGAGACAAGTTTCGGCTGGATCGCATGCGCGTCCTCATTTCGAACTATCGACCGCATGAAGTGGATGAATCGATGCGTCAAGCCTTGGGGGAGCGGCTGAAGGAATGGCCGGCCAATGAAATCCTCCTCGACATTCGCCCCGACTTCCCGGGAGGAGAATTTCCGATACGAGGACAGATCACGCTGCGCAGTTTCAATTCCGTGTTGGAGTTTTTTGCGCGGAGCATGAGGGAGGCCTATCACCGGCAGGATGCCATACGACTGTTGACGATTGAAGAGTCCGACAAAGCGTTGAAGGATGCCGCCGTGTCGGTTCGGTATGAGGGCCGATACTACTCCATACGGAAGCCGGCGCCGGATCGACCGCAGGATATTCGAGGTGCGAAGGCTTTCGATATGTTGTACCAGTTGTTCCAGATGATGGTGCAGCCGGTCAATGCGCCCGTTCCGGGTATCGCCATCGCGAAATAAGAAGTGGTGGGTTCTCGGATGTGCCGCCGCGCAACGCACCCACGGTGTTCCGTGTTCCAGGGGAGATACGGCTAGGGGGCTTCCCCGTTTCGTGTATGCCGGAATCCCGCTACAAAGTCACAGCAGCCTTCCGTCCGAAAAGGAGGATCTCCCTATGGATCACTACATTACGAATATTGAAGAAGCGACTATCAAGAACGACACCTTCCGCAAGGTCTTGTTCACCGCGGAGCACAGTCAGTTGGTCTTAATGAGTCTCAAGCCGGGAGAAGACATCGGCATGGAGACCCATCGGCTGGATCAATTCATCAGAGTGGAATCGGGTCGGGGAACCGCCCGCCTGAATGGAGCGGAGTACCCGCTCGAAGACGGCACGGCGGTGGTCATCCCCGCGGGGACCGAACACAATATCACGAATTCCGGTCATGAGGCTTTGAAGCTATACACGATTTACAGTCCACCGGAACATAAAGACGGCGTCGTGCATCTCACGAAACAGGATGGACTCAGCGATCGAGAAGATCACTTCGACGGCAAGACTACGGCCATGCTCCAGGAGTTGTCCGCGAAGAGTCCTCGATGATCGTTTAAGCGTTAAAGTGTTTTGAGAGGACGTCTTTGCTACTTCGGCGGATCGCCGATCGGCGGAGAGCCTTCCTTAGGCCGTGGCGGATCTTTGAGAGGCGGCTTCTTGGGAGTCGGCGGCTCTCGAATGGTCATTGATTCATAATATCAACGCACTCAGGATTGATGCCAGGTACATGCCGTGGACGTCGTCTCCCTGTTTCACCCTTGTGCGCCGGCTGATGCGCGCACTCCCTCAGCAGGTGTCTGTATAACTCCTCTACCATCGGCACGGGCTTCGCGGTCTCAATCGGATTCCTATTTTTATATCTTGACAATGAAACGCACAATACGCCACTGTAACTAATCACCGTTCTAATCACCGTTCTAATCACCGTTCTAATCACGAATATGGAAACGCCCGAATGGAGAGAGATGCGGCGATTGCTGGCGCAGGCCGCGGTGATTCAGAGCGCCTGTGACCTGGATTTGCTGGTCTTTCTTTATCGGCATCCGCGCGCCTTGTTGACCAGCGAACAACTGGCCGTTTTTGTAGGATATCCTTTGAAAGATATTGCCAAAGCGCTCAATACCCTTATTGAAGCCGGGCTTCTCGGACGAATGGCGCAGCACTCGGGGCACGCCGCGAGAATGTTTCTTCTCCTGCTCGATGGTCCGCAGGGAGGAGGAGTGAAAACTCTCCTGGAGTTAGCATCGAGACGACAAGGACGCCAAGGTATTTTAGAGGCGATGGACGGACGCACGTCCGGTCAGAATCAGTCTAGCGCTGCCCCTTCACTGAAATTGGTGAAATGGGCGTAACGATAGGAAAGTAAGGACGCATGCCAGAATCTGATCTCGTACAAACCGGCATTAAAGGCTTCGATGAGATATTATCCGGCGGCATTCCCCGAGGCAATGTGATCCTTGTGGAAGGAGCGATCGGTTGCGGCAAGACAACGATGGGGGTGGAGTTCATCTACCGCGGAGCCAGCCAGTTCGGAGAGCCGGGCATCATTGTCTTGTTTGAAGTCTCTCCGGACAAGATCGTTCGGGACGCGCGGGGCTTCGGCTGGGATCTGCGCGAGCTGGAACGGACAGAGCGGTTGAGAATCGTGTTCACGACCCGCGAGGTGTTGCGGCAAGAGCTGCAACAGGCCGACAGCGTGTTGCTCGAAGAGGCCGCCAAGATCGGCGCGCGGCGCATCTTCGTCGATGGCATCGCTCGGTTGATGCCCAGCAATGACGCAATTGAGACGCGTTCGGGTTTTCATGTGTTTACCGAGGGGTTGCAGCGCGAGAACCTCACCGCGTTTCTGGCCATCGAAGCGTCCTCATACACTATGGGCCAAAACGGGTCCCTGCCCGAGGAATCGATCGCCGATACCGTCATCCGGCTCAGGATGGAAGAGAACCAGCGTGCCGTCACGCGATCGCTGGAAATCGTGAAATCGCGCGGGCAGTCCTACCAGATGGGAACCCATACGTTTCGGATCATCGAGGGCCAGGGGCTCCAAGTCTACCGCCGCGTCCAGGCGCCGCGGAGCTCGCAGCGTGACCGCGCCGCGGCCTACGACCCGACCACGCGCATTTCCACCGGAATCCCCGGCCTCGACGAGCTGACGAATGGGGGCTACTTCCTGGGCAGCACGACCGTGGTGGCGGGCATCTCCGGCGTCGGCAAGAGCGTAATGGGGCTTCAGTATATTGCGGAAGGCGCGCGGCGCGGCGAACGCAGCCTGATGCTCAGCCTGGACGAGCAGGAGGAACAAATCATCCGTAACGCCGCCAGCATCGGCATCGATCTATGCCGAGAGATAGACAGGGGCATGATTCGCATCGAGTACGAACCGCCCCAGGAAATTGAAGTGGATGTGCATTTCCACCACATAGAACGATTGGTGCAAGAATTCAAGCCCAGGCGGGTGCTGATCGACAGCCTGTCTACTTATGGGTCGAGCCTGGGCGCAGAGGGAAGGATCTTTCGAGATTTTTTTCACGGCCTGGTGGCGCTTATGAAGGAGCATCAGATCGCGGCGGTCTACAACCACGAGAACCCCGAGATGCTCGGGATGACGTCGATGATGGGCGGTTTCGCGCTGAGTTCCCTGGTGGACAATATCTTCCTCATGAATTGGATCGAGCTGAACGACACGTTCCGCCTGGGCCTGACGATTGCCAAGATGCGCGCCAATGCCATCAGCCGGACGACGCACGAAGTCGAGATCCAGAACGGCCGGGGCATGCAGGTGTTGCCGCGAGAGCTGCGCGTGCCGAAGGAGCGGCATCCCTTCTCAGCCTATGCCGGACTCGTGTCGCGAGCGCCCGAGCGGCGGCGCCTCGGCGATCGAACTGAGACGAAGGACACCTGGCGTGATCCATCCCGTTCATGACGCGCTCCCTGACGCGCTCTTTGTACCTGCGCTTTGGGACACGGCGCTGGAAAAGTATGCCTGCGTCACCAACCTGACCGTTCAGTTGTTCGACGTTGAAGGGAGCCTGGTTCTTGGCCCTATCCACCAGACGCCCTTGTTTCAACTACTCGATGAAAAAAAGTACGATCCCGGGATTTTTGCGCAATGCGCGGGCCGCTGTCTCGCGCAAACCGACACCAGGCCAGCCGTGGCCGTGTCTCAAGCCTATGGCCTGGCTGCGGTCGGCACGTCACTGATGCTCGACGGCAAGATCGTGGGCGCCGCGGTGGGCGGATATGTCTTCGAAGATTTCATTCAATCGTTGGATATTCAGAGCTTGGCACGCCATGGCGGCCTTGACTTTCCCCAGCTGTGGGACGTTGCGCGACGACAGTCACCGGTCCCTCGACGGCGGTTACTGGTGTACGGTGAGCTCCTGCAAGTCCTCGGCGATGCTCTGCTCCGGGAGAATCACCGCACGCGTCAATACGGGCAGGCTGCCGCAATCATCCAATCCTCCGATGACGCCATCATCAGCAAGAACCTCGACGGTATCATCACCAGTTGGAATCGCGGGGCCGAGCGGTTGTTCGGCTATCCTGCCGCAGAGGCGATCGGCCGTCCGGTCACGATGCTGATGCCGGCCGAACGGTTCGATGAAGAACCCGGCATTCTGGCGCGCATCCGTCACGGAGAGTCCATCGAACATTATGAAACCGTCCGTCGACGCCGGGACGGCCCCTTGTTCGATGTTTCGCTGACCGTGTCTCCGCTGACCGATGCGCAAGGCCGGATCGCCGGCGCTTCCGAGGTTTCACGCGACATCACGGAGCGCAAGAGGGCTGAATCGGCCTTGCGCCGGTGGAACGACGAATTGGAAGCGCGAGTCACCGAACGAACGGGGGAATTGATTGCATCTCAAGACCGCTTGCGAGGTTTGGCGACTGAGCTGAATCGGGCCGAGCAACAGGAGCGTAAACGTCTTGCCGTGGAGCTGCACGATCATCTCCAGCAAATCTTGGTGCTGGGCAAGCTGAAACTCGGCTTAGTAAAGCGGATGGCAAAGTCGCTTCCGCCCTGTGCCGAGATGATCAGTGAAACCGATGAGGTGTTGTCGGATGCGCTGAAATACACGCGTACGTTAGTGGCGGAATTAAGTCCGCCGATATTGCGCGATCACGGCTTGGCGGCGGGATTAAAATGGCTCGGCGACTACATGAAAAAGTACAACCTTGCCGTGACGGTTACGGTACCTGAGGAAGAGCCGGCATTGCCGGAGGATGAAGTCGTCCTGTTGTTCCAGTCGGTTCGAGAGTTGCTGATCAACTCATCCAAGTATGCCGGTACCGGCGAGGCGGCAGTCACGCTGGAGCGGCGAGATGGTCGGTTGCTCATTGAAGTGAGCGACCACGGCGCAGGCTTCGATCTTTCCGCTGCGATATCGAGTGGATCGTCTTCCAAGTTTGGGCTATTCAGCATCCGAGAACGCATGAAATCGTTGGGAGGATCGTTTGATCTCACATCGGCTCAGGGACAAGGGACCACAGTGGTGCTGTCGCTGCCCTTGGTCGATCGCAGCAGAAACCAAGCGCGGGATGAATCGTCGCGCGGGGCATGGCTTAAAAAAGAGCAAAGCCGTGACGTAACGATCGACAGAAGGCCCATGTCACGGCCCGATGTCGTTCAGGTGCTCTTGGTGGATGACCATACGATGCTCAGGCAGGGACTTCGCACGATGCTTGAAGGGTATGAGGATGTTGAAATCGTCGGCGAGGCGGGGGATGGTCAAGAAGCGGTGCAGGCGGCTGATGCACTCCGGCCCGGCGTCGTCGTGATGGATATTAACATGCCGAAGATGAACGGCATCGAGGCCACGGCACAGATTAAGGCATGTCATCCTGAGACCGTCGTGATCGGCCTATCGGTGAATGTCAACGGTGAAAGTCGAGAAGCGATGCTAAAGGCGGGCGCCACCTTGTTATTGTCTAAAGAAGCTGCCATCGATCAGCTGCATCAGTCGATCTACGCGGTTGTCCACGATCATTCCATGCATCAATAGTCGGTTCAAACCCTCAGCGACGCAAATGTCCACGCGTTGTTCTGCGATCAGATTTGATAGCGCAGGAAGAGATGGCCGCTTTTGGTGGCCCATTTCGCGGAGAGCAGTGTCCCCCACATCGCCTGTTCGGGGGCGAATTCCAACGATCCGGAAAAAGGCGGCCGCTCACCGGTGCGGCCGCGTCCGACGATTTGAGGGGCGACGGTAAGGAACAACTCGTTGAGCAATCCCTGCCGTAGAAACGACGAAAACAATGTCGGCCCCCCCTCGTGGAGAAGGAGCCGTACTCCATATTCATCTCGAAGCAGCGTGACCATGTCGGAGGGGTTCAGCGCGGCGTCGCCGGGAAGTATGCGGACGGTAGCCGGCAACGCGCGTCCGTATTGTCGTTCCAGACGCGCAGCGCCTTGTGGGGTCGTCAGCACAAGACTCGGAATCTCGTCGCGCCGGAAGAACGGTTCATCCAGTTTGACATGGCCCATGCCGCTGACTACGACGTTCAGTGGAGGTCGAGCGGCTTTACCCAGGTGCTTGCGCAGTGCGTGAAATTCGTCTTCGAAAGGGGGATACACGCAGCCGGCCGTCCACACATGTCCCGGCGCGTTTCGAAAGGTGTCTTCTCCGATCATGACCGCGTCGGCATAGGCCCGTAGCGCCCCCATGATAAACGCGTCCTCTTCGTTTCTCCCGCTGATGTCCGCTCCTCCCGACTTGCCCGGAATCTTCAGTGACACGATACCGTCCAATGTCTGAACGAAGTTGGCGACGATCCGCGGTCTTGTGGAGTCGCCGAAGAATAGGTCGCCATCGTAGGCATCGCGCAGGATCTTCGTCAGACTGGGAGACGGTGAAGCTCCGATTCCGTCATAGAGTGTTTTGATCTCCACATTTCTCCTGAAAGAGTGACCCGCTGCGGAAGTGGTTCCTTTTGGTTCTATTGAGCCCCGTAGCTTGCCGCTACGGGCACTAGGATCTTACCGAGCGTGATCTCTCCTCTGTCCTAGTCCATGGACCAAATGTAGATGCGAGGAAGCAGCGAGCAATCAAATCTGTCATCTCCCCCTACCGCCAGGTGTCGA
>DATIGP010000330.1:0-5494 GCA_035454625.1 Nitrospira sp.
TCCTCGTCACTAACTCATCCGTACGTTGATAGGGTCGCCCCTCCACGATCCTCTTGGCATAGGTGTCTCCGATTCCGACCAACGTCTTGAGCTGGTCGAATGTCCCAAAATTAATGTCGAGCATCGTCCTATGCGTCATCCTTGGAACAGGCCTTATGCACAATCCCGAGGGCCGATAACATGGCTACTCACATCACCCCTTAAGAACCTGCGCAATCATCCCGTTCAAACGGGGTGACGCCCTGACGGAACGTTTCATCGGTACCAAAGTAGATCCGTCAGCCGAGGTGTACTTATCTACGAGCATTCACTTCTATTACGACTTTTCAGCTGCCGACGGTCCCAGCCGACCGAGCAGGGTCAGCACCCCCAGAACCAGCAGCAGGAAACCCAACCCGCCGCTTGGAAGATATCCCCAGTTGGCGCTGTACGGCCAAAGCGGAAGTACGGAAAGCAGCATCACCCCCATTACGACGATCAGAATAGTATTCATCTTAATTCTCCCTTATTCGCACATTCACCGCACACTCGATCATTCTGTGGCCATGCAGGCTGGTGTCACGCTTTCTTCTCACCAGACAGCTGGTCACGCCCCTTTTGCATGGCCGCATGCATGGCCGACCGACCGGCCTCGACCGCCTCGGTCAGGACAGACTTTTTCTCCTGGATGAACTCGCGTCCCTTGTCCAGTGCCTGGTCCACAACCTCGGTAGCTTTATCGGCCAGCTCATGAGCGCTTCTTTCGGCTCGTCGCGCATACCCTCGCAACTGCTCCTGCGACTGACGACCGGACTGCGGTGCCAGCAACAACGCCGCCGCCGCTCCGAGCAACCCTCCGGTCACAAAAGCCAATCCCACCGCTCCCAATGAACACCCTCTGTTATCTGCCATTAAGCGTCCCTCCTTTTCATTGACCGTCCCTCCCCATCGTCCTGATCCGCGAGCATACAAGTTCCCAATAAGCCTATCGCGCCGATGAATGGCCGCTGATTTTTCGATAAGCGAGCAATACCAAAATTGCCCCGATCACGGCCATGATAAAACCGACCGGATCCCCTTCCCCATACCATCCGAGAAGACGACCGATAAATCCGCCGACAAGCGCACCGACGATACCCAAGAAGATCGTCACGATCATTCCTCCAGGATCGCGTCCAGGCATCAATAGCTTCGCGACCACGCCGACGACCAAGCCAAAGAGAATCCATCCAATAATCGACATAATTTATCTCCGATGTGTTTCAGACTCCTATCATTCTCATAGCTTCTAGAAGGGTCTCCCGCTTGTGCCGAACTTCTTGGAGGAGGGCACCTCATCTCCCTGCTGGATCGCCATTCGAAAGGCTCACCGGTTCGATTCGCACAATAGGTCCCATGAGTTGCAAGGGCCCTTCGAATTTGACGAAGCTCGGTGTCTCGTTGACCATAATCCAACAGTCATACTGAAACTGCGCGGGGAGTTTGCCGGAGGCCTTGCCGAGCAGCTGCTGAATCATGCCGATCTGCGGTTTGAAGACATATTGCGTCGCCTTACTTGACCGATCACCGACTTGAACGGGCTCCGTATCTCTGACGAGCAACTGTACTTTGATGACGTGGGGCGTGGGCGTGAACGCGAAAATGCTCACTATTCCGTCGGCTCCCAGTAAATTCTTTGACACGATGATCAGCATGCCGTTGTAAACGTCCTTCGGTAGATCAGTCTGCCCAGCCAACACATCCTCTTTCTCCCGGGCCCTCGTTTTTGATCGCACAGTGTATTCCCCTGTGCCTCGGTCGATCGAGACGTTGAGCTGTTCGGGAAACGATGGACCGCGTTGGACCAGACGATAGGTCATCAGCGTAAACACACCCAGTTGCGAGAAAGTCACGTTTTCATCGTGAAACGAACCATCCTTAAAACGGAAGACCAGGCGGTTTTCGACCAGATCTCCGTCTCTGATCACTTGGGTCATCTCACCCTGACCAATAGTCTCCCCAGCAAGCGACCGCACGAGAAGATTGCCATGGGTTTCGTCTTCCGGAAACCGCGCTTCGATGGGCGCGGCCTCTGCCGGCGTGGACATGAGCACGGCAATCACGATAACGATCGCAGGACCCGCGAGAGCCTCACGATGGCCACCAAGGATTTTATGGTCAGCCGACATCGGTCGTGGTGTCCTCTTTTTCATTCGCTCAGCAACTCACCTAAGGATCGGGACTGGGTCAACTTGGACATGTCCCTCATAGCATCTTCTCCTAGTATGACGAGAAGTATTGTAAGCGTCTGGTCAAAATTGACCAGTTTTCAAGAGCCGAAAAGCGTATCGTTACTTGTAGGTGTATTTCTCATCAATCCAAGGAGGCTCCAATGGTATCCATTCCAAAAATCGTCGGTGTCCTTTCGTACAGCTTCTTGCTGTGCCTAGGTTTGTCGACCGTCGCGTTTTCTGCAGACCAGCTTAATGCAGGCCCCACGAGCGGAAAGATATGGACCGTAGGGGATAAAGACATATTTGTACCAGGCAAGGAGGTCAAGGGCGAAATAGTGAAAATCGATGGTGAGAACTATGTCGTCAGAGAAGCATCCGGTGCTGAGGTACGCATGCATGTCGATGCCAGTACTGAGAAGAGATCCAACATGCGTCCCAAAGTGGGAGAACATGTTCTTGCGAAAGTGGATGCGAAGGGGCATGCATTGTCGTTTCTTACCGACGCAACTATCTCCCACTAAAGTATTTCTGTAGTCAGGCCGCGCTTAATAAGTGGAGCACGAGGTATCCCGACGAGAGGTTGACTCTACGCGTGTTTCACATCTATCCCAGGAGGCTCCAATGGTATCCATTCCAAAAATCGTCGGTGTTCTGTCGTGCGGATTGTTGCTGTGTCTCGGGCTATCTAATGCGACGCAGGCCGAGCATTCGCCTTCGGCCTCGGACGTGATGAAGACTGACTCGCAATCTGATTCGGGGCTAGGCTTTCAATCTGACGATGACAGGCAAAAGAGCGCGGACGATAAGAAGGGAAGTACCCGCGCAAAAGGCGCCAAGACGATCCAGGGCGAACTGGTCCGCGTCGAAGACGGGAATTATTTCGTCAAGGTGAAAGGGGGCAAAGAAGTACGTTTGCATACCGATAAAACGACCAAGATGATCGGAGAAATTAAGAAGGGCGATCGTATTGAGGCGAAGACGAACGATCAGAATCACGCGCTGTCGCTTCGCTCGGCACAAAAAATCGAACAGGGCCGCGATTCGCTCGATTCAAAGAACTGATGCCGGTCACAGCGGTGAAGCCGGCTGTACGACTGATTCCACACTGGAATCAGTAACCACGGCTCCAAGGCAATGGCCCTTGTCTCGGTGATCCCCGACAGGTCGCTACGTTATAAGGGTAGCGACATGCCACTTGTTAAGCAATGCCGTGGGAACGGATGACACAAACGGTTTTGCTTGCGACCAAGATGGTGGGTGCACCGTTGAGTTCTCGCCGGATTTTTAAAAAAAAGAGGAGTGACTGATTCAGGCACATGTGTACGCGACCTTACTGTCAAGTCGCGGTAACATGTCAGCGAAGCGACGCTGTAGCTGTCTGGTCTTTCTGGCAATCAGCCGATTCCCTCTTATGGACCTGGCAAAGCGCACGCTCCACCGCCTACGATCGCTCGATCGTCCTCTGTGTCAATTCCATACTGCAGCAGCGCCGTGCTGGGCGGCACTGCTGCCGGCGCCGACATCTCGTTTGCCTACAAGGACTGTCTCCACCTCTTTCTGCACCAAGTGATACGCGACCAGGGCTCCCATCACCCCCCCGCCAATGACAGCCACTTCGCAGGATTCATCTGTTTAAGCGGGGGATAGTCGGCAAGAAGGCCGTTCTTCAAGCGCCAAAACGGATGTCCAGATCGTAAATCCATACTGCCTGTTTTCCATCCTTTTTAGAGAATGAGTGCCTTGACGACACCCGGCTTGGCTCTGAACCCTGCCACCTTGCCGGCCAGCCTCACCGTAACTGAACAATGGACTCCACACCTGCACTGCCCATCCCCAGGATTCTCCGACAACTGGTTACTTCTGGCAGCTGATTTTCATGGATTCGATGTCGTTCGCCATGTCCAGCTTGCCAAGATTCGGTACACGCTGGCCCGGCGCGAATGTGATCTCCGTGCCTTTGAAATCCCTGTCTTCATAGGCATGGACTGAGGCATTGGGACCGACGATGACGCTCTCGATGTCATTGGCCCAATCCTTGCCCTCAAGATTCTTCATGGTCGAAAACTCCTTCGGACCTTGGATTTTGATATGGGGATCATCCGCATCATAGTTATCGTCTTCAAAAATCTCGATCCAACAATTCTTATCGACCATCTTGATTTCCATATCCGCATCGGCTGCCTCGACAGACAGGGCTCCGACGGCAAGCACTCCCCACACGATGAACAATTTGAACATCAACATGGCTACCTCCCTTTTGAAAAACATGAAACCGAGTTACGGCTCAAGCCGTATGACCGAAAACGTATGGCCTTCGATTGAGACATTGGCTTCAATCTTGTCCCCTGGATTGACCCTATTCAGGACCTTGGTGTCATCGCTGAGTTCGAGGCGTAACTCTTTACCGGCTCGATCTGTAATGACATAAGTTCTGTCCACGATGTCGAGCGTGTCCAGACCTTGGGAATCCTTCGCCATATGGAATTCCCCTTCGATCTGAGACACTTCGCCTCTCACAATCAGGGAAGGTGACGATTTGGAGGGCGACTGGGCTTCCGTCAGAGTGCCTAGAACGGTTAAGAGACCGACGGTACCGAGGGCCAAGACAAGACTGGACGATTTTAGGGCCTTCATGAGGACCTCCATGTGAGGCTGAAAATGCCTCTTCCTCATCCCGTCCATCCGAAAACCAATCAGGCTGATGCACCGAAAGGGTGTTTCGGGGCCTCCTAGTATGGATGGGACCAGCCTTGAAGGCTGGCCCCATCTCTGTGCTTGAACCTCTCGGCTTACTCCTTCACCGTGAGATCGTTCTTGACGGACTTTACGCCGGCAACCTGCCGGGCGGTCCAAGACGCATTGCCACTGGTCATGAGATCCTTGACTTCGCCGGTCAGCGAGACGACCCCCGCGTTGGTCTGCACCGCAATATCGGCCTTTTTCAGATGGGCATCCTTTGCGAAATGCTCCTTCACGCGAGCCGTAATGGCCTCATCCTTCTCCTCCACTGCTTCCTGTTTCGACGGGGCGACGACCTCGAGGTCGTTCTTTACGCTCTTGACGCCATCGATCAGTTTGGTGATGTCCCCCGCCGCATGCTTGGCCGCATCGGAATCGACCTTGCCGCGGAGCATCACCACGCCCTGCGTGGTCTCGACATCGATCTGCCGCCCTTTGACCCGACCATCAGCAGCCAGAGCGATCTTGGTTTTCGCCGTCAGCCACGAGTCGTTGACCAGTGTCTTCTCTTTGGAGACGTCAACGGCGGTCGCCGGCACTGCGATGAGTGCCCCACCCAGAAC
>DATIGP010000331.1:0-21717 GCA_035454625.1 Nitrospira sp.
CTATCTTGCCAACTAGTGATTGGCGTCTTACCTGCGTGAAGCGAATCAGTCTGACCGTCGGATTGATGCTTACACTGAACTTAGCAATCTCATTTCAATATGAACTAGACCGCAGGCTTGATCCTTCGAGTATCCAAATCGAAAGGCTCGCTCAGCTCCCCCGCGGCGAGTATTTGAAGCCATCGATGTTGGGGTATCATCACCTCGGAGCGGATGCGCTCTGGTTGCAATTCGTTCAGGTGCTGGGAAGGAAGCGGATCACGGCAGATGAGTTCGAGTGGATGTATCATGCGTTGAACGTTATGACCACTCTCGACCCGCAGTATGCCTACGTCTACTATGCCGGCGGTGTCGTACTGACGAGCGTGGGAGAACGGCCGGACTTAAGCACCAAACTGCTGGAGAAGGGTTTTCGAGAAAACCCCACGGTTTGGAACATTCCATTTCTCTTGGGTTTCAACTACTATTTTCATCACCATGATCCCGCAATGGCGGCGGATCGTCTGGCTGCAGCAGCGCGATTGCCTGGAGGGCCGGCATATTTACCAGGGCTGGCAACGCGCATGTATGCGGAGGCGAGCAATCCAGAAGTGGCGCTTGAATTTCTTGAGTCTATCTGGCGGCAGACGTCAGATCAAGGAATGCGGAAAGAATTGGAAAAACGGGTGAGGGAAGTCATAATTGAACGTGACCTCAAAGTTTTAGAGAAAGCCATTGAGCAGTACCAGACACAGAAGGGTTGGCTTCCTCACGTTCTGCAGGATTTGGTGAAAGACGGGTATCTTGTATCTTTGCCTAAAGAACCGTTTGGAGGTGTCTACGAGTTCGATGCAAAGAGCGGAAGGGTAGCCAGTAGCACTCACCCACAGCGGCTCAGAGTCTTGCATCCTGAAAAGAAAGTGAGCTTCTAATCCAAAATTCTCGTATGCATTCTTCATCTGAACCTATCGTCCAGATTGATGCTCTTCGCAAAGTCTTCCGCATTGGCTTCTGGGGCCGGCGTATGACGGCGGTTGACGGATTGTCGCTTGAGGTGAGGCGAAGAGAAGTCTTTGGATGCCTCGGGCCGAATGGAGCGGGGAAGACGACGACGATCAAGATGCTAATGGGCTTGGTCTATCCGAGTGGAGGAACGGCAACTCTGTTTGGTCGCCCAGTCGGCGACCCAACTGCCAAAGCTAAAGTCGGTTTCCTGCCAGAATCTCCATATTTTTATGACTATTTGACCAGCCGAGAATTCTTGCGATTCTACGGTCATCTTTTTGGGCTAATAGGATCTACGCTTAACAAGCGCATTGACGAACTGTTGGAACTCGTCGGCATGACCCATGCTCGTGATCTGCAGTTGCGAAAGTTTTCGAAAGGCATGTTGCAGCGCGTAGGAATCGCGCAAGCCTTAATCAATGATCCGGAGCTGGTTATCTTGGACGAGCCGATGTCGGGTCTGGACCCGATCGGGCGAAAAGAAGTCCGCGATCTGATTCTCAGGCTCAAAGAATCCGGCAAGACTGTGATGTTCAGCTCGCATATCCTCCACGATGCCGAACTGCTGTGCGACCGGGTGGCCATGATCATGAAGGGTAAGTTGGTTGCCTGCGGGCACGTGTCGGAATTGATTGCGGGCGACACTACTCATGAGGTGGAAATGGTGATCGACCGGCTGCTACCTGAGGCGCTCGAACGGATCAAACCGTTGGCCGGTAAAGTCGTTCTTCAAGGCGAGCGAGTCATGGTAGTGTTGGCAAGCCAGCAAAATGTGGATCAGGCGCTCGATGTGATCCGCTCAGCTAAGGCGAAGCTGGTGGCGCTCACCCCGCACAAGGCCTCACTCGAAGATCTGTTTATTCGAAAGGCCACCGGGGTACAGCAGCCAGTGGAGGTTCGGGTCTGATGAAGGTGCTTTCGATCGCGTTCAACACGTTTCGCGAGAATCTCCGAGACAAGCTGCTGTACAATCTGGTGATCTTCGCTCTCTTGATGATCGGCAGTTCGCTGATCTTGATGCGCTTGACGTTAGGGGAGTTTCATCGATTGATCTTGGATATTGGGCTCGGCAGCATTAATTTCTTTGGAGTATTGATCGCGATCTTCGTCGGCATCGGCCTGGTCAGCAAGGAGATCGAAAAGAAAACAATTTACACCATCGTCTCCAAACCCGTCGCCCGATTTCAATTCCTGTTGGGAAAGTATCTGGGCCTTTGTCTCACGTTATCAATCAATACGGCGATTATGACGTCTGGGTTGCTGGCGGTGCTGTACTTTCAAGACGTCCCCATCCATGCCTTGCTGTTCAAGGCTCTCGGTCTGATTATGCTGGAATTCATGGTGATCACTGCGGTCGCACTCTTATTCTCGACTTTTTCGAGCGCGACCCTCAGTGCGATTTTTACCTTGGCCATTTATGTAATTGGCCACCTGACGCCTGATTTAAAGGCGTTCGGCCGGAAGATGGAGGGTGCAGGTCAGATGGTGCTGGAGGGCATGTACTATGTTCTGCCGAACCTGGATCAATTCAATCTAAAAGGGCACGTGACGCATCAGCTTGAGGTTCCGGCCGGTGACCTGGTTCTGATCGCTGCCTATGGAATGGCTTATACAGTGTTCCTCTTGATGCTCGCTTCGGTTATCTTTCAACGACGGGATTTCCGCTAGATCCATCTTTACGTCGGATCATGGACAAGAAAGATACCCCGGAAGTGATTTAGCTCGTGATGGCGCCTTCAGAGGCGGATGAGACATGTCTGGCATATTTTCCCATCACACCCGAGGTATAGCGCGGCACCCGCGGTTTGACTTTCTTTAGCCGAGCGGCCATCTCTTTTTGCGAGAGAGCTACGTCTAGGCGGCGTTTGGGAATATCGAAAGTAATCGTGTCTCCGTTCTTGATCGCCGCAATCGATCCTCCCCTCACAGCCTCAGGGGCTACGTGCCCGGCCATCAGTCCATGTGTTGCTCCTGAGAACCGGCCGTCCGTGAGCAGCGCGACGGAATCTCCGAGACCTGCCCCCACGATGGCAGCCGTCACGCCCAACATCTCGCGCATGCCTGGTCCTCCTGCCGGGCCTTCATACCGAATGACGACGACGTCGCCGGATTTGATTTGTCCCGCCTTGACCGCGACGAACGCATCTTCCTCCCGATCAAAGACTTTTGCCGGTCCTTGAAACTTGGTCATTGAATGACCGGCAACCTTCACCACGCAGCCTTCCGGCGCCAGATTGCCTTTCAAAATGACCAGACCGCCTGTCGGTTTGATGGGGTGGGAGAGGGGACGCAAGACTTGTTGCCCGGGTGTTTCACGAGCTTGTGATGCCTCTTCGCCGATTGTTCGACCTGTGACGGTGGGCTGATCTCCATGGAGCAGTCCGGCTTCGAGCAATCGTTTGGCCACCAGAGTTGTCCCACCGGCGGCATAGAGATCGGCTGCAGCAAAGCGGCCTCCCGGTTTGAGGTCGGCCAGCAAGGGAACTTTGCGATTGATCTTGTCGAAGTCGTCGATGCTCAGCTTGATCCCGGACTCACGGGCGATGGCTAGCAGGTGAAGAACTGCATTCGTCGACCCCCCGGTTGTGGCAACGGCAGCAATCGCGTTTTCCAATGACTTTCGGGTGATGATCCGGCGGGGGCGTAGGTCCTGCTTTACGAGATCCATCACCATCTTGCCGCACTCAAATGCGACATCATCTTTCCGAACGTCCATGGCAGGTATCCCGTTGCGGCCCATCGGTGAAATGCCGAGGAATTCAAAGGCAATGGCCATGGTATTGGCCGTGAACTGGCCTCCACAGGCTCCAGGTCCCGGGCAGGCGTGATCTTCCAGCTCCTTCAACTCCACGTCGGTCATCTTTCCCGACGCGTGCTTGCCGACTGCTTCAAAGACATCCTGAATGGTCACATCATGTCCTTGAAACTGTCCCGGCATGATCGAGCCACCGTATAGCATCAAGGATGGCAGATTCAATCGAGCAAGAGCCATGACGGTTCCGGGAATCGTTTTATCACATCCGGACAGGGCGACTACGGCATCGAACAAATGTCCACGCGCGACGAGCTCGATCGAATCTGCGATAACCTCGCGGCTGATCAGGGAAGCCTTCATCCCTTCGGTGCCCATCGAGATTCCATCGGATACCGCGATGGTGTTGTATTCGATCGGAGTACCACCGGCCGCTCTGATGCCGGCTTTCACGCGCTCCGAAAGCCGCCGCAAATGAAAATTACATGGCATGACTTCTATCCATGTATTGGCCACGCCGACGAGAGGTTTTGAAAGGTCATCATCGGTAAAGCCCACGGCTTTTAGCATGGCCCTTGCCGGGGCGCGGCCGGGCCCGACCAAAAGGTCGTGACTCTGGAGCCGTACGTCTTTTTTCATCGGTCTTCGTGGTTCCATTACTGCACGGGCAGATTGCTTGACGGTGCAGAAGGAACCGCTTCATGGGGACTCTTCCCATGCGGATTGACGCCATGCGGATTTGCACCATGGGGATTGGCCCCGTGAGGACTCCCGCCATGCGGCATTGCACCTCCATGGGGAGTGCCATATCCTCTGTGCTGCTGCATCGCCTTGTCGTGCTCGGATTTTTCCTTCGCACGCTGTTCAGGCGTCAGCAAGCCCATCACATCTCGACGAGTTTTGATGGATGTCATCCGTAGTCCGACTTGCAGGTCTTCGCTTTGTCTCAGTTTGGTTTCGATTGCGGCGAGATCGGATTGCTCATCATCTGTCAAGGCTTTCAGTTCGCGTTCCGTGATTTGAATGTCGGCTTCGGCCTTGATACGCGCTTTGTCGAGATTGAGCTGGATCTCCTTCAATTTGGAAACCTGTTCGGAGGTCAGTCCGATATCCTTTTCATGTTTCAATAGGTGCCGTATCAGATGCCCGGTGCCACTGTGCATCGTGCTTTTTCCGTACCCATGTCCTCCCCAACCGCCGTGTGCCCCTCCAGAATGACCATAGCCGGGATCATTGGCCAAGAGGCTTGGCACGCCCAATACCAATAGGCATACCGAAGTTATTGCAGCGGCAGTGATGGCCCTCATTACAGACTTCATGCATTCCTCCTTTGGTTAAGAGGTCCTGACGCCAAAGCTTGCCATAGCAGTCAGCGCAACGCAAGCGAGTCTCTCGACTCGAAATCTATCGCTAGAGTAACCGGCCTTTCGGCTCACCGCCGCTGGGCGTTATAGAGGAGCTCCTGTCGTGGATCCGGATGCCGTTGCTTGCTCAAACGTTCGTACAACATCCGTTCTTCTTCGCTGATACCGGCCGGTAGGACAATTTGCAGTGTCAGAAAAAGATCGCCGTACCCGCCTGTGGCAGAGGGTAGCCCCTTTCCCTTAAGCCGGAGTTTCCCATCGGCCTTGCTTCCCGGTGGAACTTTGACTTTGACCGGCTCGGCTAAGGTTGGAGCGGTTACCTCAGCTCCAAGCGCGGCTTCCCAAGGAAAGACAGGCAGGGTGACATGCAAGTCCGAACCTTGCCGACGAAAGACGGGATCGGAAGGAATGACCACATGAAGATAGAGGTCTCCGCGTTTTCCACCGTTTGTTCCTGGCTGTCCCTTTCCTCCGACCCTAACACGCGTTCCGTCCTGTACTCCAGCCGGAATTCGCACCTCAATGGTCTTGTGTTCCGTCGTCATTCCAGTTCCCAGACAGGTTGCGCAAGATCGGCCACGCACGGTGCCAATTCCCAGACAGGTGGAGCACGTCCGGGGTTCCCGCAGATTCACTCGCTTAGTGACACCGGTCAGCACCTCACGCAATCCTAGTTGGACTTCAGTTTCGATGTCCTCTCCTGGCTCTCCAGAGCCGCTGCGCCCGGATCCACCGCGTCCACGCTTTCCAAAAAGGCTCTCAAAGAAATCGGAGAATTGGTCTGTGGATCCGCCGCCAGCCTGGCTGCCGTAGTCTCCTTCGAAACCCCATGGAGTATTGGAACCCTGCGTCCTGGCCTGCTGACGGGCTTTTTCGAAGGCTTGTGCTTGATCCCAATCGGCTCCAAACTGATCATACTTCTTTCTCTTCTCTGGATCGGTCAGTACCTCCTGCGCCTCATTGAGCTCCTTAAATTTCTTTTCCATTTCGGCCTTCTTTGCACCCGCGTGGAGATCGGGATGATACTGCCGGGCCAGCCGTCGAAATGCTTTCTTGATGTCGTCAGGGGAGGCGGTTCGGGGAATACCTAAAATCTGATAGTAATCGCGAGGGGTAGTTGCCATACGTTCTATGTGATCGAACAATGTTATGGATCAGCTTACGGACTGTAGTAATGCTTTGCAAGGGCCGAATGGGTCAATCAGTAGTCGAAGCTTTCGCCCGTGCCATAAGTTTACAGTAGGAGCAGGTCTCGGCCGTGGTAGGCTGGCCACAGAGAGAGCAGGGGTATAAATAAGAGCGATCTTTTTCCAGGACGCTTGTGGGGGCCTCGGTCGCGCGAGATTTCTCAAGAAACCTCCAGTAAAACATTTGTTTGGTGCCAGGCGACTCCGTTTCCAGGCGATTCAACACATCTTTGTAAAGAAGCGTGCGTGCTCCTTTCGCCATCGGACACTCCTCAACGACATAGTCGATTTTATTCAGGACGCAATAGGCCGCCAATTCACGTTCAGTCAAACGATACAGAGGTTTTACTTTTTTGGCGAATCCATCGAGAGAGGCGGGAAGACTTGGACCTTGTTTGTCAAGGTATTCATTCTGCCAATGCAGCACGTTCCCGAGTAGTCGAGCCGCTTCATCATCTAAATTATGTCCCGTGGCCATGACATCGTATCCATGCCGGATTGCAGCATGGTTGAATTGATAACGTTTGATCGTGCCGCACGTCGAGCAAGTTGGACGGTGGGCTATCATAGCCAACTCACGAATTCCTGCCCCTTCTTCATGCTCGACCGTATGGATGTGAAGCATGGCACCATGTCCTGCCGCCACGGTCTCGGAAAAGTGCACGACCTTTCTTCGTGATGACTCGGAATAGTCTCCGATCCCGAGGTTCACATACAATGCGTCGGCCTTATAGCCCAGCTTCAGAAGAATATCCCAGAGGGCCAAACTGTCCTTGCCGCCTGAAACGGCGACAAGGAGACGATCAGTTGTTTCGAACATCTTTTGAGTCCTTACCGCTTTGAGAACCTGGTCCTGCACGAAAGTATAAAAACAATCCTTGCAGAACGCCGCGTTGTGACGTGGTAATTTGAGAACAGCTTTGGTTTTACATCTCGTGCAATGCATGGCTCAATATACGAGCGTCACCGAGTGTTTGCAAACCATCGTGCCTGAGATAGAAGGAGAGAGCTTAACGTTATGAACAATTTGTTATTCTCTACGCGATTGACCTCCGAGCTGCTATTGATTATGAAGTAAGGGGAATAGGGCAGGAGAAAGTCATAAATGTTCATAATCATACAGGCAACAAAAGCAAATAGTTAACATAATATACCTTATCAGACTCATGACATTCGAATTCCTAGGCCGTATACATAAAGAACTTTCCATTACCGGGCATGCGTTCTACGAAACTATTCTCGCTATTTCCGAGCAGGTCAATCGAAAAGTTCAGATTATTCGTCTCCATTGGCACGCTTCCGCTTTGCTCCAGCAGATTGACGATGTCACAGCCAAGATCGGCGAACAAATCGCCGAGCAGGTTTCGGATCGACTGCTGTATCAGAATCAGCCCAATCCCGTTGTCAGTGTGATGAATCAGACGCTTACCGATGCCACGTCTCGTGTCCAAAAGTTAAAGCAGTCGTTGATAGGAGTTGATGCCCAGATTCGCGAACTCAAGATTGACGCGGTCCACCAGGAATTGCTTTCACTTCAACGCGATTTAACACTTCGTTCGGGCGGCATTGAACGACTGACCGTTGTTCGAGGCGCAGCTGCAGTGGGACAACCGCTGAGCGCGCTCCCGCACTCTCCTTCAGCATACGTGGCCACGATATTACGAGGACCTTTTCTGTTGGCTCCGACCAACGACCTCCTCTTCCGACCAGGCGACATCGTGGTCTTGATCGGTGCTGAGACTGAACTCGACCAACTCCTCTTTTGGTTTACCGGCCAGCGTCCCGTAACCAGCTCGCTGACGAGATCGGCGTTGACGAGTAGGCACATGGACAGAGATCAGATACAATAACGCTCGATGTTAGCCGTCGCAATCGCGTCATCACGTGTTCTCCTCTGTTTAGTTTCCATCCTCCTTCCATACGTCCTAGGAGGCGGACGGGCTGAGGCGTTATCGGCCGACTCGCCTGGCATTCGCATGCTGGAAGAGATCCAAATCGTCATTACCGAGCTTGCTGAGGAGGCCAAGCCTTCTGTCGTCAATCTGTTTCCCATCACCAGTGCAGGCAGACTGCGCGAAGGCCCTGGCGAGCGTACGCCGAACGCGTCAGGCTCCGGCTCGGGCCTAATTGTAGATAGTGAAGGCCATATCGTGACGAATAACCATGTGATCGGTGATGCGTCTGAAATCGAAGTGCGCTTTTCTGATAAGACGAAGCTCATCGCTCATGTGATCGGTAAAGATCCCGACACCGATCTAGCCCTGCTTAAAGTGACCACCGACCGACCGCTGCCCAGCGCGCGATTCGGTGATTCAGCTGGTGTCAAGGTCGGCCAATGGGTGTTGGCCGTGGGAAATCCATTCGGGCTGGACCGGACCGTAACGCTCGGTGTGGTCAGTGGCATCGGCCGCGAAAACATCAACCTTTCGCGGTACGAAAATTTCATTCAGACCGATGCATCGATCAACCCTGGAAATTCCGGAGGTCCGCTCTTTAATTTGCGGGGCGAGGTGATCGGCATCAATACGGCGATCATCAATTTTGCCCAAGGCATCGGTTTCGCCATCCCTTCAAACATGGCCAAGCAGGTGATCGAACAGTTACTTGCCAAGGGCAAGGTGGTGCGGGGCTGGCTTGGCGTTGGGATTCAACCGCTGACGGCCGACTTGGCCAAAAAATTTGGAGTTACCGAAGGCGAAGGGGTGCTTGTCAATGAAGTGTTTGACAATGATCCTGCAGCGTTGGCTGGTATCAAGCCGGGCGATGTCATCATCCGGATTGACGGAGCCGTAGTTGATTCTCCGAATAAACTGTCTCGTCTCATCGCAACGCGTACTCCGGGGGCGACCTCAAGGGTAGAAATCATACGCGATCTGAAACGCTTGACGATAGACGTCCCTCTCACCGAGCGGCGTGATACACCCGTCATGGCCTCCCTGCCTCGACAGGAGGAGAAGTTAGGCGTCAAACTTGGTCTTGACCTTCAAGACGTCACAGCGACCCTGGCGGAGAGGTTCCAGCTCCGCGAGTCGAAAGGTGTGCTGATCGCAAAGGTCGAACCCAACAGTCAGGCTCAAGCCGAAGGTCTCCGGGAAGGTGACCTGATTAAGGAGGTCAATCGTATAGAAGTGTCCTCCATAGGTGAATTTACCTCAGCCATTGCTCGGTCCCGACGTGGCGATACACTGTTGCTCCGTGTGCTTCGTGAAAACCGCGCATTTTATGTCGTGCTGAAATCCTCGGACTGACGAAGTCAGTGGGCTGTAGCAGCCTGGATTTCCACCCTATGCCGCTCAATAATCTTTGCTGCCAATTCTCGTGGCACTTCATCGTAGTGTGCGAAATCCATGGCATAGCTCCCCCGACCTCCAGTCATGGCATTGAGGGCTGTCGCATATCGAAGCAGCTCAGCGAGCGGCACTAAGGCGGTGATGTGTTCGGCATGGTCTTGCGCATTGACAGCCACGATTCGACCTCGTCGGCCGCTCAAATCTCCCATGACCACTCCGACCGCGTCGGTGGGCGCATCAATTTCAATCATCATGACAGGCTCAAGTAACACTGGATGTGCGGTCTCTATGGCTTTCTTAAATGCCATCGATCCTGCGATTTTAAAAGACATTTCGGACGAATCTACCACATGGTAAGATCCATCATAGACCGTGACCCGCACATCGACGACCGGAAAGCCGCTCAATGTTCCCTCCTGCATGGCCTCAAGGACTCCTTTTTCCACGGCAGGAATGAAATTTCGAGGAATCGCTCCTCCAACCACGCGATTTTCAAATACAAATCCCGTACCGCGCGGGAGTGGACCCACTTCGAGCCAGCAATCGCCGTATTGCCCATGACCGCCGGTTTGTTTCTTGTACTTCCCCTGTGCCTGTGACTTCGTCTTGAGCGTTTCCCTATACGGAACCTTCGGCGTATGAAGCACAACCTCGGCTCCGAACTTTCGATGGAGTTTTTCGAGAGCCAAATCGATATGGAATTGCCCCATGCCGCTGAGCACCATCTCCTTAGTTTCCGCATTGCGCGCAAATTCCAAAGTAGGATCCTCTTCGATGAGTTTATGCAAGCCAAGGCTAACCTTATCGATATCCGTCTTGGACTTGGCTTCAATTGCGAACGACAAAATCGGCTTTGGCAAACTCAGCATGGGATAACAAATGGGAGCGTTCTCTTGACACAGCGTGTCACCGGTATGCGTGTCTTTCAGTTTCCCGATCGCCACAATCTCTCCCCCTCGTGCGGAGTCGACGCCCACGTGGCGTTTGCCTAATACAGTGTAGAAATGCCCGAGCTTTTCCCGCACATGTTTTGAAGTATTTAATACCGTCGCGTCGGCCTGAAGAATTCCCGACACGACGCGGCAATAGGACAGTCGGCCAATGAATGGGTCGATGATCGTTTTAAAGACATAGGCTGAAAACGGCTCCTGCGGACTTCCCTTTCGATCATATCCTTCCTGAGTCTCGGGGTGGATGCCGCGCCATGGATGCACCAGACCACGGTCCGAGGGGGACGGTAATAAGGCGACAATGGCATCCAACAAAGACCACACCCCTACATTGCGAGTGGCGGATCCCGCATACACGGGAAGAAATTGGTTCGTCTGAATATCGCGCCGGAGTCCTTGCAGAAGGTCTTCCTGGTTTAGATCGCCCTGAGTCAAGTAAGTCTCCAATAGGGTTTCCCCGCTCTCCGCGACGGCTTCCACAAGTTGCTTGTGCGCTCCGCTGAAAGTCTTCTCCAGTTCTGTTGGAATCTGTACGTGATCTGCTTTGGCGGAGTTCGGCCCTGACCGTACCAGTTTTCCATGTCGAACATCTATTACCCCGTCCAAATTCACGCCTTGGTGGACAGGCAACGTCATAGGGATTGGCGTACAGCCTAACTGGTTGCGGCAGACCTCTAGAGCGCTTTCGAATGTTGTGCCTTCCTTATCGACTCCATTCGCGAACACCAGACAAGAAAGGTGCAACTCTTTGATTCTAGCCCACAGCCGTGCCAGCTCGGTCCTCACTCCCATGTTTCCGCTTAGAATAAGGACGACCGCATCAACAGCCTGTAGGGCGGCGAGCGGTTCACCGAGAAGATCGAGTGCACCGGGGGGATCAACTAGAGTGATGCTGGTATGGTTCCACGTGAATTGAAGGAGACTGGTACTGGTAGAATTGCGATGACGGAGCTCTTCAGCCTCAAAATCCGAAACGGTGGTCCCATGCGCTACAGAACCTAGCATGGGGATCGCTCCACCGACATAAAGCAAGGCCTCGCTGAGGGAAGTCTTGCCTGCACCGGCGTTGGATACAATAGCCACGTTTTTGATGGAATCCAGACGGGCCGTGTCCATAGTCCGCCCTCCTTGTGAAGTATGGATTTATGCCATTCGTTTCCTCATGTTTATCGGACCTGTGTTCTTATCGACGTGACTTCAAGAGACATCGCGGTCAATACCCCGATCCGTCAGCCATCCCTCGTCGGCGAAACTCACATATCGCCCGTCTCCAATAATCACATGGTCCAATACGCGGATTCCCAAGAGCGTGCCGGCCGTTGCCAATCGATCGGTCAGTCGCCTGTCTTCTGGGCTTGGAGTGGGATCTCCGCTGGGATGATTATGGAGAAAGATGACGGCAGCTGCTGATTCACGTACGGCAAGCGCAAAGACCTCGCGTGGATGCACGATGCTAAGTGTGAGACTTCCCTCTGAGACCGTGGCCTCTTTAATCACCATATTTTTCGCGTCCAACAGCACGACCTTGAAAAGCTCGCGTTTCACATCGCGGAGTGCAGGATGGAAATGTCTGAACAGATCTGCGCTCGAAGATATTCGAGTGCCAGTGGACATGGGAACAGCCATCGACCGTCTCCCTAGTGCCAATGCAGCCTTAAGTTGAGCCGCTTTAGCAGGACCGACGCCAGGGATCGCGCAGAGTTCTTCAATACCGCAGGCTGCCAATCCCCCCACCCCGCCTACATGATTTAGGAGTTCGATGGCCACCTGCACGGCGGACGAATCGCGGCGTCCGGTTCTCAGCAGGATGGCAAGGAGATGAGCATCTGATAAAGCTTCAGACCCCTTGGAAAGAAGACGTTCACGAGGACGTTCAGTCTCTGGCCAATACCCAATACCCTTGCTAGGTCGCTTGCCTGCCACGAAAGCCCTCAGGTGACAAAAAATTGACGCTCCGGACTCTTTTGTACTGGCAAATCGAGAGAATTTTCCTTCCTCAGGCAAATACGTAGTCCATAACTCATTGAAATAATAAAACATGACAAATTGGTGCAGCTCTTGCTTCAGTTTGCCGCAGCTGTGAACGTAACCACCTGGGAGGGATCAATGGAATGTCCAAAGTGTAAAGGAATGATGATGTTGGAACGGTTTTCTGATTTCTTTCTCGTGTTCTATGCATGGAAATGTATTAATTGCGGCGCCATCATCGACCGCACTATCTCCAACAACCGTAGAAAGAGCCTCGCAGCTCGCGAATCTCAAACTGTGGCCATTCGGTAAAATCCTTACAGCTTATAGTCACAGTCCCGGCTGCCTAAGGCCATCTAACCTAGTGCGATCGTATCTTCCTCCTGTAACTGACTACGATCGCATTACAGTATAGTCTTCTGCATCAAGACGGTCAAAAGTACGAATACCCTACCTGCTGAATTGCAACTTATAAGTGAAACCTTGTTCCACGCATTCCTTGACCCTTGCAAAAACGCTATGTTAGTGTTTGTCACTCAAAACGATGTTGTCTGGTATGCGTGTAATCGCAGGCGCCCACCGAGGTCGACGACTCTACGGGCCGCAAAAACTTGCTCTTCGCCCAACCTCTGACCGCGTTAAAGAAGCCCTCTTTTCTATTCTCGGCACCCGTCTTACGAACTGCCGGTTTTTGGATCTCTATGCCGGAACTGGTGCCGTGGGGATCGAAGCCGTAAGCCGTGGAGCTGCGCATGTCACGTCTGTTGAGTCAAACGCTGGTGCATTGAAACTGCTGCAGCAGAACATGAAGCTTTGTCATATCGTTAATGAAATAGCCGTGCGGACCCAGACTATTCAACAATTTCTCAGTCATCCCAGTCAGTGGAACGGTCCCTATGATATTGTTTTTGCCGACCCACCCTATGCTGAGGCGTCGGAGCTTCCGTTACTGTTGACTGAACCAAGGACCGATGATCTACTTGCCCCCGGCTCAAGGCTCATCATAGAACATGCTGCCAGGGATGTTTTACCTCTGTCAGTGGGATGCACTGTGTTTTTGCGCCGATATCGCTACGGTGATACGGCCTTGTCCCTTTACTTCCGTCCACAGACCGTGCAGACATGAAAATCGGCATTTATCCGGGGACCTTCGATCCTATTACGCATGGCCACACGGATATCATTACCCGCAGCCTCCGGGTATTCGACAAGGTGGTAGTGGCCGTGGCTCCGAATCCTTCGAAACATCCGCTGTTTAATTGGGAGGAACGCCTTGACATGGTGAAGCTGGTCATGAAGGATGTGGGACGGGTCGAGGTCACACCGTTCGATGGCTTGCTCGTCAACTATGTCGAACGTTCAGGAGCCCATGCAATCATCCGTGGCTTGCGTGCCATTTCTGATTTCGAACATGAGTTTCAGATGGCGCTGGTGAACCGGAAGCTTGCGAAGACGGTCGAGACCGTGTTCTTGATGCCCAGTGAAGAGTATTCGTACTTGTCTTCAACGATCATCAAGGACGTGGCACAACATGGTGGAAACTTGATCGACTTTCTCCATCCAGATGTAGCCCGGCGTCTACAAGCTCGTATTCGGAGTCTCAAATCATGAAATTGGCAACACGTGTCAGTCGTATTGCGCCCTCTCCGACGCTGGCCATGGCTGCAACGGCCAAAGCCATGGCTGCGCAGGGGTTAGATGTCATTGACTTTTCGGCCGGCGAGCCGGATTTCGATACGCCGGAGCCGGTGAAGGCTGCGGCAGAAGCGGCCATACGCGAGGGGTTTACCAAATATACACCATCGTCTGGGATCGATGAGCTGCGGGGAGTGATTGCCGACAAATTTCAGACTGAACTTGGGCTTCGGTATGAGAAATCTCAAATCCTCGTCTCCTGCGGGGCGAAACATTCGCTCTATAATTTGGCGGAGGCCTTACTGGAAGCGGGTGACGAGATTATCATTCCGATCCCCTACTGGGTCTCCTATTCGGACCAGGCTCTTCTCAACGATGCGACCCCCGTTCTGTTACCGACCAAAGAGGAGGACGGTTACGCAGTCCATATTCGAGAGTTAGAACGACTCATTACACCGAGAACCAAAGCCATCATCGTAAACAGCCCGTGCAACCCTACCGGCGCAACGTATGATCGGGCGACGCTGGAAGAGATCGCCTCAGCGGCGGTCCGGCACGATCTCCTTATCATCTCCGATGAGATCTATGAGAAGGTCCTGTACGACGGGGCCAAACACATCAGCATAGCCTCGTTGGGATCGGAGATTGCCACACGAACCGTCATTATCAACGGCGTGTCGAAATCTTATGCCATGACAGGATGGCGGATCGGATATGCGGCCGGTCCAAAAGACCTTATCACTGCGATGGCCAATATCCAAAGTCAGAGCACCTCGAATCCCTGCTCGATCTCGCAGAAGGCCGCAGTTGCTGCGTTGCGCCTCGGGGAACAATTCACTCGAAAAATGGTGGAGGAATTTTCCCGTCGTCGGTGCGCCATCGTGGAAGGATTAAACAAGATTCCGGGTGTATCATGTCGCATGCCGAGTGGGGCATTTTATGCGTTCCCGAGTATAAAAGGCGTGTTGGGAAAGCGTGGTCCATCGGGTGTACTAAAGACCCCGAATGACGTGGCGCATTATCTCTTGCATGACGCCCGAATCGCGGTCGTACCTGGTGAACCATTTGGAAGTCCAGAGCATCTTCGGTTATCCTATGCCACGAGTATGGACAACATCGCCCGCGGACTTGTGCGATTGGAGCAAGCGTTCGCAAAGTTGAAGTAGGTAGGCGTATCGAACTCTATGCAAAGGGAAAGAGGAGGAAACGGTGCCGATTTATGAATATCAGTGCGACAGCTGTTCGAATCGTTTCGAAATCAAGCAAAGCATCAAAGATGAGCCGCTTTCAACGTGCGAACGATGCGGGAAAGCGCTCAGACGGCTGATTTCATCGCCTGGGATCATGTTTAAAGGGAGCGGCTGGTATATCACCGACTACTCCGACAAACTGAAACCGCCGTCAGAGACAGCTGGCGAAACCGCTACGACCAAGGCGGGAGAGAAGAAGGAGTCAGCTTCGGCAGCACCTGCAGCATCTTCGCCTTCTTCTGGGACGTCACCGGCCGCCACCAGCTCATCATCGCCCGCATCCGGTTCAACGACTTCGTCATCCTCATAATCGGCCAAAGAGCCGATTATCGGACACCGACTGCTCCGGGAGTGCCGCTCTTGGTAAGTGGCTTACGCGCGGCCTTCACGGTTGGTTTGGTCGATGTTCTGTGCGACGGTGACTTGGGAGCCATCGCCTTCAACATCCTCGCGCGTGCCGTATCCAACTGATGTTGGAGGCTGGTGATCATTCCGTTCTTTTCCCGATTGATGCGGCTCAGTTCATCGATCTGTCCTTGTAGTTCTTGTTTGCTCTTGGACAACTCAGTGACCTGAGCTTGAAGCTGAGTCTTCTCTATGGACAGGGTTTGAGTTTCGGAACGCAATTGTTCAATTTCAGCTTGCAAGGCGGGAGGCCAATAATCACATCCCGCAAGCCCAAGTGCCAAGCTGAAAGCCACAACTGTACCGAATAAACGTGGCGTATGGCATTTCATGGCTTTTCCTCATTAATGAAAGATGATCGTTCCTCACCCAATAGTTGGATAGACATTTCTATCAGTCTCGCATGTTGCGCAAGCACCATCGCGGGAGGATATTCTAACAGATCGCCTGAATTGGCTAAGAGGAGGAATGGCCCAGGCTGTTCGGATCTAGCCACCTGTCGGCAGGCAGGGTCTACTTCGGCGGCAGGCGTGATGCAATTGCTGACTCGCTCGTTCAAGTCCAGTGGGCTGTCGGAAATTATGCCTTAAGAGCCCGGTGCGCAATATCCGACCTGAAATGGCATCCTTCAAAGGAGATCGTCTTGGCGATACGATAGGCCTCGCATTGTGCCTCGGACAATGCCCGTCCTCGACCGAGAACGCCGAGAACGCGGCCGCCAGCTGTAATGAGGTCGTTTCCTTTCCATGCCGTTCCCGCATGAAACACCACTGAAGAGTCCGACGAAATGGTTGGTGAGGGAAGTCCTGAGATGACCATCCCTGGCCGATAAGAACCGGGATAACCTCCGGATGCCATCACCACACAGACCGCCGCGTCCGGATGCCACTCGACGGACACTTGGTCAAGCCGATGGTCCACCACCGCTTCGATAACATCGAGAAAATCGCTCTTGAGTAAGGGAAGGACAACCTGTGTCTCTGGATCTCCCATACGAGCGTTGAATTCGAGGACGTAGGGCGTTCCATTCACCACCATCAGTCCTGCATATAACACCCCTTGGAAGGGCGATCCAAGTCTTGCCATGGCATCCACCATGGGCTGCAGAATTTCGTGACGGACCCGTTCCTGGATATCGGCGGTTCCTAACGGTGCCGGGCAGTAGGCACCCATCCCACCGGTATTCAAGCCCGTGTCACCATCACCTACCCGCTTATGATCTTGCGCCGGTGGCATTGGGATTACGGTTCTGCCGTCGGTAAATGCCATGATCGTCAGTTCTTCACCGTCGAGAAACTGTTCGATCAACACCTGTCTACCGGCTTGACCGAACACCGCCCTTTCCATCGAATCGACAAGTGCTTGCTGGGCTTGCTGACGAGTGGTTGCAATGATGACACCTTTTCCTTGAGCCAACCCATCCGCTTTGATCACGACCGGTAACTTCTGGCGCTCCACATAGGCTAATGCATCCGTGATTTTCTCGAAACTTTTGGCATGAGCCGTTCGGATCCCGGCTTGTGCCATGACCTCCTTTGAGAAGATCTTGCTGGTTTCCAAACGAGCTGCGTATCTGGTGGGTCCAAAAACTCTGAGTCGAGTCTTGCGAAATTCGTCGACGATCCCCAACGCGAGCGGTGCTTCAGGCCCGATGACCGTCACATCGATCTTTTCTCGGACAGCATAATCTTTCAGACCGGCAACGTCGTCCGACTTAATCGGGATGCATGTCGCGAGGGATGCAATTCCTGCGTTGCCTGGGGCACAGTAAAGCACCGGCTTGCGGGAACTCTGGGCGAGCTTCCACACGATCGCATGCTCACGTCCACCACTGCCAACCACGAGAACTTTCACAACAAACCTTTTCTTGAATGGCTTATGGTTTAGATGGCGGGAAGAACGTTCACTGGCCCGACGATGCTAGTTGAGATGAAATTTAAAGATAAAGTTGAGATCATGTAGCGGAACATGGCCTTACATTAACCACGACCTCAACCTCTATTCTCAGTGCCTAAAGTGGCGCATGCCGGTGAGAATCATCGCCATCCCATGTTCATCAGCGGCTTTGACGACTTCCGCATCCCGGATCGATCCACCAGGTTGAATGACCGCTGTAATACCGACTTCGGCGGCGGCATCGAGGCCGTCGCGGAATGGAAAGAAGGCGTCCGAAGCCATGACGCAACCTTTCACCGGCATTTGCGCTTTCATGGCCGCGAGCTTTACGGAATCCACGCGGCTCATTTGTCCTGCCCCGATGCCAACGGTCTGGTCCCGTTTGGCATAAATGATGGCGTTGGATTTGACGTGTTTGCAAACTTTCCACGCAAACGCGCAAGCGGCATACTCTTCATCCGTCGGCTTACGAATGGTCGGCACGGCAAGGGTCCGGAGATCCGATAACACCCCGAGGTCTCGATCCTGTACGATGAGCCCGCCGACCAGCTTCTTCAGGTCAAATCCTTCCTGCTTCACCTTCGTCAAGGGTCCCACGTCCAACAAGCGTAGATCCTTCTTCCGCTTCAATTCCGCCAATGCATCTTCAAGAAATCCTGGAGCGATCACGACCTCAACAAACGTGGCCGTGATTTCCCTGGCAGCCGCCAAGTCCACAGGCCGGTTGAAAGCAATCACCCCGCCGAAGGCAGACACAGGATCTGTCTCTCTTGCCTTGACGTAAGCCCCCACCGGCGTCTCACCAAGTGCCACACCACAGGGATTATTGTGCTTGATGATCGCCACGGCCGTCTCTTCGTATTCCTTCACCAACTCCAGGGCGGAATTCGCATCGAGGAAGTTATTGTAGGACATCGCCTTGCCATGCAGAATCTTCCCACGCGAAACTGAGGGCTCCTTGCTGGATAGTTCACGATAGAACGCGCCTTGCTGGTGAGGGTTCTCTCCGTAGCGGAGAGACTCCGCCAGCTCGAACTGAAGCGTCAACACTTTCGGGAACTTGACCTCCCTTGCCTGAGCGTGTTTCTCCAGGTAGCCGGCGATCAATCCGTCGTAGCGTGCCGTATGCTGGAATACCTTCATCGCCAACTCGCGGCGTAGTGCCGGGGTCACGGTACTGCCGTTCACCGCATCCAACACCCGGGAATAATCGGATGGATCGACGACGACCAACACATCGTCATGATTCTTGGCCGCCGACCGCAACATGGACGGCCCGCCGATGTCGATGTTTTCGATGGCATCCTCAAAACGGCAATCGGGTTTCGCGATCGTGGCTTCAAAGGGGTAGAGATTGACCACCACCACATCGATTGGACCGATCCCATGTTGATTCATCTGCTCGACATGCGTCGGAAGCGACCGGCGTCCCAGCAAACCGCCATGAATCTTGGGATGCAACGTTTTCACCCGGCCATCGAGAATTTCAGGCGATCCCGTGTAAACCGCGACATCCGTCACTTTCACCCCCGCATCGCGTAATGCTTTGGCCGTTCCTCCCGTGGACAGAATTTCTGCGCCAAGCGCCTCCAGTCCCTTCGCCATCTCGATGACTCCGGTCTTATCTGAAACACTGATCAACGCCCGCTTGATGCCGGCCATGTGAGTACTCCTTCAAGAATGGTGTGTGATGTGGAAGAGATACGTCGACTCCGAAGGTGAGCGCAGAATAGCAAATGGGTAGGGGTAAGTTCAAGGCAACATATAGCCGACGGTCCCACATCTGATAGAACCTTTCGTGTCCGTGATGCGGCCGGCGGGCGGGACAATCCGATGTTCCCCTTGCGTTGCATCTGCCTGAACATAGATGTTGAGACGGCGGCAACTTCCCGCCCCGACAAACGTGTCATTGACGTTGGTGCTATCATTCAAGTAATGTTTCATCGGCAACAAAGAGTACCCATGCATTTCCTTCCATAACCAATCAATGGAGGTGCGCTATGCTGGCTGGCCGGTTAGTGAAACTGATTGAGAAAAACTCCGAACAGCTTGCTAGAGAGCTCAGCGAAAAAGTATGGAGTTCTCCCCGCTGCAGCGACCTACACAAGGTTCCGCCGGATGAACTCCGAGCCCGCACCCGCGAAATCTACCAAAATCTGAATAACTGGCTGATGGACATGACGGAGACCGAGATCGAGCGCCGCTACACGGAGCTCGGCGCGCGGCGAGCCGCGCAGGGAGTCGCCTATAGCCATTTCCTCTGGGCCATCACCGCCACGAAAGAGCACATGTGCGCGTTTGTCCAGCGGGAAGGTTTGTCAGATAGTGCTATGGAACTACACGGAGAGCTGGAGTTGATGCACCTCCTCAACCAGTTTTTCGATCGTGCTCTCTATTACACGGCAGTGGGCTATGAGCGTGAGCGTGCCCGCATCGGGACGAATCTAAAGAGACGCAAAGAAGATCATCAGCAAGTATACCTGTAAAGTCCTTCTTGGTTGGACTTGTGCGTTCAACATATGGGAGGGCTCACCTCAAGAGTGTGAGCCCATACTTACCTCCTGATCATTTGATCCCTCGCATTCCTCACCACTCAGCACCTAGACGATCGATCACTAGTTGGTGCACCACGGCGAATTTCCCGAGCGTCGAGAGGTACAGGGCCGCTTCAGCTATGTCGAAGGGGTCGATCTTTTCGCTACGCTCGATGTCAGCCAGTGATCCGTCTACCAACTCATCCGCTACCGCCCCCGGACAGATAGCACTCACCTTGATGTGGCAGGACCGGCCCTCGTCCGCTAGCGATTTCGTCAGCGCCATAATGCCGTGCTTTGACGCGCTGTAGATTCCGATGCCCGCCCAGGCCTGCAGCCCGGCAACGCTCGACATGTTGATTATCACACCGCCGCCATGCTGCTTCATGTGTCGAAAGCCCGCACGACAGCAGAAGAACGTGCCGCGCAAATTGACGTTCATCACCTCATCGAATGCCTGAGTACTCGTCTCAGCCAGATAGGTTCCTTGTCCGATACCGGCATTATTGACGAGAATATCGATTCTGCCGTAGCTGGCCACCGTCTCAGCCATCAATCGCTCGACCTGCCGTTCATCAGCGACGTCGGTTTGAATGGCCAACGCCTCTCCACCCTGCGCTCTGATTTGGGAGACAGTCTGTTCACATAACGGCAATCGCCTCGCGGCAACGATCACCTTCGCCTCTTCCTGAGCGAATCGAAGCGCAATGGCCTTGCCGATCCCGCTGTTGCTGCCCGTGACTATCGCGACTCTGTCTTTCAATCGTGATGTGCTCATGAGTACCGTTATAAAGCGGGAGACCTATCGGTAGGACTGACGATTGCGCCAAGTTTTCTTCCAGCTCAAAGTGAGACCCTGAGTTCCGCCGCATCGGGGCACACCCGGTTACCCCGCCACATCACAACTGAATGAAACGGTCGCGATCTCAACGTTCCAACTTGGCATCCATGGTGATCGCTGTATTCAAAAGCCGGGAAATCGGACAGCCGGTCTTGGCCGCTTGCGTGGCCTTGTCCCAGGCCGCTTCATCGGCCTTAGGCACCTTGCCCTTGACGTTCAGAGCGATATTCGTCACCGTCCACCCCGCCTCCACCTTATCAAAGATGACGGTGGCCGTCGTCTCCAGTTTCTCCGGAGTCAGACCTGCCTCGCCCAACTGGGCCGAGAGCGCCATGGTGAAACAACCGGCATGGGCGGCGGCGATGAGCTCTTCCGGGTTGGTGCCTTTGCCGTTTTCGAACCTCGTTGAGAACGAGTATTGTGTGTGTGATAAGACTCCGCTTTCCGTGGAAACAGTGCCCTTCCCGCTCTTCAAATCACCTTGCCATACCGCAGACCCGGTGCGTTTCATAATGCCCCCATATGAAGAAGTGAAATTGAATGGTGACAATCAGCAGACATATCGCCTACCGATCTTTGTCGCAAGTTGTCGCATTATGTGCCTGGGACAAGTGCAATTGAGCTAGGGTTTACCCGAGTCCGATTCGTTTTTGACCATCTG
>DATIGP010000332.1:0-16290 GCA_035454625.1 Nitrospira sp.
GCACGAAAGTCCTCTGCACCGGCGCCACTTACGCCATCCAGCGTTTCTGTCAGTCCATCAACCATCCCTTCCCCGTGCGCGCCTATACCGAGAAGGAATTGCAACAGGCCTTGGGTGACATCCTGCCCCAATTTCAAGGCCTGCACTATCACGACCTTGCCGATCCTGCTTGGTTCGGACTCGAGGACTTCAAAGTACTGTTACTGGAAAAACCCGGCGGGGTGCCGAAGGTGCAATTCACTGTGAACAAAGGCTATCGGTGGTATTCGCAGAAGTAAAACACCTTTCAGGTATTAGCTTCCAGCGCTCCACTCACTGTCGACATGGAAGTATCCGATTGGATACGCCTTGCACTTCTTCTTCGTCGGTTGAACGCCTTCCAGGTTCGGCAACCGGCTGATCCCATGCCGCTGATAGCAGCGGTGCAGGGTTGAGCGGTACAGTGCGGGATCGTCGGCTGCAAGCCGTACAGGCAATCGTCCAGCGGCAGCAGTGTATGCCTGCGGAAGCCCACGCACACCGCTTCTTCCGCCTTGGTCAGAACCGTCGAGGCGAGGTCCTTCGGCCCCATCGGGGCATCGTGCACAAAGCCGCGCACACGCCACTTCGCCACCGTCTTTTCGTTGATCCCATAACGCGCCGCCAGAACGGTCAGGCTCTCTTGACTATGCTGGATCGCTCGACGGGTTGCCTCCGTCGTGCGGGCGCAACTGTGGAGTAGTTGTCCCATAATTCCTCTCGTTGTACATGGTGATACTGGACTCCAGTACACCGTGGGACTAAACAGCTAGCCAGAATGGTCCCGCGCTCGCTGCCAGGGCATACTAAAAGCCTTAAGTTCAAACATGCCTTCATGTTCGCATCGCCAGATCAATCAATACTCCCTCTCTCAACCCCAAATCACTCACCAGACATGCTTTCTGATCCAGTGTATCCATGATCGTTCGTATAATGATGGCACCAGCAACGATGACCTCTTCGCGGTTTTTCTCTAAGCCTGGCAAACCGGCCCGTTGGGCTTTCGTTCTGCTAAGCAATATCTGCTCCAGTTCGCGAATCGTTTCCAATCCCAGCCGGTAGTTATGGATGCGTGCCGGCTCGTAGGTAGAGAGCTTCTGAGCCATGGCAGCAAGGGTAGTAATCGTGCCGGCGGTGCCGACGAATGTCGCCTGCCCATAGTCGCCCATACCAGCAACCGCTGATTTCGTTTCTCGCTTTACCCACTCACGTGCCTGTCTTACTTCCTCATCAGTCGGTGGATCATGGTGCAACACCCGTTCGCAGAGACGGACAACTCCGATATCCATTGATCTTATGACGGGCTTTTGCCCAGGTCGATCCAGAATGAATTCGGTACTCCCGCCCCCGATATCTACTGCTAGGACCTCTGTCACTCCTATCGGCAATCCGGAACGAACTCCGAGTAAAGCTCGCCGGGCTTCTTCCGCTCCAGAAATTACTTCAACCTCAAACCCGGTCTCTCGTTTGACTCGCTGGAGAAACTCTTCTCGATTCTCAGCGTCTCGGACAGCACTCGTGGCCACGATCACTGATGCCTCAACATGATGATCACCGAGGAGATTCCGCCATTCTTGTAGGCACTGAATGACCCGATCCATCGCGGCTGGATTCAGTCGGCGAGTCCGATCGACACCTTCTCCTAATCGGAGAATGCGTCGTTCCGATCGAAGTTCTTTGAGGGGATTTCCAGGGGCCAGTTCCGCGATCAACAAGCGACAGGTAAGGGTGCCGATATCGATACCGGCGAATCGTCTCACGTGCTGATAAGGCTCGGTCATTGTTCGTTCCGGATTCCTTCCATTTCCGCTTCCAGTTTCTTCCGCGACTCCCTGAGCACTTCAACTTCTTTCACGAGACGCAGAATTTCGGCGTCGTATACGACCCGCTCCGCCGTTTCGCCCCGCTCTTTCATGTCCACTGCCCGCTCACCGATGTCTTTGTAAAGATCTGAAAGTTGCTGGTCGAGTTTGCGGAGTTCCAGCCTCATGCGGAGCAACTCTGTTTCTTCCAATGCCCGGCCGGCAGCGTGAACCGTCCCCAACCGCAGGGTGGCAATCCCGGCTCGCACGTCATCTTTCAGCCGCTGGAAGATTCCCATTGATGTCCTAGCTTATCGATCCGAGTTCGAGCTTCCTCTCCCATTTCCGCAGCATCGCTCCTCGCAATTCTTGATGGGCCGGCTCTTTCAAGCCCGGGTCCGATTGCAGCAGCGAAAAGGCCTCCTGCCTGGCTTGCTGCAACAGGTCACCGTCTCGCACCAGATTCGCCACACGAAACTCCGGCATCCCCCATTGGCGTAAACCAAAAAACTCTCCAGGGCCCCTAATCCGCAGATCGTCCTCGGCAATGACGAATCCGTCGTGGGACCGGACAAGCGCCTCCAGCCGTTTTCTTGACGCGGACATAGATTCTTCACTCCCTACAACGCGGCTTCCCAACTGCATTCCCCTCCGCCCCGGATTTCGAGCCATCAAGAGGCAATACGACTGCTGATCGCTCCGACCTACTCGTCCGCGTAATTGGTGCAGTTGTGCAAGACCAAACCGCTCGGCATGTTCGATTAAGATGACGGTCGCATTCGGCACATCGACGCCCACTTCGATGACCGTCGTTGCGACCAATACCCGGAGCGTTCCAGCTGTAAAGTCGGTCATCACCGCTTCCTTTTCCGCGGCTTTCATGCGTCCGTGCAACAGGCCGACACGGAATTCGGATAATTCCCCGTTCTGCAACCGTTCAACCCCCTGAATGGCCGCCTGAAGGTCGCTTTTTTCCGATTCCTCCACCAGCGGATAAATCACATAGGCTTGCCTGCCGGCACGCAGTTCATCCCGCATAATTTGATAGGCGCGCCGGCGCTGAGCTTCTTGAAAAAGAAAAGTTCGCACCGGCTTTCGGCCAGGGGGCAGTATATCGATCACTGATACATCCAGGTCACCGTACACCGTCATCGCCAATGTCCTCGGAATCGGCGTGGCGGTCAAGACCAGTACGTCAGGCTTGTAGCCCTTGTCGATCAGGGTCTTTCGCTGCAGGACGCCGAACTTGTGCTGCTCGTCGACCACCGCCAACCCCAAGTTCTTGAACCTGACCTTCTGTTGAATGAGGGCATGAGTTCCAATCGCCACCTGAATATCCCCTGATGCCAGCCCTTCAGTGTGCGCCTTCTTTACCGAAGCTTTCTCTCCCCCGCGCATAAGAATCGTGTGAAGTCCGAGCGCTTGCAACGTTCCGGAAAGATTTCGATAGTGCTGCTCCGCCAGGATTTCGGTCGGCGCCATCAGCGCGGCCTGATAGCCTGACCCACAGGCCATTACCAATGCATGCAGAGCGACCGCAGTTTTTCCTGACCCCACGTCGCCTTGCACCAGACGATTCATGGGACGCGGCGAAATCATGTCCCGGAATATTTCTCGAATGACCCGATCCTGCGCCATCGTCAGGCGAAACGGTAAGAGACCGCCGAGCTGTTGCAAAAGCGGTGTCCGCGGGTTGAACCGCAGTTCCTTCGGCTCTTCGTGCACCGATCGATGCCTGCTGGCTAAGGCGAGTTGAAGCAGGAGGAGTTCCTCGAACGCCAATCGCCGATGCGCCGCCGTCTTTCCTCGGTCGAGAAGCTGAAGATCGGTGCCGGTCTTGGGGAAGTGGATATTATGGAAGGCTTCCTGAATCGGGATCAACCGTTGCCGAGTTCGAAGCGACACAGGTAAATGATCAAGGAGATCACTCCTATGGTCCGTTAATAAACTCTTCACCAACACCCGCATCTGGCGAGAGGTCCATCCTCTGGTTTCGTGATAGATCGGAACGATTCGCCCGACATGCAACGTCGCTTCGGCATCTTCTCCGAGGATTTCATACTGCGCCACATCTATTCGCGGGACCATCCATCCTTGTCGACCTGCGACCACTCGACCGGTCATCATCACGCGAGTCCCCGCCTTAAGAGCTTCCTCCAAATAGGGTTGATTGAAGAAAACTACCTGCGTGCACCCGGACGAATCTTCGATGCCTACTTCCAATACGCTCAATCGCCGATTTCTCGTTCGTCTCGCCTCGCATTGTCTGATCATCCCGCAGATCGAGGCCGTCATCCCCGGCACGAGATTTCCGATCGGTGTCATGACGGATCGATCCTCATAGCGCCATGGGATGGTCCAGAGCGCATCCTCCACCGTCTCGATATGCAATCGTTGCAAGACATTCGTACGTTTCGGCCCGACGCCTTTGACGAATCGGATCGGAAGATTCCAAAGATCGGACCGGTGCGCATCCGTCGCTTCGGAGCCTAAAGAAGCGCGCATTGGCGAATGCTTCCGCGGAATGAGCTCCTGTCGGTCCACGGCCCGAAGCGCCTTAATCAGCACCATAGCCGCCTGCAACCGTCGACGTTGCTCATCGAAGGGAAGCGCCGCCTGAAAATCGATGAAGAGGTCCCGCAATGAAATCAGACGAGCTTCAATGGCCTTGGGGTAAACGCCTTCGCGAAGGACGGACAAGACCTGTGACGAAATAAATGTACTCAGGTTTGTGACGGTGCCTAGATGGGCACAATCATCTCTGTTCGCAAACTCGATCGGTCGCGCGATGCGGTCCAACCATTCGTAAAACGAGGTGTTCGGACTCGATTCGGTGGGAGCCTGCATATGCTGAGGGATCGTAGCACAGCGTTTCTCAGCGCTCAATGAACCAGCCAAACCTCACCTCATATCGGATCCCACGCAACCTGTTTTGCCGGATTGCTTGGTCACGTTTTCCTCGGGTGCTAGACTGCAATACGCACATGTACCGCCGCAACATTGGACATATTCTGATGCCGCTTGCAGTCGGCCTGGCTCTGGTGGTCGGATACAACCTATTCTTGAAACCTGTTCAGCCGCCGCAGATGGTGCAACCAGTGGAAAGCGTCGAACCGCTCGCTCCACCGCCTGCTCCACCGTCGAGCAGGCAGTCAGAAAGTGCGGCAAAATCGGTTCGTGCACTCGACCAGAGCGCAGTACCGTCGACTCCGCATGAAGGGCTGCTGGAGGCCATTCGTGATGAAATCGAAAAGCACAACTTGTCGTTCGCCGAAACGAAACTGAAAGAACTTCCTCCATCGGTGCTGTCCGACGCACAATCAAAGCGCTTTGTCGCAACCCTGTGGAACAATCTGGGGTTGCAGCAGGAACGGCTCAATGGAACTCCGGCTTCCGTTAAGGCATTCAAGCGGGCCGCAGATTTGGACGAGTCGAACCCTGTGATCCTCATGAATCTCGCTCATGCCTATTGGGAGCAGCGGGACCGCGCGTTAGATGAAGAATTTCTGATGAAGCTGATAAAGACGGCCCCCGATGAACCGTTCCCTCACTTGGCCATGGCGGACTTACTACAAGAACGCGACCAACTGGAAGAAGCGGCAAAACACCTAGACCAAGCCGCCGATCGAGCACGGCAGGAGCCGACATTACAGTCCTATCTCGTCGCCGTCACGAAGAAGATTCGCCGCACTCAGTCGGTGGAATCCCACATGGCTGCAAGAAGCAGTTCGCACTTCGTCGTTAAGTTCGACGGTGAGGAAGACCAGAGTACATGGATTACGGTGCTGGAAATTCTTGAAGAAGCCTATCGACAAATTGGACAGAAATTCAGCCATTTCCCATCGAAAACGATCACGGTTGTCCTTCACACCAAGGATTCGTTTCAAGGGGCGACCGGAAGCCCCGCGTGGGCAGACGGCCTCTATGATCCCGTTCTTGGACGCATTCAGATTCCGACTCAAGGAGCCACCACGGACCGAAAATGGCTGGCGAGCGTTCTTCGCCATGAGTATGTCCATGCCCTTCTCCACGACCGGTTAGGAGCAAGCAATGGATTGCTGCCTACCTGGTTGAATGAAGGTCTGGCCATGCAATTGGCGGGAGATGCGTGGCCCGAGCTCGGGCATGCCATGAGCGGGGACGTCAAACTTGTTCCTTTGACGTATCTTGAAGGCTCCTGGAACAACTTGCCGGCCGGCACGTCGGTATTAGCTTACCTCGAAGCTAATTCTGCAACACGCTACTTGATTGATAGATGGGGGATGGCCCGTGTCGACGATCTGCTGAGTGCCTTCCAAGCCAAGTCGTCGATGGCAGCTGCGCTTCAAGACAAGCTGTTCATCTCGTATGAACAGTTCCACCGGCAGTGGCTTGAGAGCTTTGAACAAAGCGGGTCGTAACTTTTCTCCGTCTAGATCGATCCCGCTGCGGATTCTTCCTGCGATAGACTAGGCCAGGCGGGAAGTATATCGGCCTGATCGCTGTGGAACGGCTCAGGCCTTTCATCGGCCCCCAACTGAGACAACTGATCCTCCCACAGAACATTCTTCCCGCTGAGATCATACATGCGAATTCTGAAGTTAAAGGTGCGGGAACCCGCTAGTGAGCTGCCGTCCGGCTGGATCGAGCGGCTTGTAATCTGCTGAGCTCGCGGAATTCGTGTACGGATGGTCGTAAACTCATCCTCCCACACAAGCAGGCCGGTCGCCGCGTCCATAGCGCGAAGCAAAAACACCGGCTGCTCTATCGTCGCTTCCACAATGTGTACCCTCGTAACGGTTGCTCGTCGTGGCAGCGCGGTCGATACGACCTTTCCCCCCGCCTTCCAGTCAGGTTGCACAAGATTGAGTCGTCCTTCCCATTGAAACACCCCGGTATTCGCGTCGTATACTCGCAACACGAAATTGGAGAGATCCGTCGCACCAAGTCCCACACCACCGGCAAAAATACGCGGCCCGTGGTTCGATTGTTCACCGTTGCTTTCTTTGACGGCTAACTCATAAATTTCATTCGACAAGATGTCGCCTGATTCAGCGTCGTACACCTTTACCGCTATCGTCGAGGCGGCACCGATTTGGTAACCGAATCCTGCGGCTACAATGGCTTTTTTTTCTCCCGAGCCGATTTCGCCCCAGGCCTGACTAAATGAGAGACTCAAGACGACCGCGGCTAACCAGCTCAGAATCTTTGAAGGCTCACGGTAAGCACGACCTCGCAGGTGATCGGCCACATGGAGTAAGCCTGAAGAACTCAGCAACGCGACCCATCTGGACAACATATATGTACCCTCCAAAAGCTGAGCGCATTCTGAAAGAGGGTAGGTTGTCGGTAAATTCCCCGCTGTAGGCAGAATCCCCTCGAAAGAAGGGGATCGAGAGAAAGAATCCTTGCGTCAGTCTGGTCGACCGGGACGCTCAGCTTCGCCGAACCATCGATACCGATGGCGCGCAACCAAGCGATAACCCCATTCGGCCAGCCGCTTTGCAGAAGGAAATCGTAACCACCACAACAGAAGCTTTCCACCGGGGAGAATGTAGATGAGCGGAAGAAACGCTTCGAGTCCCTGGAGCACTTTCCCAGAAGGTAGAATCAAGAAAGCCATATCAGGGCGACCGGGACGATAACTGGGACCAAAGATCTTTTTTGCCGCTTCACTTTGATATGCGAGGAACCTCACGTCGGATTCTGCCTCTCCAACTCCTCGTTCTTCGAGTTTCTGCTTTGTGGACACACACAGTCGGCATTCTGCATCATAGACCAGTAGCCGGACTTGCGGAGATGTCTTGTCGACGTTCTGCTCCTTGAACTCCATGGTGCGGGTAGCGTAGCACTCTGACACGCAGATACCAAGACGACCATTGCCGATGTTTTCCCGCCCGGTCTATAGTCTTCAGATGAAACAAACCGCCTTGCTGAACCTTTTACTTGGCACGCTTATCGTCGAGACAGGATTTTTACTGATAGAAAACGGCATATCCTCAAAACCTGAGATGGCTTGGAGAATCGGCTTTTTCACCCTCATGCCTTTGGCGCTCGCGCTTTTGATTTGGCTTCAGGTTCGATGGGCCGCGATGGTCGCCGTGATCTATGCCACGGTCGGGTTGGCAATGGATCTTGCAACGCTCGTTCAGACGGTGGCAAAGGACTCAGACGGTATAGCATCCATGTTTGCCAGCGGAGTCAGCGGGATTTTTTATCTCAGCTTGATCGTGTTCGGCGGACGGGTTTTTTTGGATGTGGAACCGGAACCGACGCCTCCAAAATCCCATCCTCCCAGTCCTCCGCCCCCTTCTTGATGGGAAGGGTTCTGGCACCGATAAATCCCGCCTCTTTCAACCACTTCGCCGTCTCGGAAGCCGGGTAAGTGTTTCCTCCTTCAGTGAACAACAACATCGACACAGCAAACAAACTGGCCTCTGCCGGGTACAAACCCTGGCGATCGTGAAGAAACGCATCTTGAATGATGAATCGGCCACCAGGCCTCAATGCCGCCCGAGCCCGGCGGAAAATAGCCCGGTTCTCTTCGGGCGAGTAAATGTGCAGCACATTCGAATACCAGATCACATCATACACACCGGGGATAGGTTCGTTGGAGAAATCGAGCGGTAGATAAGAGAGTCGCCGCCGCGCTTTGTGAGTGCCGGCGATTTCTTTGGCCACTTCAAGGGCGGCTTCACGATCGCAAACCGTGGCGCGAAGACTGGGATTCTTTGCCAAAAACGCCAGGGCGTAGGTGCCTGGCCCCCCACCGAGGTCCAACAGTGTCTTGGAACGAGCTAAAGGGACCTGGGCCGCAATCGCCGGAGCAATCTCCAAGGTTCGGTGGTGCATGGCCCACGTGAACTGTCGACGATAGTCGGGACTGTCAGGAATATCATGGTCGAGCGGCAAGCCGCTCCGCACAGATTCCAACAGTCGTACCCAGTCCGCCCAATGACGTTTGATCAGATTCAAATAACCGCCGCGGTAAGTGCGATGGTCGGCATTCAGCACCGTTGCCCCCAGCCGGCTATTCCTATAGTTGACTCCTTTTTTCTGTAAGACCCCGGCCGCCGCGAGATTACGGCAAAGAATGCTCAGACCTCTTTCGCTGACCTTAAGCTCCTTGGCCAGATCCGGGATCGTCCACGATGCTGTTCCGATGGCGGTAAAGAGATCCAGCTCCAGCGCAGCCAACAACACTCGTGGCAATCGATAGGCTGAAACCGCTTCACGAAATTCGTCGAAAGTCGTGATGTGCGTCGTCACGATGCTTTTCCGATTTGCCGACAGCACCAGCGGAGAAGATCTTCGAGCTTGGCGCGATTCTGGAGATCCGCACCTCGTGCAAAGATGACCGCCACGAACTCGTCGGTCATCTCGGTCTCTTCATTGAAACCTGATTGAAGAAGGAGCGGCCGGTATTTGGCGACAGCAGGCTGAAGAAAGTACTTGGCTTGCTTCGCGACTTCATCGGTACCCAGATCCTCCGGCGTTCCTTCCGACATAAGCGCCATCACCTCATCCATCGCCATCCCATACTGGCAAAGGACCTTCCCGTCCGGTCTGACCTCCAACAACCAGCCGTCTCCACCAAGATCCATGAGTAGAGGACCTTCGGGCTCCAACTCATAAAACTGGGGAAAAGACCGCTTGAGATCGGCACGCAGCTGAGTCCAAACCGGAGAAACCTTGTCCGTCATACTTGCATCTCTCCGTAAGGTCGCGGCTGAGACGAATCGGTGAGGCGGGCGCGAAGGGCTTCTAGACGTTGGGTGTTTTCTTCAAGTTTCGGCAGGCGATACTTACGATCCATGTGCACCACCTGTTCAAGGAGATCGACCGCATCCTGTAAACGCCCCATTTCCTCATAACACTGAGCCAGCAGGTATCGCGCGCCACCGGCACGAAGTTCGTCGCGTAACCGCTCGGCGACCGACTGGCTGGTGTGGCCACAGGCAGCGGCCTCGTCGTAGCGTTTTTGTATCAAAAATGTGCGACCGAGCATGCGCCACGCGTCTGCCACACCGCCGAGATTTCCCAATCGGCGCATCAAGACTAACGACCGTTCATACAACTCAATCGCTTCGTCAAACTGCCCGGTCTCACGGGCTACCAGCCCGAGATCGGAGAAAAGGACGGCTTGAGCCGACTCATCATGCGTTTTGATCATCAGGTCAAGGGCCTCCAGATAATAGGCTCGTGCCCTATCCCATTCGCCCGCATCAGCCCGGAGGTTACCGAGGTTTGCCAGCGTCGTCCCGATCCCTTTCTCGTCACCGAAGAATTTTTGTAATTCCAAGACCTCCTGATAATGCGCCTGGGCAGAATCCCGTCTTCCGCTGACCGCGCAAATGTTACCAAGGTTACCGAGAGTGGCGACCAGAGCACGCTGATCACCGGTGAGCCTATCGTACTCCAACGCCTTGGCGTAACAGGTATAGGCCTCCGTGTAGTACCCTCGTGAGAAATGTTCATTGCCTTGTCGATTCAATTCTTCGGATAGGCTGTGATGCAATGTCATATCGGCACTGATAAAAGCTGTTCCACTTGCTGCTTCCCACCGACAAGGATTGAAGTGCCGTCTCCGACAAGAAGGCTCTCGAAGTTGTACTTCAATAGACGGCGGAGACCGTTCTTGGCCTTTTGGACATCGATGTATTTTTCGGCAGGAAGCAGACATACCGAACCGGGTGGTCTACCGATCAAGGCATCTCCCACGATCAGCACACCTCCCCCCCGGTCGATAAACAATGCCGATTCACCAAGAGATTTTTGATCTTTCAGATGGATGGCCCAAATCCCACCGGGTAATAGCTCACCATCTTTGTAGGTCTTCGTTGGTTTCACATCCATGTGGAAGGCATCGGCTTCCGGCACCAACAGCTGACACCTGAGTTCCGCCTGATAGGCCGCAGCCTCTCGGAGGTGATCACGGTTCGTGATGATGATGTAGTCGATCGGCTCATGTCGCCGGACGACCGTTCTTGCTTCAGCCGTCATCGGGGGCGGGTCTACCAGGATCTTATGTTCGCCGACCACCAGCAACAATCCGTTGAAATCGAGTTGTTTTTCCTCTGAAAACCATGACCATTGCCAGATATCGGGTAAGATGTTTTTCATAGCGTGAGCACCGCTGATCGTTGGAACTCATACTGCCGCAGCCATCACAGGGCTGCAATGGCATCTTTGATCGTCTTGGTGACTTTGGTTTGGATGTTCGCTTCGTGGGGCAAGTCGATAATGTCGTCTTCAGGCACAGTGATAAATTTACGATTTGGTCCCTTCGTCAGCGAGATCAAGAACATGCTGTTGGAGGGCGTGACCGGAATCACGACTTGCACCGTTTCATCAACCTCCCGAACCACATCTAGAAACCTCTGTTTCCCTTCCTCCAACTCATCCATCTTTCTTTGTCTCCTCGCGTTTTCATCCCCTGATATCGGCAGGCCGCCAGCCGAGGACGGCCAGCGAGCAGAAAATCTCAGTTGCCAACCTATTACCTCTTGCCTTCGCCAGCCAACACCTTCTCAACTTCCGCAATAATCATGTCGGCTCCCGCCAAGTCCATATTGCCGACCCGTTGCCAGCGGATGACTCCATGCTGGTCGATCACATACACATTGGGTATAAACTTACCCCCACCATACAGCCTATCGGTTGCCTTGGCGGGATCCAAAAGATAGGGATAGGTGACTTTGACCGGGAAGCCGGACAAGAATTCGCCGACTTCTCGTTTCCCATTCCCTGACGAATTCACGCCCAACACCGCAACGTTCTTACCCTGTGTAGATTCATGAACCTTCTGCAAGGCGCTCCCCTGTATCATGCAAGGGTCACAGATATGAAAGAGTCCTAACACCACCACTCGACCTTTATAGGACTCGAGCGAGACCGTTTCACCGGTGATAGCGGTGAGCGTGAAGGGGGGAGCTTTCTCTCCCACCTGGAATAATCCCGCTGCCGTAACCTGAATCGTACATAGTGCAGGCAAGGCCAGTAACCCGAGTACCGTCGCAAGTCGTCTCATCATGATCTCCCCTCAAGCACTCCTGGCCTTATAAACACTCGCCCACCACACGAGTCTTCATGGCATAGCGCGACCACTCAAACGATCAGTTATCGAATGACGCATCCTACCATGGTAATTTTTGGAGCGGCAACCGGCAGGACAGGAGTGAAATTTATGCCTCGGCGTGGCCTTCACCCTGATTCAGCATATCCATGAGCTGCTGCTTGGCCTCGTCCTCAAATCGGACGAACTCGAGTCCAAATCGATCCTCTTTTCTCCAACGGACGATAGCGTGGGCGATGATGATCGGGGGCCGGGCACCTGGCATTTGCACATGAAGACACAACCGTGCACCGATCGGCAATGGAATATGGCTTTCAATTTCGCATCCGGCAATCGTGAGATTGGTCACCGTTCCCTTCCCTGATCCTTCATCACCTGTGAATGAAGCAGGATAGTCGACTTGCACTCGGCGTCTAATCCGCGCCTGCAGCGCTTTCTTGTCGGCGTTCTCAGGAGGCGTCATGTCGTCCGACACAGAATGAGGTCAGTGCGCTGATTCAAACAGACCCAACTGAAGCTCTTCCGCGCGGGTAAACGGGATGGGATAGCGCTCGGTAAAGCAGGCCGTACAGTACTGATCAGACGTCCTTGGAGCAGATTTCAACATGCCGTCAAGGCTGAGATACGCCAGACTGTCGGCCGTGATGTACTTGCGAATTTCTTCCGTCGAGTGATCGGATGCAATCAGCTCTCTTTTCGTCGGGGTATCGATTCCATAGAAACAGGGCGAGACGATCGGGGGTGAGCTGATCCGCATGTGGACTTCTTTTGCTCCGGCCTGTCGAATCATTTTCACGATCTTACGGCTCGTCGTCCCACGAACCAACGAATCATCGATGACCACGACTCGTTTTCCCTCCAACACTTCAGGCACGGCGTTCAGTTTGACTTTGACTCCGAAGTGACGGATCGACTGTTCCGGTTCAATGAACGTTCGTCCGACATAGTGGTTGCGGATCAACCCGGTTTCAAATCGGATGCCCGCCCCTTCGGAATAGCCGAGCGCCGCCGGCACGCCGGAATCGGGAACGGGAATAACGACGTCCGCCGGCACCCAGGATTCTTGAGCCAACTGCCGTCCCAATGCTTTACGCGTGGCATACACGGCGTTGGCCCCGAAGATCCGGCTGTCCGGTCGCGCAAAATAAACATACTCGAATACGCACATCGCCGGCTTCTTCTCGGGAAACGGACGGTGGCTGTCGAGTCCTTGGTCGCTGATCACAATCAGCTCGCCCGGCTCTACCTCTCGAACATACTCGGCATCGAGCAAGTCGAACGCACAGGTCTCGGACGCCACAATCCAGCTGCTGCGTAAGCGCCCGATACACAACGGTCTAAGGCCGTAGGGATCACGAGCCGCAATAAGACCGTTCTCGGTCATCAACACGACCGAGAACGCGCCTCGCACCTGGCTCAGCGCATCGACGACCCGCGCAAGAAAGGTGCCCGCCCGCGAGTGTGCGATGAGGTGGATAATGACCTCGCTGTCTGACGTCGACTGGAAGATCGCCCCGTAGGCTTCGAGTTCGTGTCGGAGCATTTGAGCATTGATGAGATTCCCGTTGTGAGCCAAAGCCAAATTGCCCAACGCGAAGTTCACGGTCAGCGGTTGGACATTCTTCAGATCGTGACCACCGGTGGTTGAATAGCGATTGTGCCCGATGGCCATATGGCCGGGCAGTTTTTCGAGCACGGACTTGTGAAAAATGTCCGCGACGAGGCCCATGCCTTTCTGGATGAAGAATTGCTCGCCATCTCCTGCCACAATCCCAGATGCTTCCTGTCCGCGGTGTTGCAACGCGTACAACCCCAAATACGTCAGATTGGCGGCTTCTTCATGGCCATAGACGCCAAAGACGGCACACTCGTCGTGGAACTTATCCGGCGAGACCATGGGTAATTCTTTGTTCATGATCCTGTACAACAGCAATCAGCCAAACTAGACTTGGTTCAAGGACCGCTCAACAGAAAACGCCCATCGATCCAGGAGCGCTTCCAGCGGCTGGTCAATCACGGGTTCCGAAAATCCCTCATCCCCCATAGTAATAATCAGCCGATTTCCGAAGACGGTTCCGATCACCTCAGCGGGCACGCTGAAACGCCTCGCGAGATCGAGAATGGCCTGCCGATGGACCGGCTTCGCGGAAGCCACGACCCGCGACTGACTTTCGCCGAAGAGAACTGCGTCTTTTCGCAGCCGGCCTCTCGGCAATCTTACCACAGCACCTAGGGTCCGCTCAGGTCCCGAGATACAGCTTTCCGCCAAGACCACGGCGACACCTCCTTCCGAGCAATCATGCGCGGACTGCAGAAGCCCATCCTGAATCAATGACAGCACGCAGTCATGAAGAGCCTTTTCCGTATTCAGGCTCAAATAGGGCGGGGACCCCTGTTCGCGAGCGTGAACGACCTTGAGATACTCCGATCCACCCAAATCCTCGCGCGACAGGCCCAACAAAATAATATCATCACCTACCTGCTTGAACCATTGGGTCATCGTCCGTTCAGCATCTTCGATGAGTCCAACCATGCCCAACATGGGAGTCGGATAGATAGAGAGCCCGTTCGTTTCGTTGTAAAAGCTGACGTTCCCGCTCACGATGGGGATATGGAAATACTCGCAAGCATCCTTCATCCCTTCGATCGCCATCGCAAATTGCCACATGATATCGGGTCGCTCCGGGTTGCCGAAATTGAGACAATCCGTCAAGCCGATCGGTACGGCTCCGGAACAGACAAGATTCCGCGCCGCTTCCGCCACAGCCAGCCGGGCCCCCTCATAGGGATTCAACAGACAATAGCGGCTGTTGCAATCCACCGTCATCGCCACAGCCTTCTTCGTGCCCTTGATCCGCACCACCGCCGCATCGGATCCCGGGAGTACCGTGGTATTGGTCCGCACCATATGATCGTACTGCTCGTACACCCACCGCTTGCTGGCGATTGTCGGCGTCTCCAACAAGGCCAGTAACGCCGCATTCGCGTCTTTTACGTCCGAAACGGCGTCGTAGTTCAGGTTCGTCAGCATGTCTTGATAGGCAGGCGGCTGATAAGGCCGTTCATAGCGCGGACCGTCGTCAGCCAATGCCTTCGCCGGAATCTCTGCCACAACCTTCCCCTGGTCCAAGACACGAAGAATCCCATCGGCGGTCACTTTCCCCACCACGGCGACGTCCAGATCCCACTTCCGACAAATCGCGATGCACTCGTCTTCCTTGCCGGCTTTCGCCACCATCAACATCCGCTCTTGAGATTCCGACAGCATGAGATCATAAGGCGTCATGCCGGGCTCGCGCCGCGGCACCACCGTAAGGTCCAACTGGATCCCGTTGCCGGCCCGGGAAGCCATTTCGCAGGAGGAACTCGTCAACCCTGCAGCGCCCATGTCTTGAATCCCGACGAGCAAATCGTGTTCCATCAATTCCAGACAGGCTTCCAACAACAATTTCTCCGTAAAGGGATCGCCGACCTGTACCGTCGGACGCTTTTGTTCAGATTGATCGTCGAATGAATCGGACGCCATCGTCGCCCCGTGGATCCCATCCCGGCCTGTCTTTGCTCCGAAGTAGATCACGGGATTGCCGACTCCCGCGGCGGTACCACGAAAGATTTTATCCTTGTGGGCCAGACCGAGGCAGAACACGTTGACCAACGGATTGAGCGAATAGATGTCGTTGAAGACGATTTCGCCACCCACCGTCGGGACTCCCATACAGTTGCCGTAACCCGCGATGCCGGAAACAACCCCTCTCATGAGATGCCGATTTTTCGGCGAGTGCAATTCTCCAAACCGCAACGAATCGAGCAGCGCGATGGGCCGCGCCCCCATGGTAAAAATATCCCGCAAAATTCCACCGACCCCCGTGGCCGCGCCCTGATAGGGCTCGATAAATGACGGATGATTGTGCGATTCCATCTTGAAGACCACGCACAGCCCATCGCCGATATCGATTGCTCCTGCGTTTTCACCAGGCCCCTGCACCACACGAGGCCCGGTCGTCGGGAGCTTTTTCAAGTGCACCCGAGAACTCTTGTAGGAGCAGTGCTCGGACCACATCACCGAGAACATGCCGAGTTCGGTCAGATTGGGCTCACGTCCCAGGATGTCGAGGATTTTTTTGTATTCATCGCCCGTGAGGTTGTGCTGAGCGATGAGATCTTGGTTGATGTGGGACATGCCGGGCTGCATCACGACTTAGCGATCTCAGCGACAATAGCTTCCACCGACCTGCCGGAGGCGACAACTAAATTCAGCATGCCCAAGTTCGAGCGCTGCACCACGTGACCGGCGAGGCGCTGGGTTTCGCGCCTGGCCGGTCTACGCAGCAAGATCCAAAGTTCCTACTGCACTTCAACTTTGACGGAGGCTTCAGCGGCTAAGGTTTGATGATCCTTGTCCGCCGCGACGAGCTT
>DATIGP010000333.1:0-3869 GCA_035454625.1 Nitrospira sp.
TCATCGTCAAACCCGGAATACGGACATCATAAAACGTCATCGCGGCAGCATTGATGAAACGCAGCCGCACCCGTTCGCCCGGCCGAAAGAGACCGGTCCAGTTGCCGGCAGGTGACAAACCATTCATGAGGAACGTGAACGTCGATCCGGTCACATCGGCAAAGTCCGTCGGATCCATCCGCATCTCGTCCCACATCACGTAATTCTGCAGAGCCGGCCACAGTCCCCATCTTGCTGCGTCTGAAAGAAACTCCTGAGCGTCGCGCTTTTGGAAGTTGTAATAGCCGGAGAACTTTTTGAGGTTGTCCAACATGACCTCAGCCGACTCAAAGCTCCACTCCGAGAGCATCACGACGTGCTCCCGGCCGTACTGAAACGGTTCCGGTTCGATTGGATCCAGAATGATCGGCGCGTACATACCTTGTAATTCCTGACCACCTGAGTGGCTGTGATACCAATAGGTCCCGCTCTGCTTGATGGGAAAGTGATACGTAAATGTGGTTCCAGGCATAATGCCACCGAAGCTGACACCCGGCACCCCATCCATATGAGCAGGCAAGAGTAATCCGTGCCAGTGAATCGAGGACATTTCTTTAAGTTGATTCGTGACGCGGAGGGTGACGTCTTGACCCTCTTGCAAACGGATGAGCGGGCCCGGGATCGTGCCATTCACCGTCATGGCCGTCCCGGTTTTCCCGTTCAAGGTAAAGGACCGTTCACCGATCACCAAGTCGATGATTTTCCCACTGAGTGTCGGAATGTCCGGGCTTGACCGTGTAGCTGGTAGTAACGAATGACTCGCACAGGAGGGCAGAAGCGGTTGGAGCGCAGCAAGCAGCCCCACCGCTCCCGCCCGCTTGAGCAAGAGGCGTCTGGATATCACCTCATCTTGCATCGTGCAAGCCGGTATCGAGAAAGTTGTTAGAGTGCCAACCTACGAAGCCGCAACGCGTTGGCGATCACGGAAACGGAACTGAACGTCATCGCCGCGCTCGCGATCATGGGGCTCAAGAGCACCCCGACGAACGGATAGAGGATACCGGCCGCAATGGGGACACCCAGAATGTTATAGACGAAGGCGAAGAACAGATTCTGCCGGATGTTCCGCATGGTGCCTCGGCTGAGACGGCGCGCCCTGGCAATCGCCCGCAAGTCACCCTTCACGAGCGTGACTCCCGCGCTTTCCATCGCCACATCCGTTCCCGTCCCCATGGCGATCCCCACCTGGGCTTGAGCGAGAGCCGGTGCGTCGTTGATCCCGTCTCCGGCCATGGCCACGACATGCCCTTCGGCCTGGAATCTCTTGATGACCGCCGCCTTTTGCGCGGGCAGGACATCGGCCTGAACGTCATCGATCTGAAGCCGGCGCGCCACCGCCTCGGCAGTCGTCCGATTATCTCCCGTCAACATCACAAGCCGCAGTCCTTCACGATGCAACAAGTCAATCGCCTCCGGCGTGGTGGACTTCACCGGATCGGCCACGCCCAGCAACCCTGCCGGCTTGCCGTCAATCGCCGCAAACATGACGGTCTGGCCCTCCTGCCTCAACGGGTCGGCCTGGGCCGACAACGGCGCGGTCTCGACATTCAATTCATTGAGAAACAGCACCGTGCCAACGGCCACGGCACGGCCCTGGACTGTTCCAGTAACTCCTTTCCCCGTGAGAGAGCGAAAATTCACTGCCTTCGCCGGAACGATCCCTGTCTCCCTGGCACCGGAGACAATCGCCGCCGCCAAGGGATGCTCGCTGCTCTGTTCCAAACCGGCAACAAATCGAAGCAGTTCAGCTTCGGTCACATGAGGCAGCGGCGCCACGGTCTGCAAGCGTGGCTTGCCCTCCGTCAATGTGCCGGTCTTGTCTACAACCAGGACATCGACCTTCGCCAAGGTCTCCAGGGCCTCGGCGTTCCGGATCAACACGCCGGCCGTCGCCCCGCGACCGGTCCCGACCATGATGGACATGGGAGTTGCGAGCCCCAACGCACATGGACAGGCAATGATCAACACCGCAACCGCGTTGAGCAAGGCATAGGCCATGCGAGGTTCAGGCCCGTACAAAGCCCAAATCACGAACGTGATGGCGGCAACCAAGATGACGATCGGCACAAAATAGGCGGCCACGACGTCGGCCAACCGTTGAATCGGCGCGCGGGTACGCTGCGCCTCGCTCACCATGCGCACGATCTGCGCCAACAGGGTTTCGCGCCCCACTCGTTCGGCCCGCATCGCGAAGCTCCCCGTTCCGTTGACGGTCGCTCCCACCACTTTATGGCCCGGCTGCTTTTGCACCGGGATTGACTCACCGGTCACCATCGATTCGTCCACGGCACTCGAGCCCTCCAACACCACACCGTCCACGGGAATCTTCTCACCCGGCCGCACACGCAACCGGTCCCCGACTTGTACCTGTTCCAACGGGATATCTTCCTCGCGAGCGTCTCCGCGGATGACACGGGCCGTTTTCGGCGCAAGTCCCAACAGAGCCTTGAGCGCACTGCTGGTCCGACTACGAGCCCGCAACTCCAGCACCTGCCCCAATAGGACCAACGCAATAATGGCCACTGCCGGTTCGAAGTAGACGGCCAGTTCTCCGCCATGGCCACGGAACGAATCAGGAAACAGGCCGGGGGCAAGCGTCGCGGCGACGCTATAGAGGTATGCCGCGCCGGTCCCGAGCCCGATGAGGGTGAACATGTTGAGATGTCGATTGATGATCGAAGCCCAGGCCCGTTCGAATAGGGGACGACCGATCCAGAGCACAACCGGTGTCGCCAGCAGAAACTGAAACCAGACCAACACTCTTCCGGAAAAGAGATCCTGTAACGGCCGGCCCGGCAGCATCTCTGAGATCATCAGCGCAAGAATGGGCGACCCGAGGACCACGCTTTGCCAGAACCGGCGAGTCATATCGATCAACTCGGGGTTGGCCTCTTCCTCCGTCACCGTCCGCGGCTCTAACGCCATCCCACAGATCGAACAATTCCCTGGTTCGGGTTGCACGACCTCCGGATGCATGGGACAGGTATATTCGGTACGCGTGGAAGGCGCAGACACATCGGCAGGCTCCAATGCCATGCCGCACTTCGGGCAGGCTCCCGGCCCCTTCTGACTAACCTCGGGATCCATTGGACAGACATAGGTCGTATTCTCGTCGGTCGAGACCGGCGTTGGTTTCGGGATCCGCTGCTCAGGTGGGGTCAGGTAATAGTCGGGGTCGGCTTGGAACTTTTCGAGGCACCGAGTCGCGCAGAAGTAATACGTCTTTCCCCGGTGAACGTGTGTTCCCGCGGCAGTAGCCGGTTGGACTGTCATGCCGCAAACCGGGTCGATCTCGCCCTTCTCTGCCGACTGCATCATCGGGAGCGGCTTGCGAGAAGAAGGGGTTGCGATCAGATTCAACGGCTTTTTACTGAGCGCCTTCTCGGGATCCGCCCGAAATCGCTCCAGGCAAGAAACGGCGCAGAAATAGTAGGTCGTCCCTTTGTAGTCATACTGACCGGCCGCTCCGGCCGGATCGACGGTCATCCCACAAATGGGATCGATCTCAAACTTCTCCTGAGGGTGCGAATGACTCCTGGTATCTTGACTCATCTCGTTCATGCGGTCATGTCCTGCATGCGGCCTCCCGCAACAGCCGCTCGATGATCCATGAATCATGTCTCCAACTCCTTTCATTCTATCCGGTATAGTGACGTATTGTCGCGTTCAGAATTACAGACGGAGCAGGTCGTCCAATATTACAGAGTGTCCAACTGCTTCTCAGCTACTGCATAGATGGCGTTGGTTTCGATCCGAACTATTCCGCTGGCAGAAAGCCTGTCGAGCAGCTCTTGCTTCACCTCTCGAGCCAGCTCGGTGCTCATCTGATC
>DATIGP010000334.1:0-9150 GCA_035454625.1 Nitrospira sp.
AACACGGTTGAAAGCATTGGCGCAGAACGGGAGCAAACGAGCTGAAAAAGCCCTTCAACTAAGAAGCGACCCTCAGAAGCTCTTTTCGACCATTCTCGTGGGAGATCGTCTGGTCAGCACGGCAATCCCAATGTTCGCCACCTTTATCACCTTGAATGCCTATGGGGAGAAGAGCATTTTCGAAGAAGCCATCGCGGTCATGGTCGGTATCCTGACCTTTGTTCTCTTGGTGTCCGTGGATGTGGTTCCAAAAACGTTGGCGGCTAAATTTTCGGTGCCTGTTACTTTGAACCTGGCTTACCCGGTCTATTGGGTTCAGGTGATGTTGCGGCCGATTCTTTTTCTGATTGTGCCCCTGATCTACAGCTTGACGGGTGGAAAGGGACTGACTCATCCTTTGGTGACGGAGGAAGAGCTGAAAATCATGCTGGACCAGGGAGGAAAGGCGGGGGAATTGGAATCAGAAGAAGTCAAAATGATCAAGAACGTGTTTCAACTGAAGGACATTACGGCGGAAGACGCGATGACGCCGCGCATCTATGTGTTTTCTCTAGACGGGAACCTACGACTCAAGGAAGCGCAGGAACTTCTCTATAATTCTAAGTATTCCAGAATTCCGCTCTATGACGGTATGCTCGATAACATTACGGGTATTCTCTACAAGACGAAGGCCTTGACCGAGCTGGCCAAAGGAAGGACCGATTTGCGCCTCAGGGATATCGCCCACCCTCCGCTTTTTGTCCCGGCCGGAAAAACGGCGGACGACTTGATGAAGCAGTTTCAGCAGGAAAAGCGGCATATGGGAGTCGTCGTCAATGAATTCGGGGGTGTCATGGGACTGGTGACGCTTGAAGACCTTCTCGAGGAAGTCGTAGGTGAGATCGTGGATGAAACAGATATTACCGAAGAGCTCATCAAACGCATCGGAAAAAACCAAATCCTGGTCCACGGACGGACGGAAGTCCGAAAGGTGAATGACTTCCTGAAAGTCGAACTTGGAGATGAAGCCTTGACTATCGGTGGTTTGATCCAAGAAAATCTTGGTCGCATCCCTCAGGTGGGAGAAGAGCTTCGCATCGAGAATTGTCGCCTGGTGGTGCATGAGGCGGATCCCCGCTCGATACGAAGCGTGCAAATTTTCAAGGACGAAAAAGTTCCGGTTCCGGTCGAGGCCTCGGTGTAATTAACGTTCTTTCTGTTGCGCTATCAAATCCAGGAAAGCCTTTTCTTCGAGGACCATCACCCCTAATTTCAGAGCTTGATCGAGTTTCGAGCCGGGATCAGTGCCTGCAACGACATAGCTTGTTTTCTTACTGACACCGGATGACACCGTGGCGCCCAATCGTTCGACCAACTCCTTGGCCTCATCTCTCGCCATGCTCACCAATCCACCGGTGAACACGAAGCTCTTCCCTGAAAAAGGCAAAGCTTCTTGGTTGTGAGTTCTGGGCGTTTCCGAGATGGAAAAGCCCAATTCATACAGTTGGTCGATGACCCGTCGGTTCGAACTTTCTTGAAAGTAGGAGACCAAACTTGCCGAGATTTCGGGACCGATCTCCCGAATTTTCTGAAAACGGTCGCGGTCAGCCGACATGATGGCACCGAGAGATCCGAACTCTCTGGCGAGCACTTTCGCAATGTGCTGCCCGACTTGGCGGATCCCCAAACCCATCAAGAATCGATCGAGGGAGACGTTCTTGCTTCGGGCGATGGCGTCAAGGAGAAGTGTGGACGATCGTTCCGCAAACCCTTCGAGCTTCAAAAGCTGCTCGCGATCTAGGCGATAAAGATCTGAAAGGTCCTTGACGAGTCCTTGATCGACTAATTGAGCGACGGTTTTCTTGCCGAGACCTTCAATGTTCAGGGCGGTTTTAGACGCAAAGTGCTCGATCGCGCCTTTCAGCTGAGCGCGACAGACGGCTTGCCCGGTGCAGTAGAAGTATGCACCTTCTTTCGCTACGGCAGAACCGCATATCGGACAGTGATGTGGCATTTGGAAAGGGTCTGACCTGACTTCACCCGAGATGGGGATACGTTCCGCGATCGCCGGTATGACATCCCCTGCCCGCTCGACTCGAACCGTGTCGCCTATGCGGATGTCCTTTCGTGCCACCTCATCGGCATTGTGGAGAGTGGCTCGGCTGATGGTGACCCCCCCCACTTCCACCGGCTTCAGTAGGGCAAGAGGGGTCAGGGTCCCTGTCCGCCCCACGGAGATGGCAATGTCTTGGACCTCCGTGATCTCTTTGCGGGGAGGAAACTTGAATGCAATGGCCCAGCGCGGACTTCTGGATTTCATTCCCAGCCTCGCCTGCCAGTCCCTGCGATCGACTTTCACAACGACCCCGTCGATTTCATATGGGAGATGGTCGCGTTGGCTTTCCGTTTCTCGGTGAAATGCCACAACCTGCTCGATGGTTTCGCATCGTCGACGGAGGTTCGGGACAGGAAGTCCACAGATGGCCAACGTCTCCAGTTCATCCCAGTGCGATGGTGGAGGGGAGCCGGTCATCGTCATCACTTCGTAACAAGTGACGACAAGCGGCCGCGAGGCGGTAATTTGCGAATCGAGTTGTCGGAGGGATCCCGCGGCGGCGTTGCGCGGGTTTGCAAAGACGTCGCCTCCCCGTTCTGTCATGCGGCGGTTGAGCGCATGAAAGTCGGAAAGGCGCATGTACACTTCGCCCCGCACGACCAGATGATCGGGGTACGTGCTGGCCCGGAGCTGCAGGGGTAACGATCGAATCGTACGAAGATTCATGGTGACATCTTCGCCTATGTTTCCATCGCCTCGGGTTGAACCACGAACAAACATGCCATGGTCGTAGACCAGTTCAACCGAAAGGCCGTCGAATTTAGGTTCGACCGTGTACTCGATTCGATCCGTGCCCAGCTCTCTTTTCATCCGCTGGTCGAAGGTTAAGACATCCGCAGAATTCACCAAGGAATCCAGGCTCAACATGGGTCGCTCGTGCTGTACCTTTCCGAGTTCGTCCAAAGGCGGGGCCCCCACGCGCTGAGTCGGGGAATCGGGAGTGACGAGCTCCGGGTATGCCTGCTCGAGGTCGGACAATTCTCGGAACAATCGATCATACTCCCCGTCGGAAATCTCGGGGTGGTCCTTGACATAATAGAGGTAGTCGTGATGTCTGATTCGGCTTTTGAGTTGAGTGAGTCGTTGTTGCTCGGCGGGTGTGGCTTTCGAAGAGGACGAAGCGTCGTTATAGAGTGTATCCTGTCGCATCCTTGCTCTTCACGAGTGAGGTCTCAATGATCGTCTTTAAGATGTCATGATAGACAACGGTCGGCATGGAGGGGGTACAGATACCTAAGCCTTGCTGACCGTAGCACAGGGCTGCGGAAACGGTCAAACCCGACAGGCCTGGTTCGCTTTGACTTTCGCAGAAGTGGCCACTATTCTAAGCGGTCTGAAGTGGACAGAGAGCCCGGGCAAAGGAGGATGTATGCAGAAGGGAGAGCAGCAGGTCTTTGAGGGCGCGCGGAGGATCCTATTCTTGGGAATACTGCTCTGCGGTGGTTTGGTGGAAAGTGGGTGTGTCGTGTTGGAGGAAAAGTATAATGCGGAAAAAGCCCGAAGCTTGAATTTTCAACGTCTTCTGGCACAGGAAGAGAAGCGGACGGCGGAGCTTGACAGCGAAATCAGGCATACCAAGGCCGAACTGGCAGAATTTGAAGCAAGAAATCGGGAACTGTCTGCCCAGGTGCAAATGGCGCGAGAGCAGATGGGTCGTCTCCAAGAAGAGGCAGAAGCGATTCGGGAGGCCACATTGCTGGAACGAAAGGCCTTGGAAGACATGCAGCGCAAAGGCCATTCTCCTTCTCCGAAACCGAAACCGGCCGAGCTGCCGAAAGCCGCGTCCAGCGGTCACGGCGGCGGCAATCGTTCGGGCAAAGGTTCAGCGGCTGTGACAGGGCCTTCAGCTTCAAAGTTGCCGGACGGTATGGTGCATGTGGTGAAGCCGGGGGAGACCCTGTTCAGCATCGGCAGGCGGTATGGAGTTGAGGTAGACAAGTTGAAGAAACTCAATAAGCTGCCTGATGATATCGTCGAAATCGGACAGAAGCTGGTGGTGGGAACAGAGTAAGCTGACGACATGCGGGCCGCGACCTATTCACTCACTCTCGACGAGTTTCGCTCGTACGCAAAACAGGGCAATCTCATTCCTTTATTCCGTGAAATCTTAGCGGACCACGACACGCCGGTCTCGGCCTTTGCCAAGATCGACCATGGCCCATCCGCCTATCTGCTGGAAAGCATTCAAGGGGGAGAAAAGTGGGCCCGATACTCCTTTCTCGGGAGTGGATCCCCGCTCGTCATCTACGAAGACCGTGGCGATCTTTGCATCAAAAAGGGGTCGGATATCCGGCGAATTCCTAGCCGAGGCGCCCCGCTCGACCGTCTGCGGGAAATCATGGAAACGTATCGCCCTGTCACGGTTCCTGATCTGCCTCGTTTTGTCGGTGGTGCCGTCGGTTATCTTGGTTACGACATGGTGCAGACGTTCGAGGATCTTCCTTCTCGAAGAAAAGAGCATTTGGACATTCCGGACTTTGCATTTCTATTGACCGAAACGCTGCTGATCTTCGACAACGTATCCCAGAAGATAAAGGTCGTCGCCAATGCGCATGTACAGTCCCCATCTGAAAGAGGTATTCGCACGGCCTATCGTGACGCGGTAGGCAGGATTGAAGCGATGATTTCGAGAATTCGTCGACCCCTGCGGCGTGTGAAACCGAGGCATAGACGGTCTCCGATTCGTTTCACGGCCAACATGAGCAAGGCGGACTTTGAGAAGATCGTGTCCCGTGCTCAGGAATACATCAAAGCCGGAGACATTTTTCAGTGCGTATTGTCCCAACGATGGGAAACCAACCTACAGGCTCCGCCGTTTCAACTCTATCGGGCGCTGCGCCTGGTGAACCCTTCGCCGTACATGTACTACCTCCGGATTGCAGGAGTTGAACTTGTCGGCTCGTCACCCGAAATTCTCGTGCGGTGTGAGGACGGGCTTCTCTCGGTGCGCCCGATTGCCGGAACCAGACGCCGTGGCGCGACGATGGATGAGGACGCCGAATTGGAGCGCCGTCTTCTTGCGGATGCCAAAGAACGCGCGGAGCATATTATGCTGGTGGATCTGGGACGTAATGATGTCGGCCGTGTGGCCGAACGGGGATCCGTTCGCGTCGAGTCCTTGATGAATGTTGAGCGGTACTCGCATGTGATGCATATGGTCTCCAATGTGACGGGTAAGCTGTGTCCGAACAAGACGGTGTACGACGTACTGAAGGCGTGCTTTCCCGCGGGTACCGTGTCTGGGGCTCCGAAAATCAGAGCCATGGAAATCATCGAAGAACTGGAACCGACCAGACGGGGTCCTTACGCCGGCGCCGTGGGTTACGTGAGTTTTTCCGGCAATATGGACATGTGCATCAATATCCGCACGGTGGTGGTTTCGCGCCGTCGGGCTTTCATCCAGGCGGGTGCCGGCATCGTGGCGGACTCGAATCCGGAGCACGAGTACGAAGAAACATGTAACAAATCCCGCGCCATGATGAAAGCCATCGAACTGGCGGAGCAGGGGCTGGAGTAAGAACGTGGTTTGTGCAGCGTGAATCGCGAAGCGCAAGCCACGTACGAGATACAGTTCACGCGAGAATGACACGCATGCTATTGGTCATCGATAACTACGACTCTTTCACGTACAACCTCGTGCAGTATCTCGGAGAACTCGGGGAAGATGTGCAAGTCTATCGAAACGATAAGATCACGCTCGACCAGGTCGAGGAATTGCAGCCGAGCCGTCTTGTGATTTCACCTGGACCTTGTACGCCCAAAGAAGCCGGTATTTCGGTCGACGCGATCCGCCGGTTTGGCGGAAGGTTGCCAATTCTTGGCGTCTGCTTGGGACATCAGTCGATGGCCGTCGCGTACGGCGGAGAGGTCGTCCGCGCTCCCCGCTTGATGCATGGAAAGACATCGCCGATCAAGCACGACGGCAAAACCATCTTCCGATCGTTGCCCAATCCGTTTGAAGCAACACGGTATCATTCTCTGATCGTGAATCGAATCAATCTTCCGGATTGTTGTGAGATTTCGGCCGAGACCGGAGAAGGTGAGATCATGGGGCTTCGCCATAAGACGCTGGGTGTCGAAGGCGTTCAATTCCATCCGGAATCGATTCTGACGACTGTCGGAAAAGATCTCCTCCGAAACTTTTTAAAGCTCTAGCCAACTCCCGACTCTGTGTGATCATGATCAAAGACGCGCTTGGCAAATTGGCTGATCGAGCCGACCTTTCCGCGCAAGAGGCCGAGACGGTTATGCTGGAGATCATGGACGGGGCTGCGACGCCGGCTCAGATGGCCGCCTATCTCATGGGCCTAAGGCAAAAAGGTGAAACCGTCGCTGAAGTCGTCGGTTCGGTCCACGCCATGCGATCTCGAGCAATCCGAATCCGGGTCGGATCATCGATCGTGGTCGACACCTGTGGAACGGGCGGGGATGGGGCCGATACGTTCAATATTTCCACGACCGCCGCATTCGTGGTTGCGGGGGCCGGTATTACCGTGGCCAAACACGGGAATCGTTCCGTGTCCTCCCGATCCGGCAGCGCGGATGTGCTGAACATGCTCGGCGTGAAGATCGATATCGAGCCGAGCCGCGTGGCGGATTGTATCGATGAAGTCGGCATCGGTTTCTTGTTTGCACCGCTCTATCACGGCGCGATGAAACACTGTGCCGGCGTTCGACACGAGATGGGAATCCGGACCATTCTGAATGTACTCGGCCCGCTGGCGAATCCGGCCGGCGCTACGCATCAAGTCGTGGGGGTCTATGATGCGAAGTGGACGGCGATCCTGGGGCGAGTTCTGTTGGAACTCGGATCGCAACATTGTTTCGTGATTCATGGCATGGATGGCCTGGATGAGATCACATTGTCGGATCGGACGAAAGTGGCCGAAGGTAAGGGTGGTGTGGTGTCGAGTTATTTTATCGCGCCGGATGAGTTCGAAATCCGGCGTACGGCGCGAAGGGAAGTCATCGGCGGCTCGCCGGAGGAAAACGCACGGATCACGACAGATATCCTCCAGGGGCGGAAGGGCCCGAGGCGGGATATCGTGTGTCTGAATGCCGCACCGGCGATGGTTGTCGGTCAAAAAGCGAAAACACTCCAGGACGGATTCCGTCTTGCGCAACAAACGATCGATTCGGGAGCCGCCGCGGAGAAGCTGGATCGTCTCATTGCGTTCACCAAGAAGGCGTGATGGATTGATGATTCTCGATCGCATCCTGGAACATAAACGCGCGGAGCTTCGGCACAAACAGAGCCGTTCCTATCTGGCCGATCTCAAGGCGGCGATCCGGGATGCGCCGCCCTCACTTGGATTTGCCGTCACTTTGGATGCGACCAGGCCTCCCGCCAGCCCGGCCTTGATCGCAGAAGTTAAGAAGGCATCGCCCAGCTTGGGGCTTTTACGAGAGGAGTTTTCGGAAACGTTCGATTATCTGGGTCTGGCGCGTACCTACCATGAGAACGGGGCATCGGCCGTTTCCGTCTTGACCGACAAGGAATTTTTCCAAGGAGACCTTCGGTATCTTGAGGAAATCAAGCGCACGTTCCCGATCCCGGCACTCAACAAGGAATTCATGGTCGGCGACGTGCAATTTTATGAAGCGCGGGCCCACGGGGCCGATGCCGTGTTACTGATTGTGGCGGCATTGGAGCGGCGGCAGCTGATGGATTTCCATGCCTTGGCCGCCGAACTCGGGATGGACAGCCTGTTCGAAACCCATCACGAGAGGGAGTTGGATACGGTCCTGGAGTGGATCCCCACCGCAAGGATGATCGGGATCAACAATCGGGACTTGAATACGTTTACAACGGACCTGAATGTCACCTTCCGGTTAGCTAAGAGGATTCCTTCCGACAAGCTCATCATCAGTGAGAGTGGGATTCATAGGCGTGATGACGTGATGAAGCTAACCGAGGCCGGCGTGCACGCCATGTTGATCGGAGAATCGCTCATTCGTGCGGAGCACACGGCGGACAAAGTACGAGAATTGCTTGGTCAAGCGGCGCGGAGTGAAGGAGCCGCCTAAATCGTCTCGATATGAAGATTAAGATCTGCGGCATTACCAATGTCGAAGACGCGGCCGTTGCAGTAAGAGCCGGTGCAGATGCCCTGGGGTTTGTCATGTATCGCAACAGCCCCCGTTGGATCGAACCGGCAGTCGCGAGAGCCATCATAGCGGGTCTTCCTCCCTTTGTGTCGGCGGTCGGAGTGTTTGTCAATGAAGAGGCAGAGCGGGTTCGAACTTTCATGGATGAATGCGGCTTTGCCTTGGCCCAACTCCATGGAGATGAATCGCCTATGTATTGTCAGAACCTTGGTCGTCCGGTTCTCAAAGTTGTTCGGCTGAAGGACCGTGATGCATGTCTTGCCATGGCTGAATTCCAGGGGCATGCGAACGTCCGAGGATTTCTTATCGACACGTTTTCAGACCACGCCTATGGTGGAACGGGTCAGACGGTTGATTGGGCATTGGCCCATGAAGCGGCTCGATCTGCCCTGATCATTCTGGCGGGCGGTTTGAATCCGACAAATGTAGCGGAGGCGGTCCAAGCGGTACGTCCCTACGGAGTGGATGTGAGCAGCGGGGTGGAAAGGAGCCCGGGCAAGAAGGACCCAGACAAGGTAAAAGCCTTTATTGAAGCGGCCAGACTTGTGCCTATCTGATCGACGTGGCTATACTCGCGGACATCTGTCGAGAAGGAGTTAATCACATGCCGACGCTTCCAGATAGCCATGGCCGGTTCGGGTCCTATGGCGGCCGGTATGTGCCGGAAACCCTCATGCCGGCGCTCTTGGAGCTGGAAGAGGAGTATGCCAAGGCAAAAAAAGATCGTCGATTCCAAACGGATCTTGCGTACTACCTCAAACAGTATGTCGGACGGCCCACGAGCCTGTATCGTGCCGATCGGCTGACCAAGGAATTGGGAGGAGCCAAGATTTACTTAAAACGGGAAGATCTCTGCCATACCGGCGCACACAAGATCAACAACGCAATCGGGCAGGTTCTGCTTGCCCTGCGGATGAAGAAACGACGAATCATCGCTGAGACGGGGG
>DATIGP010000335.1:0-18524 GCA_035454625.1 Nitrospira sp.
CGTTCTCGGTCGCCTGCTTCACTGCGACGTAATCACCTCGTACGTCTCGCTCGCAGGCATCCTGCGGCCTTCTTGAAAGCATTTTGAGCGCGCCGAGGGATAGGCCGCAGGGGGCGATTATCCTGAATTCTCATCTCCCACGTCAAGCAAGGCCCGGTGGGTCATTCGGTGACGGAGGCCCGGGTCGCTGTCGGAGAAATGGCCCATTGTCCGGCACTGATGTCCTGTGGGTCGCCGCTGACGATAATGCGTTCCCGGACGAGTCCGGCCGCAGCCAGAAGTGCCGGCGCGGAGATCCTCGGCGCCTCATCGACGACCAGGACATCGAAGCGGACCCGGCTGAACAAGGGATCGCTCGCCACTCGCGTGGGCGTGGCAGCCACGACTCGTCGATTCTGAATAAAGGCCTGTCGGTTCGGATTTTCTTCAGCCGCCAGCAGTTCACGGACTTTCTTGATTCCGCCCAATTTCGTGATGTGTTCACGGAGTTCCTCAAACTCGGCCCGGCTCCCCCTGGGAACGGCCGCCTCCGGGACAAGCTGCTGAATGCGGCCTTTGGTGATATCAAGCTCTGCGTTCAAGTGATCCATCTGGCTCTGATACAGCGCGCAATACTGTTTGAGGGACTCCGCGTTCTTCCCGACCGCCTGCATGGTGAGACGTTGGAGTATGGGGAGGCTCTCGAATTCGTTGAGCATTTGTTGGGCATCGGCCATCCTCACTTGCACCTCTCGCAGTTGTGTGACCTGACGCCATTCCAATAGACGGACTTCGTCCAGGTCTCTCTGTTTGGCCTCTTTTTGCGACAGAAGAGGCGCAAGCTCTCGGAAACGGTCGTACTTATGTTTCAAGGAAGCCTTGTCGCCCTGTGACTTGGCATAGAAGTGATGCATTTGGGCTTCGAACCCCAGTTCGCGAAGATCGATGCCGCCGACTTGCGCCACTATGGGGAGTTCATACCGAGTGATCCACGTCTTGTGGTTCAGTCCGCCCGCCTTCATGCTCTTTCCCACCGCTCCCACGATCTCATCGCATTCTTGGTGGTCCGGACTGATCAGAAGGATGCGTTTGTTGGCGCGAATGAGTTCCACCACCAGATTCGCGACCTTCTGGCGGCGGTATGGACGATCATCCGACCACACGGTCGTGAAGACGGATGAGGCGGAAGGGAAGGCGTCCGGCGTAACTTCCTGCATCTGCAGCAGCGAAGCCAACCGCTCCGTCGGCCCGAGATGGTACAGATCTGGTTTCGCCAACATATCCTTCAGACGCCAGGCTGAGGTGCCGGCGAGACCTACTGCATCTGGAACGAGAGTAACGGAAGGAACTTCGTGTCCGAAAGCATCCACCAGTTGGACGGATAAGCTGTGTTCGGTCTGCCGCAGGATGATTCCTTCCGTGGTATCCGTCTCATCGGCAAGCACGGCGGCTACCGGAAGGTCGACGGCCAGGTGGACGTCCGCCGGGACGTTGAATTCGTACAGATGAAGCCCGCCGACTGTTTGCACCAACCGTCCTTGCGACGCCACGACAGGTGCATCACCCCCTGTGTCGGCCAAGCGGACTTGCTCCGCTTCCAGGCGGGTGATCCACAATTCGATGAGTTCCCTTGCCGTCATGGCGACTTCTCTTACGCGCGTGTCAAAGAAGGAACGTCATGATAAATGTCCCTCGCCATACCTGTCCACCGGGGAGCTTTGAGGTAACTCTTGTCTTCACGACCGGATCTTGTCTAGAATGAACCTCTTCTGTGGAGGTACCTGTGAAGGGTTTGCGCTTTGAGCGGATCGCCACCGGACGTCATTACAATGTGGTTTTCCACATCGGCAGTACGTATGTGCCGGTGAGCGACGACACCGTGGAAGAGCTCAAGGAACAAAGCCTGCTCCCGGCCGAACGATTTTTAGATCTCCTCATCGACCGTGTCGGCTATTCTTCCTACCTTAAGGATCAAATTCGCAACGAATTGAAGGTGACGGGAGATCCAACGACGCAAATCACCGTGCTGCAAGGAGCCGTCAGAGAACTCTGACCCCTATCCCATCAGCCTTTCCTGCTTTCCGTAAATAGGTACTCAACGATAGAATCCGACCACCGAGGGACAGCTCGACGGGAAGCATCCTTGTCTCGGTGACATCGCTTTTGCATGGCCGGCGACAGCGCATTCACAAATGCCCGCATGCATCTATACACTCTCAAGCCTGCCCCCAAGCACAGGCTGACCAGAAAGCCATCTTTTTACCAGTTCGTCAAATTCTTCTGCGGATAGGTTCTTCTGAAGACGCCGAGTGCATGCGTCATGGATGGATTTCTCTGCTGAATCCCAATTCTTAAAGCGGCCCTTGGCGAGCTCAGCTTTGGCCACCTTCTGCACTGCCTGCAGACGAACATCCTTAAGGGAACGCCCTAACCTGCCCGCATGGTCCACCGAGCGAATTTCTCGAAGGACATTTAATATGTCGTCAATACGTGGGCGCATAAGAAGAGAATCTCGGATTCACTCGGCATTAATCAGAATGGTCGGGGTAAGTTGAAATCTTGTCAACGAGCATGGCTTCCCTCAACGCGCAAACCCATCTGGCGATATGGCAAGACCAGGAAACGCTTTCAGAATCTGCCGGTCAGTCGTAACCAATGGTATTCTCAGATCTTGCGCGAGGGCTACAAACTCACAGTCATATGCTGAACATCCAGACTGAGCAGCGAGCGTCAGAACTTGACGAGACGCCACGCTGTATTCATGTCCGGCCAACCATCGCTCTGCCTCATCGACTATGGAAAGCGCTTGATCTATAGCCAATGCCTCTTTTCGGACCAGACCTGTTAGCGCATTCCGAAATTCGGACCGCCACAGCAATGGAGCAGTCCATGCGGCATCGCGCCTTACCACCGCCTCGCTCTCTGCCGTTCTTTCTCCCTGGACATAGAGATAGATCAACAAATTCGTATCAGCCACGATCATGGTCGACCGACCGATTTCAGCTCGTTGAGGAAGCGATCGGTCAATTTCAGCCCTTTGGGAGTTTGGCGAATGGCTCGCGCTCGTGCCAGCAATGTGTCGGCATCGATCGGCACGCTTTGTGTCATCTGTTCGAGATAAGAGATAACCTGAAAATTCAGGCTTCGGCGTTGAGCTGCCGCCTGCTGTTTAAGTCTCTTCACCAACGGCTCTGGAATATTTTTGATGGTCAAGGTCGCCATAGCCTTCTCCCGGAAGGTTCCAGATTGAATCCATTATGGATGCTACCTGAGCAACACAACCCCGTCAAGAATGACCTGGCGTTTTCGTGTATCAGAAGAGCGACGTGGCCGTTGCTCAATCCCCCACCTGTCCTTCCTGAAACAGCTGGTTCATGATCTGATTCCGCTTTTCGGGATCGCGGTAGTACTTCAATGCTTTGGTGTAGTTTTCCATCGCGCTCTGACGTTTACCGCGGATCGCATAGATTTCTGCGATGCCGTGATAAGCGCGCGCATCTTCCTCATCGCACTTGAGCGCCCGGCTGAAGATATCCGCCGCTTCTTGAAGCCGATGCTTGCCCAATGCGAGCCAGCCGAGGGCGGAATGGGCGGCGCCGAAGTTCGGATCGGCGTTGAGCGCGTCTTCGTAACTCTTTTGGGCGAGGTCCAGGCGCCCGCGGGTTTCGTAGAGCCCGCCTAACGCGAAGTGGACTTCGGCGTCCTGCGGATTCAGCTTCAAGGCGGTCTTGTAGGATTGCACCGCGGGTTCCATTTTTCCCTGTTCCGCGAGAGCACAGGCGAGATTGGAGTGCGCCGCTGAATCGTTGGGGGAAATCTTGATCACTTCCCGATACTCCTTGATCGCCATTTCCAACCGCCCTTGGTCTTGATAGGCGACTCCCAGATTCATCCGCGCAGGCGCATACTCCGGAGCCAATTTCACGGCTTCGCGATACTCTTTGATGGCCATTTCACGATGGCCGGCCCGTTCGTGAATCTGTGCCAGAAAGTAGTGGGGATGGGCAGCTTGCGGAAGCAAGCGAGACGCCTCCGTGTAGAATTGGACGGACTGTTCCGACCGGCCGGACTGGGAAAGAAACAGGCCCATCACCAACTGGGCGTACCCGCTGTCCGTATGCCGCTCGAACAACTCCTTGACCCAGGCCCCTACTACCGCGATGTCCTGCTCGGCTTCGAGACAGTGCGCATGGGTTTTCCACGCATCGGCAAACCGACCCTGCAAGAGATACACGACGTTTCGCGCGAAGAGGGGACGGGGATCCTTCACTCCATCCGGATCCCGGCTCCAGACCAGTGATTCGGCATACAAGGCATCCCAGGCTCCGGTTACCATCGCGGCCTCGCATTGTTGCCGATGGGTGCTCATGAGCAACGGATGGTTTTATCGCGTCAGCGCGTCTTGGACATCAGGCGGTGTGGCCTGTATGCTTTCGCCGAGGAAGGGAAACTTCTTGCTGAGCTGCTCCTTCATCCGCCAGGCGACCGTTCTGTACGACCAATGGCCTTTCACACCGGAGCGGAGTTTGGCGATGTAGTCCGCCTCGGCATAGTCCATCTTGAACAGACAACGGACTTTGAAGCCGAACGGAATGGCGTAGAGCGACGCTTCCTGATCCTTTTTCTTGAGCAACTCGATATCGTGGCGCACCGCGTCCATCGCCTGTCGATACTCTTGGTCCAATCTTGCCTCGATCAGCGGTGGCGGGACATCATACCCATGAAGCGTCGTGAAGTTCTGCTGCACTTGTTGGCATCGCCGATGGCGGTGCATATCGCGCCAAGCGCCGATATCCATCAAGACATCGAAGTTGAATGCATAGCCGCTGCGGAACTCTTTGATCAGTTCATCGTACGGCCCGCGCCGTCTGGTGGCCACTTCGATGGTCGCGTGTTTCTCTTTCTCGGGCCAGTCTTTCACGACCTCCAGTATATTCCGATACGGAGCCTGCGACACGCGATAGAGAAGCGTCGCAACAATCTCGTCGAGCGGATGATGCGGGTCGATCAGCTCGACCGACTCAACAGTCCTCCAGCTACTAGGCTGATCCAACCCCGTGCCCCGTAAGGCTTCTTTGGCATGGCGGGCCAAATCGGAATAGACGGATTCTTGATACGCATTCTCCTTGGCATGCCGGGCCAGCGTGGGCGCCAAAGGGTCGTTTCCAACGGAAGCCTGACCGCAGAGTTCGCTCCACAGATTCACCGGAGGTCGCCGGCAAGCTTCTTTGAGATCTTCGCCGATCGCCCGCAATTCCGGCAATTGCGACGACAACAGACGCGCAATTTGTTTTTCCAACGTCCGGATGCTGACGACTTGCCCGACGTTCGTCTTGGCCGCGAGCGGAAGCAAATAGCGGGTGACGTCAAAGGCGCGTGCCGCGATCGTCCGCTGATAGTCGGTAGCCTTCATTGACTCCGGACGCGGGTCCCGTTCAGAGAGGTAGGCGATCAAGGGATCGTGCAGAAGTCGATAAATCTCGGACAGACTCCGCAGAATGCCTTCGTAGACCGCCTCGGTTTCGCTCCCTCGAATTTGGCCCGGCACAAACCACCGGCTCGACGCAAAGTTCTGATAGCGGCTGGATTTGGCCTGCCCATCCCACAGAGGCTCGTCCTCCAGACGGATAGCGGCGAGCTCCGAGATATCCTCGAAACAGATGATGACGTGACCGAGGTCGGCGATCGACGCATGCCCGTAATCGAAGTAAAATTGCTCCCAGAACTTTTCGGACGAATGGCTATGGACCCACCGGATGCTCTCTTCGATGGAGTCCGGCGAGCGACTGTAGCGTGCCAGGGCATAGGCGGACTTTTCCGGCGGCATGGGAGCGATGGCCACGACCCGGCGACCGGTCTGATCTTGACTCATAGGTGTTCTCTCACGCCGTATTGAACCGTAAGCCGCGCACTATACCTCTCACTCCGATGTGGCGCAAGCGGAGTCCGTTGACTTGCCGCGGAAGCCGCCGCTATAGTCCGCGCAAAACCCCGATAGAGTGAACCGCACGTTCGTAAGGAGATGAACGCGTGTCCGTCATTAAGGGCATCAAAGGCGTCAAGGATCTGTTGCCGGAGGAGACGCCCCGTTGGCGCCTCATCGAAGAGGCGGCCAGGCGGTGGGCCGGCCGATATGGATTTCATGAAATTCGCATCCCGATCTTTGAAATGACGACCTTGTTTGCGCGCAGTATCGGCGCATCGACCGACATTGTCGAGAAAGAAATGTACTCGTTCCAAGACCGAGACGGCACCTCGCTGACCCTTCGGCCTGAAGGAACGGCCGGCACGGTCCGCGCCTATATCGAGCATAATCGTGCCGCGATCCCCGTTCCTCAGAAATATTTCTATTTCGGGCCCATGTTTCGCCATGAGAGGCCGCAAGCCGGGCGCTTGAGACAGTTTCATCAGTTTGGCGTCGAGTCGCTTGGTATGGCGGATCCCCAGGCCGATATCGAGGTCATCGCTCTCCTCTGGAGAATCCTGCGCGATCTCGATCTCCCGGGTCTTACTTTGGAAGTCAATAATTTAGGTTCTCCCGCGGATCGAGAGGCCTACCGACCTCACCTAGTGAAGTACCTCAAGCAACATGAAGCCGGATTGTGTGCGAATTGCCGCCATCGCATCGACGTCAATCCTCTGCGGGTTCTGGATTGCAAAGTCCCTGCATGTCGCGGGATTACGGAGGCTGCTCCCCGCCTGGCCGACTCGCTTTCTGAAACGGCTCGTTCGTACTTTACACAAGTCTTAGCCGGACTCGATATCATCAAGGTTCCATATTCGTTGAACCATCGGCTCGTCCGCGGTCTCGATTACTATAACCTCACCACCTTCGAAGTGACGGCCACTAATTTGGGCGCCCAGAATGCCGTAGGGGCGGGTGGGCGCTACGACGGATTGGTTGAAACTCTCGGAGGACCGCCCACTCCCGCGGTCGGCTTTGCACTCGGTCTCGAACGAATGTCTCTGTTGCTGCCGGAGTCCGCGCTCGCAAAGGCGGGGGCGGATGTGGCGGTTTATGTCGCGGGATTCGGCCTTCACGGTGCCGTGGCCGGTCTCACGGCTCTTGAAGAGCTTCGTCTTGCAGGACACCGAGCAGTCACCGATTTTCGGTCCCGAACCTTGAAGGCTCACTTACGACAAGCTGATCGTCTTGGGTGCCGGTTCACTTTTATTATCGGAGATGACGAGGTAACGAAAGGAGTCGGTGTCCTTCGTGATATGGAGACCAAAGTACAATACGATCTACATCTCTCTACCGTGAGTCTTGAAATTCACTCGCTCCTTGCCGGCTCCTAACTGACGCTTTTTCAGGTTGACTTTCTCCAAAAAAGCACTTACTCTCGACAAGAATTATAATTTGTAACTATCTATTTTTCATCATAAATTCCTGTGGATTCAAGAAAACTCGGCTTTCTTCTCGCTCTTCCCCCATCACACGTCAGTGCCGAGACCGTTCACGGTCTCGCGCGTGCGGCCCTCGACGCCGGCCATGAAGTCTATCTGTATCTCATCGATGAAGGTGTGAAGAACATGCACACCGATCCCTATCGAGATCTCGCACAGGCGGGGGCTCGCGTGTTTGCCTGCGCCTATGGATGCCAACAGCATCACGTTCCCACCGCGACTATCGACCCGAACATGTCCCTCTGCGGCCTCGTAGTGCTGTCCGGAATCATTGATGCCTGTGATCCTTTTTTGTCGTTCACCTAAGTCATCTTCATGGCGAAAAACATAGCCGTCGTTATTCAAGAGGATCCTCGAAAAACCCATAGGCCGGTCGAGGCTCTCCGCATCGCTCTCGGACTTGCGTCCGGGTCTCACGCTACGACCGTGGTTCTCCTCGGCGAGGCTGTCCGTCTCCTTGGAAACGACACCGACGACATTGTCGATATAGAGATTCTCGAAAAATATCTCCCGGCGATTCAACAGCTCGAAATTCCCTTTATTCTCCAAGATACAAGTGAGCAGATACCCCTTCACGACAAGTTCTCCATCCGACGTGAAACGGATGACACGATCAGGTCACTTATTCGAGCCATGGATTGCGCACTCGTGTTTTAATTTTGAGGAATATCATCTCTATGCCTCCGGTCGTCTACGTTGTCCGTTCTCCGATTCATGCCCTGTCCCCTGCGCTTTTTTCCGAGAACGGTTCAGGACTGGTGCTTTCTTTGGAAGATCGGCTCCTCCCAGGTAAAGTATTGCGCACCGCAAACGACGCGCAAATACAAGAAGGGGCACACTTGACCTATGAACAGGTGCTGGCGATAGTCCTCGCCAGCAAGAAGGTGGTGACTCTATGACTCCGAAGTCTCTGTATGAAGAAAATTCGTAGCCGTGGAAGTAAGAGTAGGAAAGTGAATAGAGAGTATAACCAATAAGGTATTGATTAAATTGAATAACTATGCACCGTTCAGCATGAATAACTTTGGGGATGAGTTCTCTATGGAAGACTTGGAACTTGTGAAGACCCTGTGAAAGAAGATCTGGAGATTGATAGTGGCATCTTCACGTAGCTCGACATTGCCCAGGCTGAGATGGTATTGAGTGCCGTTTTTTAAGGATACGCGACGGGATGGAGAACAGTTATCCACAGGTGTGAATAAGCCTGTGTATAGGATTTTGAGACGTTATGAAGATTGATACCGTTTGGCAGGATGCTCTGCAGTATGTCCAGGGTAAGGTTCCGAAGCAGGTGTACGACACCTGGTTCATACCGGTGCATCTGGACCGGATTGAAAACTCGACGGCACACATAGCCGTTCCCAATAAGTTCTTCGGAGAATGGTTGGATGCCCATTATGGTTCACTGCTGGTGGAAGCGATGACCTCAGCCCATGGCGGAGAGGTAACCGCGGTCACATTTACCGTTCGTGAGAAGGGATCCCTACAGCAAGACGAACCGCAAGCCCCCGTGAATGGGCCTCGGGGTGTCACGCAGTCCAAGCTACGGCGGGGAATCCAGCTGAATCCAAAATATACATTCAGGAACTTTGTCGTGGGTGCGGGGAATCAATTCGCCCATGCCGCCTGCATGGCGGTGGCGGAGCAGCCCGGCCAGACCTACAACCCGCTTTTCATTTACGGCGGCGTGGGATTGGGAAAGACGCACCTCTTAAACGCTATCGGAAATCACGTCGGAGAAAAAAGCGATCTCCGGATCGCGTACCTGACCACGGAACAATTCACCAATGAGGTGATCAACTCCATTCGCTACGACAAGATGATGGATCTACGGAAGCGCTACCGGCACATCGACATGCTCATGATCGACGATATCCAGTTCCTGGTGGGCAAGGAACGAACGCAGGAAGAATTTTTCCATACCTTCAATGCCCTGTACGAGGGTCACAAACAAATCGTCCTGTCGAGCGATCGTTTTCCCAAAGATATGCCGGATATCGAAGAGCGCCTACGATCGCGGTTCGAATGGGGACTCATTGCGGACTTACAGCCGCCCGATGTGGAGACCCGCATCGCCATCTTGAGAAAAAAATCGGAAGACGAGGGAGTCACCCTGCCCGAGGATGTCATCCAGTTCCTGTCCGTCACGATGAAAAGCAACATCCGGGAACTTGAAGGCAGCCTGGTTCGATTGAGCGCGTATGCGTCGTTGACCGGGCAAGTCATCACGCTGGATCTCGCCAAAAATGTCCTGCGCGATCTCATCGGGGACAAGAAAAAGATCGTTGCGATGGATGATATTCAAGAAGCCGTTTGCGCGCAGTTCCACGTCAAGATGACTGAGCTGAAATCTCGACGCCGAAGCAAGACGCTCGTGCATCCTCGACAAATCGCCATGTATTTGTGCCGAGAATTGACCGACGCGTCGTACCCTGAAATCGGGCGGCAATTCGGGGGCAAGGATCATACGACCATCATTCATGCCTGTCGCCAGGTTGCGAAAGCGAAGGAGACCGACACCGTGTTGCAGTCGGCGATTGAAACGTTGAAGGATCAAATTCTTAGAGGCTAAAACCTTGGAGAATCTTCCATGAAAGTACGTATCGGGCGGGATGAATTGCTGACGGGACTTCAGCGGGTCCAAGGTGTCGTCGAAAGACGGAACACGATGCCGATTTTATCGAATATCTTGCTGGAAGCTAAACAGGATGGGGTGGAAATCGTAGCGACGGACCTGGAGATCGGCATGCGAGGGTTGTACAAGGGAACCGTTCTTTCCCCAGGCGGTGTCACCATCTCGGCCCGAAAACTATTCGAAATCGTGAAAGAGCTACCCCCGGGCGACATCGACCTCACGGCGACCGACAACAATTGGACCACCATCCAGGCCGGGAAGAGCCAGTTCAAGGTCGTCGGCCTCCCCAGCAGCGAGTACCCCGCCCTGCCGACGATCGAGCGCGAAGGAATGATACCTCTTTCGGGAGAGGGACTTCTTGAATTGATCCGGAAAACACTCTTTGCCGCCGGCGATAACGATGCTCGGTATATCTTGAACGGCCTCCTAGTTTCCCTTATCGCGAACGACAAGAAAACTTCCCTCCGATTGGTCGGTACGGACGGCCATCGCTTGGCGGTCGCGGAGCAGGAAGTCGGCAAGGCCGGCAACAAAGGCGTGCCGCAGGAAATGAAAGCTATCATCCCCAAGAAGGCCGCGCACGAAATCCGTCATTTATTGGAGGAAGGCGGAGATGCCGAACCGCTCATCGGGTTCTCGAAAAATCTCATGATCTTCCGCAAGAGCGGCTTGCTGCTGACGTCTCGGTTGATGGAGGGCAATTACCCCAACTACCAACAAGTCATTCCGCAGGAAGGCGGCAAGAAGATCAGCGTGCATCGGAGCCAGTTCGAAAGCGCGTTGCGTCGCGTGTCGGTGCTGGCGAAAGACAAGGCCAGCGCCGTAAAGATTTCGTTCGCATCCGACAAGATGACCTTGTTTTCCAGCAGTCCGGACTACGGAGAAGCGACGGAAGAATTGCCCGCACGGTACGAGGGGGAGTCGCTCAATACGGGATTCAATGCACGCTATCTTCTGGATGTCTTCAGTGTCATGGATGGGGAAATCATGTCGCTTCAGATGGAAACTCCGCTGAGCCCCTGTCTGATTCAGGAGGCGGAAAGCCCCGGCTTCAAGTGTGTGGTCATGCCCATTAAGATTTAGCGGGGGATGATGAAAGAATCCGCCGGCATCGTGGTCGCATCGCCCGGACGCTCAATGAGCCGCTGCATACGGCGGCCTCTGTCCGGCTTGGCGTCCGTCTCGAGCGCCCCGAGTATCGAACAATGCACGGCTCGCTTCTCACTGGACTGTTAGGAAACGGATGACTACGGACGATCCTTCCCAACCGAAATCAGACAGCTACAGCGCCGATCAGATCAAGGTGCTCGAGGGCCTCGATGCCGTGAGAAAGCGCCCCGCGATGTACATCGGGAGCACGGGCGTCGACGGACTCCATCATCTGGTCTATGAAGTCGTGGACAACAGCGTCGACGAACATATGGCCGGATTCGGCGAAGCGATCGAGGTCACGATCCACATCGATGGAAGCGTGACGGTCATCGATAACGGACGCGGCATTCCCACCGGCATGCATCCCACGCAAAAGAAATCCGCCGCCGAAGTAGCCCTGACCGTGCTTCATGCAGGCGGCAAGTTCGAGCAGGGGGCCTACACCGTTTCCGGCGGCTTGCACGGCGTGGGTATTTCGGTCGTGAACGCCTTGTCCGAGTGGCTTGAACTGGAGATCTGGCAGGACAGTCAGGTGTTCGAACAGCGATATGAAAGGGGTAAACCGAGCGCGCCTCTCAATGCGACCGGCAAGACCAAGCGACGAGGCACCAAGGTTCGGTTCAAACCGGACGGGCAGGTTTTCGAGACGCTGGAGTTCAGTTTCGACGTGTTGGCCCAGCGCCTCCGCGAGCTCGCCTTTTTGAACAAGGGCCTGTCCATTACCTTGAGGGATGAGCGCAAAGAACCGGCGAAGGAACAGGTGTTCTTGTATAAGGGCGGCATCGTCTCCTTCGTCGAGCATCTCAACGAAGCCAAAACGCCCTTGCACAAGCCGATCTACGTCAAGGTCGAGAAGCCTGAAATGATTCTGGAAGTAGCGCTCCAGTACAACGACAGCTACGCGGACAACTTGTTTTCGTTCGCGAACAACATCAACACCAGGGAAGGCGGCACGCATTTGGTGGGGTTCAAAGCGGCTCTCACCAGGACGATCAACACCTACGCCAACGCGAACGATCTCTTCAAGAAAGAAACGGAGTCACTGACCGGAGACGATGTGCGGGAAGGTCTGACGGCGGTGGTCAGCGTCAAGGTCCGCAACCCCCAGTTCGAAGGCCAGACGAAAGCCAAGCTCGGAAACAGCGAAGTGAAAGGGGTCGTCGAGGCCGCTGTGAATGAGGCGTTGGGCAATTACTTCGAGGAAAATCCTCCAGTCGCCCGCAAAATCATCGGCAAGGCCGTCGACGCGGCCCGCGCGCGCGAAGCTGCTCGAAAGGCCAAGGATCTGATCCGCCGCAAGAGCGCGCTGGACGGCGGCTCGCTGCCGGGGAAGCTGGCCGATTGTTCGGAAAAGGATCCGGCCTTGAGCGAGCTCTATATCGTCGAGGGAGATTCGGCCGGCGGATCGGCGAAGCAAGGACGGGACCGCAAGTTCCAAGCGATTCTGCCCCTGAAAGGGAAGATCTTGAACGTCGAGAAGGCGCGCTTCGACAAGATGCTGTCCAGCGACGAGATCAGGACGCTGATCATGGCGTTAGGAACCGGGATCGGCCGCAAACGCGAAGAAGGCGACAAGGGGGAAAAAGACGCCTTCGATATCGCGAAGGCGCGTTACCACAAAATCATTCTCATGACCGACGCCGACGTGGACGGCAGCCACATCCGCACGTTACTGCTGACATTCTTTTTCAGGCAGATGCCGGAGCTGATTGAACGGGGATATGTGTATATCGCTCAGCCGCCTCTGTTCAAAGTCAAGAAAGGGAAGACGGAACGATACTTGAAAGATGAGGGGATGTTGAACGAGTACTTGGCGGACCTGGCGGTCGAGGATGTCGAGTTGTTCATGGAAGGGGTCCGGGAATACGTGTCGGGGCGGCGGTTATTGCCGGTCCTCAAGAAAATGATTGCGTTCGAAACCTTGCTCGGTCGTCTTAATAAGAAGCAGCACGAATCGGCGATGCTGCGCGCCTTTGTCGATGAACCGGGGCTGGATCGGGAGCTCCTCAAAAATCGGGCCGCGCTTCAACAAACGGTCGCGAACGTGACCGGATCGCTGGCCGTCCTATTCCCGAAAGCGACACCCGTGTTCGAGGTAATGGATGACGAAGAGCATCAATCGAACAAGGTGGTCTGCCGCCTTCACGCCAATGGAGTGACGCATGAGGTGGCGGTGACACACGAGCTGGTCGGATCCGCGGACTTCCGCGAATTACAGAAGCTCACGCCGTCCGCCATTGGATTAGGCCGTCCTCCCTACAAGCTCAAAGCGAAAGGTCAGGACACGCTCTATCGCGCAACGGATGAGCTGGTCAAGGCCATTTTGGATATGGGAAAGCAGGGCCTCAGCATCCAACGGTACAAAGGGTTGGGAGAAATGAACCCCGGGCAGCTCTGGGAAACCACTATGAATCCCGAGATGCGTACCCTCTTGAGGGTCACTCTGGAGGATCTCACAGGGGTCGACGAGATCTTTACCATCTTAATGGGCGACGAGGTCGAGCCTCGGCGCAACTTTATTCAAACTCACGCGTTGGAAGTGCGGAACTTGGACGTGTAGGTAGCGAGCAGCTTTCATTAGTTCTCTGCATTGAGCATCCGAGGGACGAATGCCTCCTGATGAGCGCCTAGGCCACATCGCGATAGAAGACGAGATGAAGTCGTCGTACCTCGATTACGCGATGAGCGTCATCGTGGGTCGAGCGTTGCCCGACGTGCGCGACGGGCTCAAGCCGGTCCATCGCCGTATCCTGTTCGGCATGAACGAAATGGGCCTTGCCTCCAATCGGGCCTACCGCAAGTCGGCCAAGATCGTGGGCGAGATTATGGGGAACTATCATCCCCATGGCGATACGGCTATCTACGACACGCTCGTGCGGATGGCGCAGGACTTCAACATGCGCTATCCCCTCGTCGACGGCCAGGGCAATTATGGGTCGATGGACGGCGATTCCGCTGCGGCCATGCGCTACACCGAAGCGCGGATGACCAAACTTGCGGGAGAGATGCTGGCCGACATCGACAAGGAAACCGTCGACTTCGTCCCGAACTACGACGAATCGAGACAGGAACCCCTCGTGTTGCCGACCAGGGTGCCGAATCTCCTCATCAACGGTGCGGGCGGCATCGCGGTCGGCTATGCCACGAACATCCCGACGCACAACATCGCCGAGGTCATCGATGGGTTGCTGCTGTTGCTGGAAAGTCCGGACGTCACGATCGCCCAGCTGATGAAGAAAATCCCGGGGCCGGATTTTCCGACTGCCGGGTTCATCTACGGCATGAGCGGAATCAAAGAAGCCTACGAGACAGGCCGGGGGCTCTTGACGTTGCGGGCAAAGGTCGTGGTCGAGACCGATGAACGAACGGATCGGGAGCGGCTCATCGTGACGGAGATTCCGTATCAGGTCAACAAAGTGTCGCTGATCAAGAAGATTGCCGAATTGGTCCAGGAAGACAGGATCAAGGGCATTTCCGACTTGCGCGACGAGTCATCGGACCGCGAAGGGGTGCGGGTTGTGATCGAGTTGAAGCGGGGTGAAATTCCCCTGGTGGTGCTGAACAATCTGTACAAGCACACACCGCTCGAGACCACCTTCGGTGTCATCATGCTGGCCCTGGTCAACAATCGCCCCGAGATCCTGAACCTCAAGCAGATCCTCCACTATTTTCTGGAGCATCGACGCGAAGTCGTCGTGCGACGAACGGCCTTCGAGCTCCGGAAGGCGGAAGAGCGTGCGCATATCCTAGAAGGGCTGAAGATCGCGCTCGACAATCTCGATGCCGTGATTGCGCTCATCAGGCGGTCTCAATCACCTGATGAAGCGCGGGCCGGTTTGATGCGGCAATTCGGCCTCACCGAGATCCAGGCCAGTGCGATACTGGACATGCGGCTCCAGCGCCTGACACAGTTGGAACGCGCCAAGCTGGTCGAAGAATATCAGGACGTGCTCAAGCAGATCGAATACTTGAAATCCGTGCTGGCGAGCGAAGCATTGGTCCGGACCATCATCAAGGATGAGTTGACCGAGATTCGGGAGAACTACAAGGACGAGCGCCGGACGCAGATCGTCAAAGAAGAGGCGGAGATCAGCCTGGAAGATTTGATCGCGGAAGAAGAAGTGATCGTGACCATCTCTCACGCCGGGTACATCAAGCGAAACGCCGTCTCGCTCTATCGCGCGCAGCGGCGCGGGGGCAAGGGGAAGATCGGGATGGGAATCAAGGAGGAAGACTTCGCCGAAAACCTCTTTACCGCTTCCACCCACGATTCACTGCTCTTTTTCACGGATGCCGGCAAGGTGTATTGGCTCAAGGTCCACGAAATTCCGGAGGCCAGCCGGGCCGCGAAGGGCAAAGCCCTCGTGAATTTGCTCGCTCTGTCGGGGAGCGAAAAAGTCACGGCCACGTTGCCGGTGAAAGAGTTCCGGGACGATCGCTATGTCGTGATGGGCACCAAGAAGGGCATCATCAAAAAGACCGAACTGTCCGCGTTCAGCAACCCGCGGCAGGGCGGGATCATCGCATTGGGGCTTGAGGGCGGGGATAGACTGATCGGCGCGCAACTGACCGATGGACAGCGGGAAATTCTGCTGGGCACCCGACAGGGCATTACCATCCGGTTTAAAGAAGAAGAAGTGAGACCGATGGGCCGGACGGCGTATGGAGTCAAAGGGATCACCCTCGAAGAGGGGAACGAAGTCATCGGCATGGAGACGATCACTCCCGATTCCACGACCTCGATCTTGACCGTCACGGAAGGGGGCTACGGAAAACGGACCCCCGTAGGCGAATATCGCATTCAGGGCCGCGGCGGCAAGGGGATCATCAGCGTCAAGACGACGGAGAGAAACGGGTTGGCCGTGGGATTCCTGCAAGTGCGGGACGGCGACGAAATCATGCTGATCGCGGCGCAGGGAAAAGTGCTTCGCTGCAAAGTGGACGACATCCGGGAAATCGGCCGGAATACCCAAGGAGTCCGCATTCTCGACCTCGACGGAGAAGGAGATCGAGTCGTCGGCGTCGCGAGACTCGCCGAAGTCGTCGAACGGGAGGATGCGGCCCCAGAGGACACACCCGAGGCCTGACCTGACCGGCCCGCGCAGTGGTTCAATGCACGAGCAGGTATCCTCTCCCATGCCTCCCGCCGGTCCCAAGATCAAGAAGCCGGTCGATATTGTCGTTAAAATCGCCCTGGGTGTTTTTATAGGGTCTTTCGCTTTGATCTGGGGAGGTATGTATCTCAGCCGTCCCGATCGATCGATTCCTCCCTATACGGTTGGTGCCCAATCAGGCGCTATCGTCACCACCGACGTGCCTCGCGGAACAACCGATGAAGAGATTACGTCATTGGTGAAGCGTTTTCGAAAGGTCGCCCACCAAACGCACGATTTTGCCCGCATGAAGATCTATCCCACCACGCCGGGCGATCCCGGTGGTCCATACACACAGATCATGATTTTCGTGTTCGACGACCATGGATGGACAGACCAAGAAGTACTGGAGAAGTACATGGGAGGAGACGCGGCGGTTATGAAAGACTATGAACGAGCCATGCGCGGATATTACCGATTGCAGGGTCAGAATGAAGAAGGAGGCATAGGCTCCATCTCCAAGAACGGACAGATCAGCGGCGGCACCAGGATTCTCTTCAAGGGCCTTGTGACGGACCCTTTGCCGGTGGACGTGGAGACTGGACAAGGTAAGCCGATATCACCTTTCTAAAGTGCTCACGGAGCGCCGGATCTTGAATGACGGCGGTATGCGATACCAGCTCGGTGAAAGATTGTTCCGACTGAGCCGAGGTCGGGTCGGCGGCCGGACTTGCGGGAGTAACTTCCGATTCACCGGGAATTTCGCCGACGCGAAACGCGATATCCGTGACAGACTCCGCTCCTGGCTCCTGCTGCACCTTCGTCAAGAGCGCCGGTTTGAGGAACGTCAGTTGTTGCACCCAAACGGAATTTCTGACGACCAAGTAGAGCTTTTTGAAGCGAATCTGAGCCGGCCACGTATGGGAAGCCATGGGCTCGCCCACGATGTCGCGCCAGCGACGCTGCAAACGGAATTCCAGCAGTCTCGATTCAAGGCCGAGCCGCTTGGAAAGTCCGGAAAGGATGCTGCCGAGGGAATCGGGTCTACCGGGGCGGGTCATGCGGCATCATAGGCGGTAGCGGAGAAAGAGATCAAGGCGTCGGTATCGATATGGCAAAGGAGACGGACGATCAACGAAAGGTCGTGGCCACCAATCGCAAGGCCTACCACGATTATTTTATTGAAGAAAAGTTCGAAGCCGGGATCGTGCTCAAGGGCACCGAGGTGAAATCACTTCGGGACCGGCGGGTGAACTTACAGGACAGTTATGCAGGGGTCAAAGACGGCGAGATCTTTCTCCATCACTGCCATATCAGTCCCTATAGTCACGGAAACATAATGAACCATGATCCGATCAGGACCCGCAAATTGCTTCTGCATCGAAAGGAGATCAACAAGCTTCTCGGGAAAACGCAGCAGAAGGGCCTCACGTTGATTCCGCTCCGAATCTATTTCTCCGAGCGAGGCCAGGCCAAGGTGGAACTGGGATTAGCCAAAGGGAAGAAGCAACATGATCGGCGAGAATCGATCAAGGCTCGGGAAGCGGGCCGGGAAGTGGAGCGGGCGATCAAGGAACGAAAATAGCGCCGGTTTCAATCACCATGCCCTACTCCTAGAGCACCAGGAACCCAGGAAATGGACGCAACACCGGAACCGCGCCGTGTGGCCGACCAAGGAGGTCCACCGACACGGCGCATATCGGCTATGTCATCCAAGAGGGTTACCTTTGTCCCATTGGAACATTAGTCACGGTCGATGTACACGGCCTTGTACATTGCTCCGAAGATACCGGTCAGCGCGAGCAGCGCAAAGAATAACGTCATCATGAACTGTCACCTCCTTTTAGCTCTGGAGTATAGCGATCTAAAATGAATGGCCGATGAGGACCTCATGAAAACATCTTCATAATCCTACGGTCAGCTACGCCTTGTCCCTTCCAGCTTTTCTCGTTCCGCAGCCAGATCCGCATCGACCATCATGGCCACCAGCTCTTCAAACCGCACGTTCGGTTGCCAACCGAGTTGCTGCTGGGCAGCCTTCCGGGCGTCGCCGATCAGGAGATCGACCTCCGTCGGACGGTAATACCTTGCATCGATCTTCACATGTTTCTTCCAATCCAGGTGCCTTTTTTCCCTCAGCATGATCATGAAGCCGGCCCGGTGGAATGAGCACAGGGACTAGGGTTACCCCTAGACCCATCTATTAAGTCTGTATTACACTCGTACCATTCCTGGCGACATCCTGCAGCAGAAAGGAT
>DATIGP010000336.1:0-11016 GCA_035454625.1 Nitrospira sp.
GAAAAACCAACTTCACCGAGGTCTTGCCGGGCGTGGGAGTGACCTATTCACCATTTAAGAATAATACGTTCTTTTTCGGAGCTCATCGCGGCATGGCACCGCCGCTGATTTCAGATGCAGTCACCGGCACGGGTCAAGTGGTCGATCTCGGACCGGAATTGAATTGGACCTATGAGTTGGGAGTGAGAGGTAATCTCGCTCCGTGGCTGGGATATGCAATCACCGGCTATCAGATGGACTTCTCAAATCAAATCATCTCTCAATCAGTGGCGGGCGGTGTCGGTGCCACCTTGACCAGCGCCGGTAGCACGCAACATCGTGGGGCTGAAGTTGCCGCGCAGATGGACATCCTGGACGCCGTGACAGGACGAAATGACGATGAAGACGTCACTGTTGATCTCAATTATACCTGGGTGGCTCAGGCAGAGTTCACAGGAGCGCGTAATAGCTCCATTACCGGCGCGGCCTTGTTGCCCGGCGAGCCAGCGGTATTCAATACTAGTGGAAACCGTCTCCCCTACTCTCCGGAGCATCTCATCTCAGCCGGAATCGGCTATGCCAACCGAGCCTTCAGTCTCGGGCCGTTCAATGCCAGAGTCGAAACTCAATGCGTCAGCGATCAATTCTCCGACGACCGCAACACAGTCATTCCAACGCCGAATGGACAGCGGGGGATCGTCCGGGGCTGGTGCATGCTCAATGCTTCGGTCAATCAACACGTGAAGGCGATCAATACCACCTTTTTCTTCACGGGGAAAAATATGCTCGGGCAGGATGTCATTATGGACCGTACCAGGGGTATCTACCCCGGTCTTCCGGCGCTCTGGCAGGCCGGAGCCCGTTGGACGTTCTAGTGTGACGACGATCGGGTAGGCGCACGACGGTGTCTACCCGATCACGAGTCAGGCGTTATGGAAGCTCAACCTCATGCCGTCACTGATAAAGCCTGCACCGCAGAGCAGGTTCGCTGTTTCTGCGGACAGCTGGTTGCTCGTCTCACCGAGACAGGAATCGAGCTGAAATGTAAGCGCTGTCGGAGACTCGTCATGATACCTTTTTCTCGAATCAGGGGGATGCCCTCCAGAAATACGTGAATCGGCAGGTTCAGTAGCGGCCAGCGGTTATTCACCCAGAGCCCGGGATCATATAGCGGTCCCGGGCTCTTTGTTTGAGGAGGCATCGTCATGCATATCGACATTGCAGATCGAATCCATCCGGCCGTTTTGACCGTTCAAAGCATGCTGAGAAAGATTGATCGGCTGCATCTGCCGGCAACCTCTCGGCGCGACTTGGAGAGCATTCTGGTCCGGCAGGTCACGAAAGAACTCGATCGGCTCCTGCCTTGCCAAGCGGGACATGGACAAGGAACCGAAGTCGTGGCGCTTTTGATTGGACGTGCCGCACATCTTGAAGCCGGAGTCTTGCATCAGCTGAAACTAGCCGCCCTGCTTCACGATATCGGCCTTCTCATGCTTCCGCCTCATTTACAATCCGAACGAGGCCCCCTTGAGATGGACTCATACGTCGCGATCCAGAACCACCCGAGACTGGGAGCGACATTACTGGAACCGTTTTCGTTCCTTCGCGATGCGACCGTCATGATCGCCCATCACCATGAGCACTGGGATGGATCGGGATATCCCTATGGGCTCAGGGGAGAATTCATCCCTCTGGGAGCGAGGATTCTCGCGGTTGCCGATGCATTTGACGCCATTGAAGTCCCCGCGGTTCATGATCGCTCCTTACGAAATCACATCGCTCTTCGAATTCTGCAGGTAGCCGCCGGAACACAATTTGATCCCTTCGTCGTCGACATCCTCGCCGGGCTTTTCAGCGAAACAGCGGCGGTTCCCATATGAGCGCCACCCGTCGCACGGTCATCGGCCGGCGTATGCCCGACGCCGGTCTCGAAGTGGGAGTCCCACTCTCCCACTTGGCAGGCAAGGGCTCTCACCTCCTAGAGGGCCCTTGCCACCCCGGTTCGTGCGGCAGGCAGGGAGGATATCGATAAGCGGAATCGGCCTGACAAGGACAATGAGATCCATCGTGAGTCGCTTTTCATCCACGCTGCGCGGGATCGAAAGCATACCCACAGCTCGACGGTCCCTTAATCAAGAGAAGGAACGGTGCACCATGAGTCGTGACAAGATGCCAAGTCAATCACAGACCTAGCTGGTTTTTCTATGCTCGATGCTTTTCCTCATCGGAGCGGTTGCCTGCTCGGGCGATGAGACCTCGCCTCCAACCGCATCTTCCGCTACCGTCCCGGCGGGCACGCCCGGCGCCGAGGAGGCCGTGGGTGAGCGCTTGTTTCTCGAAACTCGCTTCGCTCAGGCATTCAAGGAATTCCTGGACACTGGCGGTAACGTCAACGATCCAAACGCCGGCGACCGCAGCGTCGATACGGTCATCACTCAAGCCGCACCCATCGATCCCGGTCCGTTTAAAGGCTTGTCGATGAATTGCCGCACCTGCCACCTGGTGGACGACGTTCTGGATGCGCCGGGAGGCGGCATGCGAGCCTATGCGGATTTCGCCCGCCGCAGCCCCGTCCCGTCCCGTGCAGACGGCAAGACCGTTGCTGTACGTAATTCGCCCCCCCTCGTCAATGCCGCTCTCGATCGGCCAGGCGGTGTGTTGTTTCATTTCGATGCCGAATTCAACTCAATGGAAGCGCTGGTGGCGGACACCTTCACCGGCAGAAACATGGGCTGGCTGCCGGGGGAACGTAGTCAGGCCATCGCTCACGTCGCCCGGGTGGTCCGGCTTGATGATGGCAATGGAGAACTGGCCAAGGAGTTCGGCGGAGTATCCTTCCGAACGCTCTTCGCTGGAACAGACTCTTCCATACCTGAGGAATTCCGGCTCACCTCGGAATTTCGCCTGGCGACCGACTCCGCTACAGATCAAGAGGTGTTCGATGCCGTCGTAAAAGTCGTCTCTGCTTATGTCAACGGCCTACTCTTCTCTCAAACGGAAGACAGCGGAGCGCCTATCCGTTCTCCATTCGACGTGTTTCTGGAGACCAACGGACTTCCGCAAGCGCCGGATTCCGAGGAGTCTCCAATCGACTATAGCCGACGTCTGCTGCAACTCGTGAAATTGCGTGAATCGGCCGGGACACTGAGGTTTGTCACGTCAAACCCCAACAGAACGGACGGTCAATTCCAATTTCATACTCAACCGTTCGCCTTCGGAGCACAGGAGCTGGACGGGTTAAAGATGTTTCTGGCCGAACCTGCGGCGCTCTCTGCTTCACCGGCCGAACGGGCGGCCGGAAAAATTGGCAACTGCCTCGCGTGTCACGCCCTCCCGACATTTACCGACTTCAAAGCCCACAATACGGGGACGACGCAGAAGGAATATGATGAGATTCCCGGCCATGGGGACGGCGCCTTCATGCATCTGGCCATTCCTTCCCTGGCGGCGCGAACAGCCGACGATCTGCCGGCCACCGAGCAACACCCGCTGGCCAGCGAGCGCTTCCGAGCCGTCCCCTCCGCCGGTACGACGTTGACCGACTTGGGCTTGTGGAACGTGTACGCCAACCCCGATATGCCCGAGCCGCAAGAGAAGATTCGGGACATCCTTTGCGATGGTGAACAACCTTGTTCCTTGACTCAAAGCCAACTGCTGGATCGGGCGATCGCTCGATTCAAGACTCCGGGCCTGCGGGATCTAGGACATTCCGCTCCATTCATGCACAACGGGCAATTCGACACGCTCGACGACATCGTAAAATTCTACCGCGAGGTATCCGATATCGCGCGTGACGGCAAGCTGCGTAACGGCGCGGACAAGCTCCAAGGCATTGCGCTGCTAGAGAAAGATGCCGCATCGCTCGCGGCATTTCTGAGATCGCTGAATGAGGATTATCAATAAGGACTGCCGGCTCTTAGAATAGGAAAGGGTGCCATTATGCGACAGGCAGCATCTCCTCCCGCATGCTTCAATCCTGAAACATGTAATACGACTTGCATGCGTTGCAATAAATCAACCGGCCACCAGAGCCTCACGCTGTGGTGCCTACCGTGTCGCCGGACTCACCGTCGACGCGGGCAAGCGAGAGGCCTCGTGGAATCGCTCCGGACACGAAGATTGAAGGCATGGTTAAAAACCCTTTCTTGAAGCCCCGGCGCTGGCACAAGCCCGACTTCGCAAGGCACACGGTGTCAATGCGACAGAGCGGACTTTCAGTACTGCCTTTCTCATAACAACAATATGCTTATGGAACTCCACCTTAATGTACGTGGCGTCGCCTCTCATTACAGAACGTGTTATACACGAGCGCGTGTAGAGCCAGTCAAACCTTTGGGAGGTGGATTGCCCCGGCGCCATCTCCATATATTATTTGTTATCGTAAATTAAGATTCCGTCAAACATGGAGGGCTCACTCATATGAGAGGCTATATCGTAAATATTGAAGAGGCCACGGCTAGGAACGAGCACTATCGTGAGGTGTTGTTCACCGCACACCATACCCAACTGGTGCTGATGAGCTTAAAGCCCGGCGAGGAGATAGGAGAAGAAGTGCATGATCTTGATCAGTTCATTCGCTTCGAGGCCGGTGAAGGCAGCGTAATTCTAGACGGCAAGACCCATTTCGTAGGAGACGGCTACGCGGTGGTCATCCCGGCCGGAACGAGGCACAATGTGATAAATCGCTCGCGCACCACGAATCTCAAGCTCTACAGTCTGTACAGCCCACCGGAACACAAGGATAAGACCACTCATCGAACAAAGCGGGACGCTGATGCCGATGAACACCATCACTTTGATGGGAAAACGTCACTACCTTCCTAAGAAACGTGCGACGCTTTTCGGGAATGACAATGGGTACGCGAAGCTTGCTCGCGTACCCCATGACTTACATTACTTCTTGACTTGCTCGGCGAGATAGTTCTGGATCCCGATCTGTTTGATGGTTTGCAGTTGAGTTTCAAACCAGTCGACGTGTTCTTCCGAATCTTCGATCATATGCTCCAACAGATGGCGGGTGGTGAAATCTCCGACCGTGGCGCAATGCGCGATGGCTTTGCGGAGCAATTCGACATCTTCGCACTCAAATGCCAGATCCGCTCGAAACAGAGCCTCCACGTCCCGCCCCTGCGCTACAGTATCGAGATGCTCGACATCCGGCACACCATCTAAGTACAGGACATGATCGATGAGTCCGGAGGAGTGCTCCACTTCCTCATTCGCCAAATTCCTGTAATGCTCATGGAGCCGATCATATCCCCAATTCTTGCACAGAGCCGCATGCAGCAAGTACTGGTGTATGGCCGTCAATTCAGCTCGCAGAACCTGATTGAGTAACGCCAGAACGCCTTCTTTTGCCTTCATGGTTGCCTCAGGATTCTTTCTTGATCTGTTCAGCCAGGTAGTTTTCAAGACCGACTTGTTTGATGGTTTCCAATTGGGTTTCTATCCAATCGATATGCCCGTCGACGTCCTTCGCCATGTCTTCAAGCATATGACGGGTCGTAAAATCCATGACCTTCGTACAGTGCACGACCCCTTCGTTCAACAACGCGAGCATGTCCTGCTCTGCCTTCAAGTCCAACGTTAATTGCTCGGGCACCGTCTCGCCCACCTGGACCGTGTTCATGCGCTGCACATTGGGGACGCCCTCCAAGTAGAGAATATGGCCGATCAGCTCGTCGGCATCTTTCATCTCGTCGATACTTCGTTCGCGCACCTTATGATGGAGGCGCTCATACCCCCAATTGTCACACATCTTGGCATGGACGAAATACTGATTGATGGCCGTCAAATCCGCCGTTAAGATTTTATTAAGTATGTTGATGACCCCTTCTTTGGCTTTCATGTCACTGGCCTCCTTTTCGAGCTGGACACACCGTTTTTCTTATTATCATCACGTCTCACCCTTCCCGTCAACCCAAGAAATGTAACCATTTCGACTTTCCTTCTCAATTTCGATGAAATGAATTCTCAGTATTGAACGGTCTCGTCCACGCTACGGCGGCGTGCATTCGACATATCGTCGAGCGGTGCTCGAGCACTTGAAAGAATAGTCTGCGGGGTGGTACATTTTCCGAGATCCGGACCGTCCAGACATGATACGGCAGATGAGGTCATGATTAAGCAAATACGACGCTTCGGCCCGCCCCTTTCCCTATTGGCCCTTACGGCGGTATTCCATCCCAGCCTCGCCGTCGCGCATGGAAACGTGTCAATCGAAGAGGATATCTGCGTGCGTAGGATCGGCGGAAATATGGTGCATTTCAGCGCATACCAGCCACAGATCGAACCCAAAGCTCAATACTGTACCGACATCCCGGACGTGGGCGACACCTTTCTCGTGGTGGACCTGGTCGATCCCAGCCTGCGCAACCTGCCGGTAGGGGTCAAGATCATCCAAGGGATCAACGAAAACGAGCAGGACGAGGCCAAGACTATCGCGTACTGGAAGCCGGTTTCTCACCCTGACGGCGTAGTAAGAGGGGAAGCCAAACTGGACAAGGGCCTCTATAAATTGATCATCACGGCAGAAGGGCTCAGCCCTTCCTCTTATCTACTGAGGGTGCAGCAGATTGACTACTCGAAACTCGGGCGCGCCGCGCTGGGGCCGTTGGCTTTGCTCCTGGTACTGGGAATCGTCGGGTATGAGCTCTCTAAATCGAGTCGAGTGCGGGGTTGGTTTGCGTCTCGCCGCCGTTCGTGATAAGCCGGTGCCGCATGACTACTCTAAGTGTTGACTGAGCATTCATTCTACATTCCAGAGAGGGATCATTCCATGAGGTCTTTCGTAAACCTGAAACTAACGGTCGGATGTGCGGTGTTGGCAACCTGCGGGCTTCTGTCCTCAGAGGTCCATGCTCATGGCGGGCTCTCCATGGCTGAAGACATGTGCAAACTCACTGTCGGACCCTACATGATGCACTTCAGCGGTTATCAGCCTGAGAACAGTCAGCAAAAACAGTTCTGTGAAGACATCCCCGCGACCGGCCAAACGATCGTCGTGCTCGACTATATCGAACAAGAACTCCGTACGCTCCCGGCTGAAGTGCGCATTATCAAGGACACCGGCTCAGAGGACAATGTGGAGGCCATTACGGTGTTTCACCTTCCGGCCAAAGTGTATCCTAACGGCTCCATCGATTTTGCATACACGTTCGACAAGCCAGGTAAATTCGTGGGCCTCGTCACCGTCGGCGACAAACAACAACATATTTCACGTTTTCCATTTTCAGTAGGCGAACCCAAGATTTTTTCAAAATTCTTAAACATCTATATGGTACCCGTAGCGGCCGTGGTGATTGTAGGCGCGATCGTGTTTTTCATGCGGGACCGTCGCAAACCGTCGCAAATCGCCGCTTCCTAGTCCGCACACGCCGCTACGGATGACTAGGCTCCGGGGGAAAGAGGTTTGAAAATGTCCGGTCACTTTTTGATTCGTGCGCTGGTATGCAGCCTGTTTGTTCTGCTCCTGGCTCCATTTACGGCACTGGCCCAGCATGGGCATGAATTGGCGGCTGACACGTGCGTGCTCCACGTCGGACCCTATAAGATGTATTTCGCCAGTTACCAACCTGACACATACTACGATCGGAAATTTTGCCAAGAACTACCGGGAACGGGGAACTCCGTCTTGGTGCTGGATTTCGTCGAGCAAGAGCTTCGCTCTATACCCGTAGAAGTGCGTGTCATTCGAGATACCGGCTCCGAGGATAATCTGGAAGCAGTGACCGTCACCCATTTCCCAGCCAAGGTCTACCCGACCGGCTCAATCGATGTAAAATACAACTTCGACACACCCGGAAAGTTCGTCGGTCTGGTGTCGATCGGCGGCAAGCACGAACATGTCTCACGCTTTCCTTTTTCCGTCGGTGAAACGGGAGCGGTTTCACACTTGACGCATTACATCATGGTCATTGTGCCTGTTTTAGTGGGCATCGCGGTCGTCTTGTTCTTCTCCTTTCGTGATCGTCGCAAGCCCTCGCAAGTCCCCGTGTCTTAAGCGTCGAGGAAGCAACCGGGCCGGACGGCTGGAATCCGTCTGCTGTCTCGCAAGAAAGGGCTCTGGAGGACAATGGTCGGCTTATCCATCGCATACAGATTCGCGCGATTTTTCGTGATCATATCGGTTGCCCTAGGAGCCTCCGCCACTGCGGTCTGGGCGCATTCTATGCTGATCAAGGCGGAGCCTCCGCGCCGAGCCGTCCTCACGAAGTCACCGACCCACGTACGACTGTGGTTCAACGAGAAGATCGAGGGTGATTACGCCTCGCTCGTGGTCCTCGATGCCAAGAAGCAGCCGATCACCGATGTGAAACCGACCCTGGCCCCTGATGACCCGAAGTCGATTATCCTACCGATTCCTGACCTCGCCCCCGGCAAGTATTCCGTCAAGTTCCGTGTCCTCTCCGTCGACGGTCATGTGGTGGATTCAACCTTCGACTTCACCGTAAAGGGCGAAGCTCAAAGGAAATGATCGAGGCCGTTGCTGCGCTGTTCCGCTGCCTACAGTTAGCTTCCAACATGCTATTGATCGGTGGTTGCGTCTTTTTGGCAATCGCCGAGCAGAGAAGGGTCACGTCCGGACAGACGTGGCCAACTCGTCTGAATAATGTATTTCTCTGGCTGGCTTTCTTGCTATTGGTCGGATTATTCGGCCACTTGGCGACCACGACTGCTCAGGCAACCGGTGTCACGGAAAATGCCTGGAATCCGCAAGCTTGGTGGGACTTTGTGCAAAAGACACGTATTGGTTTTATTTGGACCTTGCGTGCCACCGGCGCTCTTGCAGTCCTTGCAATCGTCTTATTTATTCGGAGGCGTCCTCCGGCGCCATGGCCCTATGTTCTGTGTGCCTCAACCGCGGGGGTGACCTTGGCTTTGGGTTCGCTGGCCAGCCATTCGGCTGCCGAAGAGCAAGCAGTCATGGCCACCATGACCTATGCGCTCCATCTCATCGTAGCCAGCGTCTGGTTCGGGGGCCTCCCAGGCGTGATCCTGGTTGCCGGCACCACCACGACCGGATCGACCGAAGATCAAGCCCGTGCCGGGGGAATGCTGGGCCGGTTTTCAGCATTGGCCCTCCCTGCGATGATCATCATCGTCATATCAGGCGTCATCGTTGCCTATCGTATGATTGATACGAATTATGCCGGCCTATTCGCGACCCCGTACGGCTGGCTCCTCATAACCAAACTCACATTGTTGGCCGTTATTCTGCTGATCGCCTCTCGAGCGAAATCAGTTTGGGTGCCGGCGCTGAGACAGAGGGCCGAAACCGCTGCAGCCGGCGCGGAAAAGCTGCGGACTTGGGTGCGGATCGAATTCGTTCTCGCCCTCTTACTGGTGATTGTCGCCACGTTGCTGGCCAACGCCGTACCTGCCAAACATGACGTGATCGATCACTGGCCCTATCCGTTCCGCTTCTCGATCGACGCCACGTGGGGCGACTGGCTCGTGAGAGCAATCGTATTGACCGGCATGGTGCTTCTCATCCTCGCCGGAGCGACGATCGTTCTCAGCCGCAAGAAGCGGTGGGCAACCTCCTGGCGAATCGCCGTTCCGGCAGTACTGGGAGTGCTTGGACTTGGCGCGACGCTCTATCCCATTTCGGTGCAATCATACCCGGAAACGTACCGGAAGACCCCTGTCCCGTTCGACGCCATCTCGATTGCAAACGGCGTTGAATTATTTGCCGCGAATTGCGTTCCTTGTCATGGGCCGCAAGCCAAAGGAAACGGCGTGCTGGCCAAGACCCTGCCGAAACAGCCCGTCGATCTTCTCACGGAACCGCATACGGCGATGCACACGGCGGGTGACTTCTTCCATTGGCTGACTTACGGACGATTCAACGGAATTATGCCGGCCTTCGGCGACAAGTTTTCCGAAGAAGAACGTTGGGACCTCCTCAACTTTCTCCATGCGAATTCCCGGGGGTATCAGTCGAGAATCATCACCCCCCGTATTCTGCCCGAACAACCGTTCTTGGCTACCCCAAATTTTTCGTACACAGCGCACGACGGCTCGAGCGGGACCTTGAAGGATTTCCGCGGAAAACAAGGTGTCTTGCTGGTTTTCTTCTCCTGGCCTGAATCGCGAGGCCGGCTCGATCAACTCCGTACGGCTGCTTCCACGATCACCGGAATGAATACGGCCATCTTGGCGATCCCCATGACCGACTTACCTCCCGACGAGCTGCCAGTGATCGTAGGAGACATGCCCTTCCCTGTCGTCACACAGGGCTGGCGCGAGATCTCCAGCAGCTATGCCCTATTCCGAAGGACGCTCTCTATTCCGGACCTGTTCGGCGAAGGAACGAGGCCGAAACACATGGAATTTCTCATCGATCGCTTCGGTTATTTGCGAGCACGATGGATTCCTAATGGAGACGGACCGGGATGGACGGATCTGGCCCTGGTGACACAGCAGATCACAGAGCTTAATCAAGAGCAAGAAATCCTGCCGCCTCCAGGCGATCACGTTCATTGAAAAAGGTGTTGAGGGCCACCTCGATAGGTTCTCTCTTCAGATTCAGATAACCCTTTCGTGGTTGTGAACATCCGCTTGACATGGGTTGGGCACTCGCCGATCTTGACTTCCAACACGTGCAGGAGTATACCTGCCATCTCCAAAGCCGACCCCCCCCATTTGCGCTGTAGGCAAGGGGTTAGGTGGCCTGTCCCATGATATTTTGCTTGACTCGTCTCGAAGCTTTGTCGGATACTTGCTCACCTTTTGCGGGTCCTTCCACCAAAGGAAACACATCGATCGTGGCAGGATCTCTTCTTGAAACGGGGCATTCAGTAGTAGGACGCTTTCATTTAACACAAGGAGGTAGGGGACATGGCAGCTGACAGTTCCGGGCGAGGGTATGACATCTCGCAGTGGTACGATTCGAAGCCGGTGAAGATCGGCTGGTTGGCGATTTTAGGGATCGGGGTGTTTTGGGTCCTGTATCAGCGGGCGTTCGGGTACTCGCACGGGTTGGATTCGATGACCCCGGAATTCGACTCGGTGTGGATGGGGCTGTGGCGGTTT
>DATIGP010000337.1:0-15588 GCA_035454625.1 Nitrospira sp.
AGAAATAAGTCACGAATTTGATCCATGCGGGCTGAACCAAAAAGAGAATGTAGCTACCAATCCCGATGCCGACGACCAGGCCGATTAAGATAGGGACTACACGTCGCCATATATTCGGGATACTGTGCCGATTCATGAACAGGACATACCCGTTGATGACGAGTTCGATCAGTACAAGGGCAGGATTTAGGATACGATTCGTGTAGAAGAGTAAGGCCACGGGAACGGTAATGGAGGAAAATCCGTACCCTAGCGCGCCGTTGACGGTGGCGGCGACAAACGTAATAAGGACAAGAACCACTGTATCCATGAATGCTTAGCCCTTGGGATGGGTGGCGGCAAAGTCGGCGAGGGAATAGTGATCGAGGATCCCAGCAATCGCATCACGGACGGTGCCCATGACCTGTTGAAGGGGGCACCTCGTCTTATTCGCATAAGGGCAATCATTGCATTTCTGGTACGCTGTTTTACTGACGCACCCGATCGGCGCCAGCGGACCATCGAGTATGCGTATGACCTGACCGAGTGTAATATCGTCCGGCTGTTTAATAAGAACGTATCCTCCGTTGACTCCACGTCGGCTTGAAATGAGCCCAGCTCGTTTGAGGGTCAGAAGAATCTGCTCTAAGAATTCAACGGGGATGTGCTGTCGCGCGGCAATATCGTGCCGCTGCAGCCTTGTCTTATCATGAACCAGCGTGAGCTCCAGCAGCGCCCTGAGGCCATATTCACTCTTCTTGGAAAGTTTCATAAGTATGAAGTTACTTGAGTCATTTTATCAACAACCTAGGATAAACTGTGCTAGTTCGTCAAGGCGAAAATTTACGGGCAATTCGATTCGGCGGTGGACTACCGTCATGCGTACTTCAGCATCGGTGATGCTATAGCATCACCGACGTCATGTGAGGCCTCTCGGTTGACTTCTTGGTTTTAGTTTCCCTCCTCCCGCTTTTATTTCAGTCCTCGGTTTATTAAGATGGACATCTGCTATAGTCCTCCTGCACGAGGTCACTTTGAAATCCAAGATCGTTTTTTCTTGCCAAGCTTGTGGTCATCAGACGCCACGGTGGCTCGGCCGCTGTCCCGACTGCGGTGGCTGGAATACGATAAAAGAGGAGCGACAAGCGGCGACCGGCAAGGGTCGCCCGGCTACTATTAAGACAGTTCAGGCCAAGGCCACGCCCATCGGTGAAATCGAAGTCGTGGGAGAGGATCGTCGGCTCACCCGTATCGGTGAATTCGATCGAGTTCTGGGAGGTGGAGTCATTCCCGGCGCGGTGGTCTTAATCGGAGGCGATCCCGGAATTGGGAAGACGACGCTACTCTTGCAAGCCTTGCCACGGTTGGCCACAAAAGAAGCGCCGGTTCTCTACGTCTCCGGAGAAGAGTCTCCCCGGCAGATCAAGATGCGGGGGCAGCGGCTAGGCATCGAGCATCCGCATCTGTTCATTCTCGCCGAAACTTCCCTTGAACAGATTCTGAAAGCAGTCCAGGAGATTGGGCCGGCTGCCGTCGTGGTCGATTCGATTCAGACGGTGTATACGGAACAAATTACCTCCGCTCCAGGAAGCATCAGCCAAGTTCAGGAAGTCGCCGGGCAACTGATGTGGTTCGCAAAACGAGCCGGTATCCCGGTCTTCATCATCGGGCACGTGACGAAAGAGGGGGCGATTGCCGGCCCGCGGTTGCTGGAACATATCGTCGATACCGTCCTGTACTTTGAAGGAGACAAAGGACACAGCTACAGGATTCTTCGCGCCGTGAAGAATCGTTTCGGATCGACGAATGAAATCGGGGTGTTCGAAATGAAGGATGCGGGGCTTGAAGAGGTAAGTAATCCTTCAGAATTGTTTCTTGCGGAACGCTCTCAACGGTGTACCGGATCTGTGGTGGTGTCGAGTCTTGAAGGTACGAGACCGATATTGGTTGAATTGCAAGCGTTGGTATCTTCGACCACCTATGCCATGCCGAAACGAATGGCGAACGGAGTGGAGGTCAATCGAGTGGCGCTGTTGCTCGCCGTCATGGAGAAACGGCTGGGAGTGCATCTTTCCGGACAGGATGTGTATGTGAATGTCGTCGGAGGAATGCATATCGACGAGCCGGCGATTGATCTGGGGATCGTCGCAGCCGTCACCTCGAGCTTACGGGAGACGCCTGTCGAGCCGGGGACGTTACTATTGGGAGAGGTGGGACTGGGCGGTGAGGTACGTGCCGTAAGTCAGGCTGAATTACGCATCCGGGAGTCCGCCAAGATGGGGTTCAAGCGATGCATTCTGCCTGAACGAAATTTGGCGAAGCTCGATCCTCTGGATGGGATTGAGTTGATCGGTATCCAGGAAGTGCGAGAGGCATTGGATGCGGTATTGGTTTGAGGACGCGGGCGGCGGCCAAGGTGTTGTGCTTCCTCAGGCTGCTCCAGAAAGGGCTTGTTCCAGACGAACCCTAGATCGCGATCAACGGCTGCTTCCTTATGAATCCCAGGGCAGCTTACGCAGAAGGCCGACATGCTTCGTTGTCCTCTGTATTACGATCCTCCTATTCGCCGGTTGTACTCTCATAACCCCGAAGGAAGAACTCCCGCTGAGATCGGTAACGGCACAGGAATTGACCACTCTTTTGCGCCATCGTGAAGCGGCCATTGAATCTCTGAAGGGATTGTTCAGCGCAAGAGTCCGAGGTGGCCTCATCCCAATTGCCTCGCGGGTCGAGGGCGCGGTCTACTATCGTCGGCCGGACGCTTTGCGGCTGAGAGGGTTCACTCCTCTCGGAAGCGAGCTGTTCGACTTTGTTCAAGCTGATGGTCGGTACAAGCTCCGTTTGCCTTTCGAGGGAAAAACCTATGCTGGTCACCGGTCCGATATGAAAGATGGAGGGAAGTTGGCTCGTTTCTCTCAATTGACCGTCTGGGCGGTGGGTGGCGTGTTGGGGACGCACTCAATCGCCACGAATGAAACGGTTACGGTGGTGGAAGAGAGCGGTCGATATCGTCTCGACGTTTATGCGCCGGAAACCGGGGGAACAAATACATCACGCTTGCTGACCCGCCGTCTATGGCTAGACCGCCGATTGCTCGTGGTACAGGAAGAATGGCTTGGGCCGAGTGGGGATGTCGAGGCGATGATCCAGTATGACGATTTTCGGCCGCTTGATGAACCGGAACGCATCCCAGTACGGACCATCCATGATTCGGATGTTCGGCTATTCCGTCCATTCAAGATTTCTCTTCACGATGGCCGTGGACAGGGCTCGGTGCACGTCATTTTCCACGAGATCCATCACAATCAAGTCATAAGAGCGGAGGACTTAGGTCAGGTTTCCTAATTATCAATGAAAATCCTTGCAGTTGAAACGGCCACAACCTGGCAAAGCGTCGCGATTCTCGAAGACAGCCGTATCCTCGCTGTGCTCGAACAAGAGGCCGGGGGTGCGCATGGTTCCCTTGTCTTGCCCGCCATCGATCAACTCCTTTCTCAGTCTGGGTTGCAGCTTGGCGATCTCAGTGGTCTGGCCTGTTCGATCGGTCCGGGCTCGTTTACAGGTCTCCGAGTGGGTATTGCCACGTGCCTGGGACTTCGGAAAGCGACCGGTCTACCTCTCGCCTTGGTGCCGACGCTGGAGGCGATGGCAAAGAGCCTGGAAATGGAAACGGTTCCCCTCTGCCCGATGCTGGTCAGCCGGCGTGGGGAAGTGTACTGGGCTATTTTCCGTCCGAGTGGAGACGGACGATTAGATCGTGTTGTCGGCGAACGGGTTGGAACGCCGGGAGCTTTCGTGAAGAGCATCACCGAACCTACGTTGGTGTTCGGGGGCGGCTGGTTGTCCGTGGAGTCTGAGATTCGCGCGGGCTTGCCAAAACCCGTCACTCTGACGGTAGGACCAGGTCATGTTTTCAAGCCTTCGGCTATTCAAGTTGCACGTATCGGGATGGAACGACTTCGACAGGGTGAAATTGCCGGAGATTTCGTTGCACCGCTCTATATTCAGCGGGCCGAAGCGGAACTCCAATACGAAAGGTCGGGAGCTGTTTCAGCCGTGGCGAGACGCCGACAGCGGGTGGAAACTAAAGTTGCGGAGCGATTGGCTCGCGGCCGACGGCGGTCGCGGTAAAAAGGTGGTCCGGTCACATGGTGCTTTCTGAGTTTGAGATTGTCCCGGCGACGCCGGATATGTTGCCGGCCATCCTCGCGCTGGAAGAGTCTTGCTTCTCGTCCCCCTGGACGCGCAAAATGTTGGAGGCTGAATTAACGAGCAACCAATTCGCGCACTTTCTCGCGGCAAAGCAACATGAAGAGTCGTCGACAGATGCAACCCCTATAATCATCGGGTACCATTGCTTCTGGATCGTTTTTGAAGAGTTGCGATTGATGAATGTGGCGGTGCGAGAGTCGATGCGAAGGAAGGGGGTAGGAGGAGCACTCGTTACTGAAGCCCTTCGTATGGGACTGGAGCAAGCAGCGACTCGCGCAGTCCTCGAAGTCCGAGCCTCGAACGATTCAGCGCGGTCGCTCTATACTGGTCTAGGTTTCGTTCAGTTCGGCAGTCGCCCTCGGTACTACACGAATCCCATTGAAGATGCCGTGCTGATGGAAATGAACCCGCTCGTGATATCGAGCGGCCCGCAGCGGGACAGGAGACCTGCGTCAGGAGGTGAATCAGCTTCAACCGACTCACTTTAACCAGGAGGTGTCGTTATGTTGACAGAAGATGCGATTGTCGAGCAGCTGCGCCACTCCAACACCGAATTCCGGGAACTTGAAGCCTCCCATCATCGCCTGGATCTTGAACTGAACGAGTTGCAGAAGCGCCATGTCCTGACCCCGTCCGAAGAAATCGAAAAAAAGCGGATACAGAAGGAAAAACTGGCGAAGAAGGACAAGCTCGCGGAGCTGATTCGCCTCTACCGCGAGCAAAAGCCCGAGCTGGCTCGATAGCAGGCGGATGGGGCACTGACTCCGCAAGCGGCAGAATGTATTGAAATGTATTGATATGGAACAAACCATCCACCCGCTTGCCTCTCACATTGCAGCCGTCAAGCGACGGCTGCTCATCATTGGTGCGACGGTCTTGGGTTCCTTAGTGCTTGCCTTTTCTTTTTCCGCCGAGATGGTGGCTTGGCTCAACCGACCGTTTTCCAACCAACTGGCGTTCTATGGCCCCACGGAGGCACTGTTCGCAACTATCAAGGTCTCGTTGTTGGCAGCCGTCATTCTGAGCTTACCGGTCATTTTCTATCAGTGTTGGAAGTTCATCGAACCCGCCCTGTTACCTAAAGAACAGCGTTGGGCGATTCCGCTGTTTATGGTGGCGGGAGGGTTGTTCGCATTAGGATTGATCTTCTGCAACGTGGTGATTTTGCCGCTGGTGATCGATTTCTTCGTAAGTTTCGGACTTGATCGTGATATTACGCCGCAGTTAAGCGTCGGTACCTACATAGACTTTAACGTGAAATTCCTGCTTATCTTCGGATGCGCGTTCGAGTTGCCCTTGGCCATGACTCTTGCAGCTGTCACCGGAGTGGCTTCGCGAGATACGTTTGCTCATTACCGTAAACATGCCGTTCTATTGTGTCTCATTCTTTCTGCTATCGTTACTCCTGACGCCACACTCTTTACCATGCTGTTAATGGCGGTTCCATTGATGGCCTTGTATGAGATCGGGATCCTCGGTGCCAGACTTTTCGGTCGGAAGCGAAAGCGGGGGGAAATTGATCTGGCAGTCGATCCTGATCTGCGGATCAAGACCGCCGGCACGAGGGTACGATGAAGTATGGGGCAGGACATGCTCGGCATATGCCCGTGACCGCCCTTGTCATATTAATGTGGACTGTTATTTTCGATTCGGCCGTTGAAGGGGCTCTGCAGGCTTCCGATCCACCACTGTCACCGCCGGTAGAAGTCTCAGAATCGTCAACGGTATTGAAATCGCAACCAGCAAGCGTGCAGGCTCTGGTGATGGGCGGCAATGGGGTCCTCTATGCCGGGTCCTTCGGGCATGGAATTTTTCGCACCATGGATCGTGGTGCGACATGGGCTCGAGTAGGAAGTGGTATAACCGATCCTTTTATCTTGAGCTTGGCTTCCGCGAAAGACGGCGCCGTGTATGCCGGGACCTTTCGTGGGGGAGTATTCCGTTCCCGCGACGAAGGGAATAGCTGGCAGCCGGTCAATGCGGGGCTCAAACGGCTCGAAGTCAAGGCCTTACTGGCGATTGACGGTGAGCTTTTTGCCGGTACCGGAGACGGCGTGTATCGCCTGCATGACTTCCAAGATCAGTGGGTCCCTGTGACCTCGGGATTGGATGATATTCTGGTCCACGCACTCGCCCGCTCGGCCGATGGGACCTTATTCGCCGGGACTTCCGGTAAAGGCATTTTTCGATTCAGCCCTCGCTCGACCGGCTGGGTTCGTATGCGGCAGGGGTTGAAAGATCACGAGGGAATGATCGAGAATTTCATTCGCGTTTTAGTCATTGATCAGGACCAGAGTATTTTTGCCGGGACGTTCGACGGCGGAGTCTTTCGAAGCGTAGACGGCGGACTGACGTGGAGGCCGATCAGCCGGGCGCTGCCCAACGACTCTATCCGGGGTATTGTGTTCAGTGATCAAGCAGTCGTGGTGGCGACCGGAAATGGGATTTTTAAGACCGCGGACAAAGGCAAGCAATGGATTCCAGTCAATACAGGCTTGGGCAACCTTGCGGTGCAAGTGTTGATCGGTTCGGGGGATAAGAGTCTGTATGCCGGAACGACCTCGGGAGTGTTTCGCAGCGATGATGGCCATTCCTGGATGGCCGTCAATCAAGGACTGGAGGCGGGAGTGGCGCCCCCGCCATTCGTATTTCACTGAATCCACGCAGAAAGGACGCACGTAATGGATGATAGGGACGACAAGATGCGGGCCACGATAGCCGTGACAAGCAAGGGCCGACTTCTTGGAGAAATCGTGCTCCGGTTTTTTCAGGATGTGGCTCCCGGCCACGTCAACAATTTCGTCAAGCTTTCCAGAGACGGGTTTTATAATGGGACGACGTTTCACCGCGTCATCCCCGGTTTCATGATTCAAGGAGGAGATCCCAACAGTAAAAACTCGGAACGTTCCTCCCACGGAATGGGCGGTCCGGGTTATAAGGTGAAGGCCGAGTTCAATAGTAGGCCGCACAAGCGAGGAATTGTTTCGATGGCTCGCGCGAACGATCCGGACAGCGCGGGGTCGCAATTCTTTATTTGCGTGGCGGACGCCAATTTCCTCGATTGGCAATATACGGTATTCGGGGAGGTGGTGAGTGGAATGGAAGTTGCCGATAAGATTGTCAGCATGAAGCGCGATGGGCGAGATAATCCACTGGAGCGAGCGGAGATGACTGTCACGATCAATGAAGGATGAATGAGATGAGTGAGGTGATCCGGGAAACCAAGAAACGGAGAGACTGGATCGTTGCCCTGCTCTTTACCGTGTATACGATCTCGGTTGGTTGTGCCGCTCCGCATGTCCCGTCGCGGATCATTTATGAAGACCCAGTCAATTTTGTGCGGCTCGAAGAGGATTCGGAAGTGCTTCCTGAATGGCCGCCGAGCCACCATAGCCATCCGTTCACGATCGAACCTGAAAAATTAAGGATGATTTTGTCGGGATTGAAGGTGCAGGAGCACTGGATTGCGCTGCAACGGTGGATACGTGGTGAGTCTCCTCTGGTTCCAGCCTTCACCGACGAGGAACTCGATCTTTTGTCCGTACGCATATCAGAGGCGCTGGCGGAAGCGAAAGCCAACGAGCGGGTGACCTTTTATTTGAGTCAGCCACAGACCTTTGCGAGGCGAATCATCACAACAGGAGGGCTGTACATCCATGGGACGGAACTGCATATTCTGTTGGGAAATTGGAGGATCATTTACGGTATCCCGGCTTATGGAATGATCTATGATCGGCGGTATCCTATGCGACCGACTGCGGCAAAGGGATATGATCTGATCTTTCACCCGTCGGAAGCTGTGATTCCGATGAAGAGTAGTCTGCTGGACGGAATTTTGGCCAATGCGAAGGACGAACTCATCATTGATTTAACGAAGCTCGATCCACCCGATCCGGAGGTTTCCTTCCTACGTCCTGCGTCGACTGATGGAGCGCGATGTTTATGTTAAGGACCACGGACGGCGCCGCACATTCGATTGATGCGAAGAGAAGCTGTGAAAGAACGAAAAACCAAAGGAGAAGATTTACAGACCACCCTGGCCCAAAAGGTACATTTTGGGTACTTCAATTAAAGCTTCGGCGACGGACTGCCAGCCCAGCTTGCTTTGGCCTTCAATGCGATCACAAAAGCGGATGGGTAATTCATCAACCGTAGCCTCCAGCTGCAGGGCTCGCCAAGCCAGCTCCACTTGAAAGATGTATCCTTTTGCCCGGACAGTCGCAAGGTTCATCCGTGTCAAGAGCTCGCGACGGTAGCAGCGGAATCCTCCTGTCCAGTCATGAATGGTCGAGCCTAAGAAAAGACTGACATAGGCATTCCCGCAACGCGAGACGATTCGACGACTGGCGTTCCAATTTTCGGTTCCGCCGCCGGGGATGTAGCGACTCCCAATGACCAGGTCGGCGGTGCGGCTGCGGTGTACCAAGCGGGGCAGATCCCAGGGGGCATGGCTAAAGTCACAATCCATTTCTATGATGAGGCCGTAGTGGCGCTCCAGCGCCCACCGGAATCCAGCGAGATAAGCTGGCCCGAGCCCTTGTTTCGTTGGCCGATGCAGGACATGTACATGGTCGTGTTTGTGACTGAGCGTATCAGCTAATTCTCCGGTCCCGTCCGGAGAATTATCATCAACGATCAAGATATCGGCGATAAGATACTGGCTGATGACCTGAACCAGCGCCTCAACATTTGCACGTTCGTTGTAGGTCGGGAGAACAATGACGATGGTTTGCTTAAAATCGAACGGTGAATCGGGAACGAGCTGTTTGCCGGCCGCGGACTGGGAATACCCCGGATACTGGTTTTCAGCAGGATCATGCGGGCTGACGGCAATGCGTGCGCTGTCGGCACCATGAGTGATTAGTTCTTCAGCAAGCTCAAAGTCGGGGACTATGTACGCTTCATCGGGGTTCAGTTCTTTGAGAGGTGGCACATCACTGCTCTTCCGGATCGAACGGTAGCGTATGGGAAGTGTCAGTGCTTTATCTGGCTGCAGAGAGAGCGATTCGCCAGTAGGCATAGCAGGATCATTCTCATGGAACCTGGTTAGGAAATAGGCGGCATTGTAAACGACAGTAGTTACGCATGCAAGGCAAGTCTGCCTGCCTGTCAACCCAATTTAGAAATGTCCAGTTTATGTTCCGGCCACCGCTTTCGCCACGGATGGGTTCGTTTGGGGGTAACTGGGCGGTGGGCGCGAGGCAGGAGTTCGGCCTCCGCCACCAAGCCAGGCCGGGCCGCGATGACGTGAACGGCGAGCGCTCGTCCGTGGTGCGTGAACCGCATGGTCCCATCGAGCCGATGTTCGACCTGCACGTGCGTGGCCCGGATGGTGTCATGAATCTGATAGAGCGTCCCCTGATAAGTAATCGTGAAATTCTCCCGCAAACAGCGACGAGTCTTGATACACAGGGCCGCATCCAACGTGCGGTCCGTCGGCGTCGGTCGATGCAGATCCACCGCCTGGGACGGGAGGACGGTAAATGGCTGATTGTAGCGAGGCAGATATGCCGCCAGGCATTGATTCGCGGCCTCAATCGTCGCGATCTTCGCCAACCGCATCTCTTTACGGACCCGATCGTGGAACGGCTGAAACAGCCGTTCCACTCGCCCCGTGGCCTGCGGAGAGTGGGCCGCGATCAGCTCGACCCCCAGCGCCCTCCTGCTTGCCCACACTGACTCTTCGGTGTCGTTCCCGCCCGTTGCTCTTCCACGGTCGCCTCAACGGACGACCGATACGTCGTATGCTTGTCCGCATAGATGGCCAACGGGACTCCATCCTGCCGAATATAGCGCTGGAAGCTGTCCAGCGCCGGAATCGTCCCTTCGTAGCCATAGAACCGCGCTGACGGTAAGCCCATGCTGCTCGGCCAATTTCTCCACCGCCAACGTCGGCCCAAAGTCCCCATAGTGACTCTCATACAGCCGCAACATCTGCGCCTTGGCCGGCTCCGCCATGCGCCGATTCGAGGGCGTCCCTCGGCCGCGATGGACCAACCCCTGGTCGCCCTCCTGCTCCACGCACCGGAGGAGGCTCCGGATCTGCCGATCCGGAAGCCCCAACAGCGTGTCCGCTTCCCGCTGTGTGATCCGCTTCTCCCGTACTTGGCGATCACATGGACTCGCCGCAACTCCTTGGGACTTATCGTCACCGTGTCCTCTCGGACCATCTCGTCCTCTTTCTGAGAGCCGGCAGTCTACCAACGAAGAGGACATTTCTATCCCGGCCAGAGCGGACATTATCATGTTGGGATTGCAAGGCAAGTCTGCCTGCCAGTTCAGTCCGCGAGCGGCTTTTTGACAGTGCGGGAAGAGCTATGTTACAGTCCGCGAACCGTTGATATTCAAGGTTTTTCTACACGTAATTTCTCGAGGAACACTGTATGAGCGGGACACAGGCGCATGTGATAGTCGTGGCTGGAGCGGGGCCGGCTGGTATGGCTGTAGCCGCCGCGCTCTCGAAAGCCGGACACGAAATCATTATTCTGAATCGTGATATTAAATTCGGCGGATTGGCTGAATATGGAATATTTCCCTCTAAGCTGAAACTCCGTGGCGGTCTCAAAAAACAATACTGGGAACTTCTTCAACAGAAGAACGTCCATTATTTCGGGAATGTCTCCATCGGGAACGGTAAGGACCTTACGGTCGAAGACGTGCGGGGGCTGGGCGCCAGCGCGGTTGTCTTCACCATCGGCGCGCAGGGGACCAAGGCGATTGGTGTCGAAGGAGATGCGGCTCAGGGTGTGTTTCACGCAAAAGACGTGGTCTATCACTTCAATCGTTTACCGGGCTTCGGCGACCGCCCATTTGAAATGGGAAAGCACGTCGCGGTGATTGGGGCGGGAGATGTGATGGTGGATATTGCCCACTGGTTGATCCGCTACAAGAAAGTTGAACGGGTTACAGCAATCGTAAGACGGGGACCCGTGGAACGGAAGTACAACCCGAAAGAGATTCGCAGCATTTGTGCCAATATGGATCTCGAGGGGATCAGAGCCGAGTTTGGGCGGATCAAGGACCGTCTCGCTCTGGTGGGCCAAAATCCCGATGAGGTCTTGCAGGCCTTCATCGATGAGTTTTCTAAATGCGAGCCGAAAATGACCGAGACGAAGATGGGGTTCCGTTTTCTTGCGTCGCCGAAGCGGATTCTTGTAGACGGCAACAATCGGGTTCGTGGGCTTGAAATGGAAGACAATCGTTTGGATCCTAAAGGAGAAGATACCGTCGCCGTCGGGTTGAAACAGTATTATGAATTTCCCTGTGATTCAGTCGTGTTTGCTGTAGGAGATAAGGTGGATGAAACCGTCGGTCTACCTTATAAAAATGGGATGTTTACTACGAACCCCAACAAGACCGGTAATGATCCCGATGACGCGCTTTTTCAGGCGTATGATGAATCTACAGGCAAAGTAATGGATGGCGTATTTTTGGCAGGTTGGGCTCGAAAAGCGAGCGAAGGCCTTGTCGGCGTTGCGAAGCGTGACGGAGATTGGTGCGCGGAGGTGGTGGAGCGCTATCTGACTACCAAGAGCGACGGGAAAGACGTTAAGACCGTACTTGAGCATTTGCATTCGCTTCTCAGAAAGCGGCACAGTCGTCCAGTCGATGTAAACGGTTTACGGGCACTCGATGTAGCGGAACGCTCATTTGCAGGGAAAGCCGACTGTATCGGAGAGTTCAAGTTTACCGCCAACCAGGACATGCTCAAACATATTGAACAGAGAACTGTGTCAAAATAGTGTACTCTTGATGCTTCATCCGTGTCCCCATTTTAATTTTTCCCGCAACACTTCATAATAGTGGCTTTCGGGAAATCTGATCAACTTCGTCCGATAGTCCGAAGCCCGGATTACAGCCGTATCGCCCTGTATCATTGCGACGCCGACTTGGCCGTCGAGTGTGGCCATCGATCCGTCATCTTTGCTTGTCAATGTCACTTCAATGACGACATCACCCGGTACGATCAACGGGCGATGCGTCAATGTGTGAGGACAGATCGGTGTCAAGATGAGTGCCTGAAGGGCAGGGTTCATAATGGGGCCCCCCGCAGAAAGGGAGTAGGCGGTGGAACCGGTCGGTGTTCCGATGATCAGGCCATCGCCTCGCAGATTGGTCACGAACTGACTTCCTATGGCGATCTGGAGTTCAATCATACGAGCGAGGGTTCCCTTACTGATAACGACATCGTTGAGTACAATCCCTCGTGCGACTGTTTCTCCGTGCCGATGAACATGTGTCGCCAACATCAGTCGTTCATCGACGGTGAAGTCGTTCGCGAACACTCGTTCCAGTGAAGGATAGAGGTTGTCCAGCCGCACTTCAGTTAAGAATCCGAGCCCGCCCATGTTGACCCCCAGGATAGGGATACTCCGTTCTGCTGCCAATCGTGCCGCATTCAGAATGGTTCCGTCTCCACCCAGCACCAGGAGCACGTCGGCCTTTTCGGCGAGTTGGATTTTTTGAATTCCGCTCGGTTCGTTCAACAATGATGCGGACGTGATGTCAAGAAGGGCATTGATGCTGCGCGCCCGGAGCCAGGCAACCACGCCCAGCAGCGTGGCTTTGACTTCCGGAAACTTTGGCTTGGTGAGAATTCCGATACTCTTGCTTCTCATGATTCCCTATGCAGGAACAGCGTAAAAAGCGGTGAATTGTATCGGGATGTTTCTTTTCATGTCAACGAACGTCAATCGCAATCACGGTCACGTCATGGGGACGGGAAAAGAAAATGACATGACTGTCGTGCGTCATGCCGTCTCCTTCTCTGCCCAACCTTGACTCTCAAGAATACTGTGGTTAGAATTAGGCCAAGATTTTTCAACGGTTTTGCTCGAACGCGGCGAGGTTGCACTCACTAAGAAGGAGGCAGGATGTTCGAACGATTCACGGATAAAGGTCGAAAGATCATCATCCTCGCGCGCGAGGAGGCCGAGCGGCACCAAAACGACTATCTGGGGACTGAACATCTTGTCCTGGCCATACTTCGTGAGTCCGACGGCATTGCCCTTATGATCTTGAAAAAGATGGGGCTTTCTACGGAGCAGATTAGGTTGGAAATTGAGCGGAATCTGCCTGGAGGAGGAACCACCATGACCTTCGGCGAGATTCCCTTTAGTCCACGCGTGAAGAAAGTTATTGAGTACGGCGTCGAAGAAGCTCGTCTGTTGGGCCACAACCATATCGGCAGCGAACATCTGCTCCTCGGTCTTCTTCGTGAAGAAGAAGGGATTGGAGGGAAAATCCTTCGCAGCTTGGGCGCCAATCTTCTCACTGCAAGGCAGTTAACGGTGACATTTCTGCGAAAGTCGGCTCCTCGTGAGCGTGATAGGAAGAGTAATACTCCCGCCCTCGACGAATTCGGTCGAGATCTCACTCAATTGGCTCAAGAAGGCCAACTGGATCCGGTGATCGGTAGAGCCGATGAAATCGAGCGGGTTTTGCAGATCCTCAGCCGAAGGAGTAAGAATAATCCCGTCCTGATCGGAGAATCCGGTGTTGGAAAAACCGCCATTGTGGAAGGGCTTGCTCAACGCATTGTTCAGTCTGAAGTTCCCGACAATTTGCTCTCTCGTCGAGTGATCGCTTTGGATCTGGGTTCTCTCGTCGCCGGTACTAAATATCGGGGGCAGTTCGAAGAACGTCTCAAGGTCGTGATGAAGGAGATTGTCCAAGCCGGTAATATCATCATTTTTATCGACGAACTGCATACCCTGGTTGGAGCGGGAGCTGCAGAAGGATCAATAGACGCTTCCAACATGCTGAAGCCGGCCTTGTCTCGCGGCGAGATTCAATGCATTGGAGCCACGACTTTGGATGAGTACCGGAAGCATATTGAAAAAGACGGTGCATTGAAACGACGATTTCAGCCTATTCACGTCCAGCCTCCCAATCTCGACGAAACTGTCCGTATCATCCAAGGACTCCGGGATCGATACGAAGAACATCATGGAGTAGAAATCACGGAAGACGCCATTGTCGAGGCCGTCAAGTTGTCGGATCGGTACATCACCGATCGCTTCCTTCCCGACAAGGCGATCGATTTGATAGACGAAACCGGGTCACGGGCGAAGCTCCAGACCTACGCGCTCCCTTCTGAACTGAAAGCGATGGAGCAAGAGCTGAAGAAAGTTTCGCGAGAAAAGGAACTTTCAATTTCCATGCAGAATTTCGAAGAAGCCGTACGGCATCGTGAGGAAGAAGAGCGGCTGCGTAAACTGCTTGATGAATCAAAACGAGAATGGAAAAAGAATCAGGAAAAGAACAAGCCCATAATCGGTAAGGAGGACGTCGCTTACGTCGTCTCAAAAATGACCGGCATTCCGCTTTTTAAGCTGGAGGAAGAAGAGTCCAACAAACTGTTGCGCATGGAGGAGTTTCTCCATAAACGAGTCGTCGGCCAAAATGAGGCCATCTCCGCGGTCGCCCGTGCCATCCGTCGATCCCGTGCCGGCTTGAAAGAAGCTCGCAGACCCATCGGCTCGTTTATTTTCTTGGGTCCAACGGGCGTAGGGAAGACCGAACTGGCCAGGACATTGGCCGAGTTTCTTTTCAACAGTGAAGAGGCGTTGATTCGTGTCGATATGTCCGAGTACCAGGAGAAGTTTACGAGTTCTCGGCTCTTTGGAGCTCCTCCCGGCTATGTTGGGTATGAAGAAGGGGGACAGCTGACGGAGAAAGTTCGCCGCCGGCCTTATTCTGTCGTGTTGTTCGATGAAATTGAGAAGGCGCATCCGGATGTTTTCAATGTTCTGCTTCAAGTATTGGACGACGGCGTGTTGACCGATAGCCTCGGGCGCAAGGTCGACTTCAAGAATACGGTCGTCATTATGACGTCCAACATCGGGACAAAAATGATTCAGAAGGGTGTTTCTCTCGGTTTTCAAAGCACGGAGGGCGAAGCCGCACGTCGGAAGAAGGAAGAAGTACTCGGGGAACTTCGAAAATCGTTCAGTCCGGAATTCCTGAACCGGATCGATGAAATCGTTATCTTCCATCAACTGGAGAAAGAGCAACTCTACAGCATCCTGGATATTCTGCTCCGTGAGTTGAACCTTCGCCTATTGGATAAAGGGATTGAGATCGAGGTCGATGACGAAGTCAAACAGTGGCTCATCAAAGAGGGTTATGAGCCGTTGTACGGAGCGAGGCCAATGCGGCGCGCTATTCAGCGGGCCATCGGTGACCCTCTCTCCGATGAGCTTATCAGAGGACGTTTCAAAGAAAGTCGTAAGGTGAAAGTGGTTCTGCGAGACGGGGCTCCGACTTTTATTGAGCAGGAGGCGATGGCGGGGGTTTAGTCCCTGTGTTATCTGCAGGAACCGCATGTCATTTATAGCGGCCTCTGCGGCAGATAGCTGCAGGGGCCGTTTTGTTATCAATGCCCTTGATCCATTT
>DATIGP010000338.1:0-12100 GCA_035454625.1 Nitrospira sp.
AACGTCGGGCAATTTACCTCGATCACCATCGGCCCGGATGGGCGCGGTCTCATCAGCTACTACGATGTGACGAATGGAGACCTAAGAGTCGCCCATTGCGCCGACATGGAGTGTGGATCGGCGAGCCATACGGTCGTTCAGGGCCACGACGATGTCGGCCAATTCACGACGATAATCATGGGTCTGGACGGCCGAGGTTTGATCAGCTACTATGATGCGACGAACGGAGATCTAAAGATCGCCCACTGTTCCAACAGCTTCTGCGTTCCCTATCATCGGCGTTGAGCTCAATGGGCTTTCTTTCGACATCACCTCCTTGTGGCTGAAGGCTCTGGCTACGACGAGCGAAGATTGCGAACCGCCTCCAACGTGATATCGATTTCCTGCGGTGAGTTCAGCAGGCTGGGCGCAAGCCTGGCATACTTCGTCGCGTAGGGTGTCACGCTTCCGACGATCTTACGTTGCCGCAGCTTCTCCACGATCTGATGCGGACGTAGTCCCGCCACTTCGAAGCAGACGATCCCAGCCGAAAGATCCTGTGAGAGCGGTGTGCGGAGAGTGACATGCGGCATGGCCGCCAAGCCCTGCTTCAAATGCTGATTCAGTTCGTAGATCCGCTGCGTGACGTTGGACTTGCCGATGGCCTTGTGAAACATGAACGCTTCGTCCAGCGCCCACCTGTGTTCAAACGAGTGAAACCCACCCGGGGTCATGTGAATGGCAGGAGGGAGATCGTGCGCCGAACGATTCTCCATCCAGAGATCATAGGCTCGTGTATTGAAAGTCGGGATGGTGGCTTGCGCGATCGGCCAGGCCTTCGGATGGCCCCAGACGAGCCCGGTGCCGCGGGGACCGAACATCCACTTATGTGTCCCGGCGATCAGGAAGTCGCAGCCGAGCTCGCTCAAACGGAAATCCTCGACGCCCAAGGCATGAACTCCATCTACACAAAAGATGACCCGATCCTGTTCGTCCCGTGATCGATTGACGGCTTGGATCGCCAGGGCCATGTCATGAATCGGCAATTTAATACCCGTGCTGGAATGGACCCACGTGACGGCCACGATACGTGTGGCGGGCGCTATGCCCTTGAGCAGGGAGTCGACCAGTTCCTCACGGGAGACGGTCGAGAGGGTGCGATAGAGAGAGATCTGCCGAACCTTGGCACCCGTGCGCTCCGCGCGGAGGCGCAGAGACGTTTCCGTCGAATAATGGTCGTGGATGGTCGTCAGGATTTCCTGTTCTTTGCGAAGGTGTAATCCCCCGTAGAGGAGACCGAGACCCATCGTCGTGCTGTCCGTCAAGGCGATGTCGCCGGGGTGGACACCCAGATAATCGGCCGCGGCATGGAGCACCTTTGCTTCTTGTTGTTCCTCGTGTTCAATCCAATAGCCGATGGGATCGGCATCCAGGCCGGCGCGATGCCGTTCGATTGCCTCCCGCACCGGGGTGGGATGAGACGCCAGAAAAAACGCCGCGAGATGGATGAGCTGCGGAGACAGAGGAAATTGCGCTCGAAGATCATCCCAGTTCTTGAACTTGCTCCGCGGTGACTGCTCATCGGCAAAAGCCCGGTCATACGTAGTTGCTAGAACGGCTGCGCTCAAGGCCAAACCGGTGCGCACCAGAAACCCTCGGCGTCCGATATCATTCATACGAACCTCCAGGTCGAACTAACAGCTTTACTCTACTGCTTGTCCGGAAGTGCAGGCAAGGAGTGGCTTGGAAGGACGGCCCCAATAAATGGGACCATTCTGCTAGGACTCGTAGGTTTCCATGGGAGGACAACTGCAGACGAGATGACGATCGCCGTATGCTTCGTCGACACGGCTCACGCTGGGCCAGAATTTGCTGTGCCTGAGCCAGGGAGCGGGAAACGCCGCCTGCTCACGGCTATAGGGACGATTCCACTCCGTCGCCGTCACAATTGCGGCAGTATGAGGCGCGTTCTTCAGCACATTGTTGGCCCGTGGTTGGCGTCCGTCGGCGATATCCTGAATCTCGGCGCGAATCAGAATGAGCGCTTCGCAGAGCCGATCCAGTTCGCTCTTGGATTCACTTTCCGTCGGTTCGACCATGAGTGTACCGACCACCGGGAACGACACCGTCGGTGCATGGAAGCCGTAGTCCATCAATCGCTTGGCGACATCCATCGCTTCGACACCGGCGCTCTCCTTGAATTCGCGCAAATCCAGAATGAATTCATGAGCCACCAGTCCGGAATCTCCCCGGTACAGAATGGAGAAGTGCTTTTCCAGCCGCTTAGCCATGTAGTTGGCATTGAGGATGGCCACCTGCGTGGCCTTCGTGAGTCCCTCACGACCCATCAACGCGATATACATCCAAGAGATCGGAAGAATGCTCGGGCTGCCGAACGGCGCAGCCGAGACAGGACCAATGGCTTGAGGCCCACCGAGTCTAATCACGGGATGTCCCGGCAGAAACGGCACGAGGTGCCTCGCCACTCCGATGGGTCCCACGCCGGGCCCTCCGCCCCCATGGGGGATACAAAACGTCTTATGAAGGTTCAGATGGCAAACATCAGCTCCGATATCACCCAGACGACAAAGCCCGACCATTGCGTTCATATTGGCTCCATCGATATACACTTGCCCGCCGTGAGTATGGATGATTTGACAGATTCGGCGTACGCTTGCCTCAAACACCCCGTGGGTCGACGGATAGGTGAGCATCAGGGCGGATAAGCGGTCCCGATATTGAGCAGCCTTGGCTTCCAAGTCGGCGACATCTACATTTCCGTTCCGATCGCATGCCACGACGACGACTGTCATGCCGACCATGGCGGCGCTGGCGGGGTTCGTGCCGTGTGCCGAAACGGGGATCAAGCAGACATCTCGATGAGTCTCTCCCTTGGACCGATGGTAGGCTCTGATCACCATCAGGCCCGAATATTCGCCCTGAGACCCCGCATTCGGTTGAAGAGAGAAAGCCGCAAATCCGGCAATCTCGGCCAGCCATGCTGCGAGCTGCCCGAGCAGGGTTTGATAGCCCTGCGTTTGCTCAGCCGGCGCGAAGGGATGCAGACGAGCGAATTCTGGCCACGTGACCGGCAGCATTTCAGCGGTGGCGTTCAGCTTCATCGTGCAGGAACCCAACGGGATCATCGAGTGGACGAGGGACAAGTCCTTGGCCTGCAGCCTGTGGATGTAGCGGAGCATCTCATGCTCGGAGTGATAACGATGGAAAACCTCGTGCGTCAGGTATTTACCGGATCTCGCCAGAGGAGACGAATAGCCGAGATCGATGGTCGTCGCGAGATCGGAAAGACGGAACGGCAACTGATCATGACCGACGAAGATTTGCAGGAGGCGAGACACCTCTTCCTCGGAACTGACTTCGTCGAGAGAAATTCCAAGGGAGCCGTCTTCATAGCGTCGGAAATTGATGTTCTGTTCATTCGCCCGTGTCGTAATCTGTTCTGCTTGAGCCCGGGACACGGGTATCCGAACCGTGTCGAAGAAGACTTTGGGTAGGACGTCGAACCCAAGCCGACGCAGTCCTTCAGCCAACAGCAGGGTCAGACCGTGTACCCGCTGGGCGATCCGGCGCAAACCCTCCGGGCCATGATAGACGGCATACATGGCGGCCATGACGGCCAGCAAGACTTGAGCCGTGCAGATGTTGCTAGTCGCCTTCTCACGCCTGATGTGCTGCTCCCGAGTCTGGAGCGAAAGCCTGAAAGCCGGTTTGCCCGTCACATCTCTAGAGATACCAACCAGACGACCTGGCACCTGCCGTTTGTACTCTTCTCTGGTGGCCAGAAAAGCGGCATGGGGGCCACCGAAGCCGATCGGGACACCGAACCGTTGTGTCGAACCGACGGCAATATCCGCACCGAATTCTCCGGGCGAGCGGAGCAGGGTCAGAGCGAGAAGATCGGTCGCAACCGCCACGAGAACGCCGGCCTCATGAGCCTGGGTGACCAACGCGCTGAAATCACCGACATAACCGTCCGTGGCCGGGTATTGCAACAGAATGCCGCACAGCTGGGGACGAGAACAATCAACGGACGAGGTCACACCGGTCTTGATTACAAGACCCAACGGTTCGGCTCTGGTCTGCAATACAGCCATGGTCTGTGGATGGCAGTCGCGCGAGACAAAAAATTCCTTTCGTTCCCTGCCTGCGTTGCGCGCGATCGTATAAGCCATGGCCATTGCCTCGGCTGCAGCGGTCGCTTCATCCAGTAGCGAGGCATTCGCCAGCGGTAGACCGGTCAGGTCCGCCACCATGGTCTGAAAGTTCACGAGCGCCTCCAAGCGGCCTTGTGAGATCTCCGCTTGATAGGGGGTGTATTGGGTGTACCAGGCCGGATTTTCCAGAATATTTCGCTGGATCACGCCCGGGGTGACGCAATCGTAGTACCCCATACCGATCAATGATCGATAGACCTTGTTTTCAGAGGCAATGGCTTTCAGACGAGCCAAAGCGGCATGTTCGCCGTCGCCCGTCGGAACATCCAACGATCGATGAAAACGAAGGTCGGAAGGAATGGCCGTATCGATTAAGGTCTCAAGAGAGAGGAATCCCAGCGTAGCCAGCATCTCCTGAATATCGGCCTTTGTGGGACCCAGATGCCGGTGAAGAAAGTCGTCGGCTGGTTGAAGCCAATTCTGCGTGGTCATGGACTCGTTACCTCTAATCTCAGAGAAAATGGTTGAACGCTACCCTCTCAATCGAGCAAGGTACCACGCTGTCGGTTTTTTTTCCAAGGGACCAGACTCGCTTTTTGAGGAGTGAACCGTCGGGTTCGGCAAGTATCTCGCGGGTGATTGCTTTTCGCATAATTCACGCTATTGTTAGCTCATACTCTAGTCCGGAGGCTGGGCCTATGGTCGACACGAAGCGGGAGTTCGACAAAAGGACGGAGGAACGACCACCGCAGCCCTTTTCGATAGTAAAGGCGATGGTCATGACCCTTGTTCTCGGTATCACGGTGGTCATCGGATATGCGGGATACTGGATTTATAACAACCGCAGTTTCGTTACCAAATTTCTAGTTCCTCATATACCGAATATACCGACAAATCAGCCCGGCGTGGTTTCCACCGGTTCGCAACCGAAGCCTTTCCAGCCCGATGTCCGGCTGACTCGTGAAAGGATCGAGCTTGTGCTTGACGTGCTCGACGAGGCTGTTCGACGGAAGGACGTGGAGGGTGTCCTCCGCCACATCACTCATGACGCGACTATCACCATCCACTTAAAACAAGGCCCGCAACAACAGGTAGCTATGCTGACGAGGGACGATTTCCGCAAAACCCTTGCCATGAGGTTCGCTTTCCCCAGCGCCAACGACTTCACTCGTACGAATACGTCGGTCTCATTGGCCTTGGATGAGCGGACTGCGAAAGTCTCCATCAAGTCGACGGAGACGCTTCGGCAAGCCAACCGAGAATTCAAGACCGAAGGCGAAGAAGCGCTGGTCTTTGCTATCCGGGACGGCAAGCCCATGATTACTTCTTTGGAACAGACCTTCCCCGGCGATTCGACCTAGCGGGAGGTTGAAAGCCCTCACGCTCTCGCCCGCTCAATAGGCAAAACATACGGACCTGGACGAGGACGCGTCGGTGGACGCCTACGCATCGCTTTAAGACAGGGCCACCTCACTGTCTCGCTTACTCGCAACACGGCGCACGTTATTTCTCGCGCCGTGCGCCTTGCCGGACCGGCTTTGCGAACATTCCGGCGGCTATGTGAGTACGGTTTCGTGAACCGTCGAGAATATCTGTAATCCCTAAAATCCGCGTTCGTCGGTCTGGTATAATCACGCCCTGCGCAACATTTGTTGGAGTGTGTATGCGGGTGCTCGTCATAGAAGATGAAACCAAAGTCGGTTGTTTTATCAAGCGGGCGCTTGAGGAAGAAAGCTATGCCGTCGATCTCTGCGAGGACGGGTCCAAAGGGTTAGAGATGGCGCTGGCGACGAACTACGATCTCCTGGTCGTCGACGTGATGTTGCCGTCCATGTCAGGCCTGGATGTGCTGAAAAATATCCGCCGGGAACGGATCCATACACCGGTGTTGATTTTGTCGGCCCAATCCCAAATCGATCAACGCGTCAAAGGACTGGATGCCGGTGCCGACGATTACCTAACCAAACCCTTTGCGATCGACGAACTCTTGGCGCGCGTTCGAGCCCTGTTGCGCCGTGGAGCGTCCGAAAGCCCGGGGATCCTTCAGGTGGACGACCTGATTCTCAATCCGGCCACCCGGGATGTCTCAAGGGGAGGACAACGCATCGATTTGACGCTGAAAGAGTACGCATTGCTGGAATATCTCATGCGCCATACCGGCCGCGTGCTGACCCGCCCCATGATCTCCGAACATGTGTGGAATCAAGACTTCGATACCTTTACCAATGTCATCGACGTGTATGTAAATTACCTCCGGAATAAAATCGACCGAGGCCGAACCAAAAAGCTGATCCACACCATTCGCGGCAGCGGGTATATGCTGAAAGCCGACTAACAGGGTGCTTCGGCTCCGGATAGTGAACCACAAGAAGGTGCTGCTACGGCATAATTTCGTCACCAGCGACCAGGAACTGATCTATGCCGCTACGTGTACGGCTGACACTCTGGTACGGGACCGCTCTGGCCCTGGTTTTGATGATTTTCTCGGTGGTGCTATACGCCATGACGGCGCGCAATCTGCGCGACGCCGTCGATCAGTCCCTGGAAGAAACGGCAACGACGGCTGTGCGGTCGCTCGAAGAACGTGGGTTTCTTCCTCTGGTCAATGAAGAGGAGCTGGTTTCCCAATTTCCTGAGTTGACGAGAATCGATAAGTTTTTTCAGATCTTCAGCCCATCCGGCACGATCACGATCCGTTCCCCGAATATCAAACAACACGAAGTTCCGCTGAGCCGGACCGCCCTCGATACGGCATTTGCCGGGCAGAGTATTTTCGAGTCGGCCAAGTATCCCAATGAGCCTCCGTTGCGGCTGATCTCGGTGCCGATCATGTACCGGGGCAATCTGTTGTATATCGTGCAAGTGGGCACGTCGATGGAATCGGTCGGAGAGACCCTCCATCGGTTTTTGATTCTGCTTGTGGTGGCGATTCCCATCGCTCTGACCGTTTCGCTCGCGGGGGGATGGTTTTTGGCTGGACGAGCGCTTCGTCCGGTCGACAAGATTACCCTTGCCGCGCAGCGCATTGCGGCGGGAGACCTCAGCCAGCGTCTCAGCATGCCCGCGGCGCACGACGAAATCGGGCGCCTGGCCGCCACCTTCAACAACATGATCGGGCGCCTGGACGTTTCGTTCCGCCAGATCCGTCAATTCACCAGTGACGCGTCGCATGAACTGCGGACCCCTCTCACAGTCATGAAGGGCGAAACGGACTTGGTTCTGCGGCGACCTCGAGCGCTCGAAGACTATAAGTCCGTGCTGGAGAGCAATCTGGAAGAGATTGATCGAATGACCCGGATCGTCGACGAACTGTTGTTTCTCTCCCGCGCGGACATGGGAGAAGTCAAAATGGAGTTGTTGCCCGTTGCGATGGAGTCGTTGGTCGAAGATATTCATCGTCAGGCCATGCTGCTCGGCCAAGATCGAAATATCGAAGTCGTACTGGGAACGGTCATGCCGGTGGTGGTTCAGGGCGACGATCTCCGGCTCCGCGAGCTGTTGCTCAATCTCGTCGAGAATGCGATGAAGTATTCGTACCCTGGAGGAAAGGTCGAGATCTCGCTGTTGAATGACGGCCGAGAGGCCAGGCTGTCGGTCACGGACCATGGGATCGGCATCGCCCCGGCAGACCACAAGCGGATTTTCCAGCGGTTTTTCCGTACCGATGTTGCCCGCGCCCATACAAAAAAAGGCACGGGTCTCGGCCTCGCCATCTGCGCCTGGATCGCGGATTTGCACAAGGGCCGGGTAGAAGTCAAAAGCGATCTGGGGCAGGGTTCGACCTTCACCGTCGTGCTCCCGCTCGCGCATCCCGTGCTTAACAAAGTTTAATCCGCGATTAATCCGTTTCTCATCACCCGTTGTTAACTCTTCCTTTGTAATCGCAATCGCGACACTCTTGCAGCAATCATTTAGTGAACGGCTTTACAAGGAGGAAGCATGTCATTGCATCCATATCGTACCATCGGTACCGTCATTGGAATCGGTCTTGTGAGCGGTGCCCTGATCTGGGGCGGCCAGTCCTTCACGGCCTCTTATGCGGGCAATGTTTCGTCGCCGGCCGCGATGCCTGTCGCCGTCACTGCTCCGGCAAACGGCTTCACGGAGATCGCCAAGCAAGTCACTCCGGCGGTCGTCAACATCACGACCGTCATGACGGAGAAGGTTTCAGAGGAATTATCTGTTCCTGACGAACTCCGAGACCGAATGGAAGAGTTCTTTGGCAAACCATTCGGGCCTCGCGGCCGTGGGCCGTCGAACCCTTTTGAACATCGAGGGCCCCGGAGAGGACAAGGGTCGGGCGTCATCATTTCCCCTGATGGATATATCGTGACCAACAATCACGTGATTGCCAAGTCGCGTGAGGTTACCGTCACGCTTCCCGACAAGCGTGAATTCAAGGGCAAGATTGTGGGGACCGACCCCAAGACCGACCTCGCGGTCGTAAAGGTCAACGCACAGGACCTCCCTGCCATACCGTGGGGAGACGCTTCACAACTGCAGGTTGGTGAGTATGTGTTGGCCGTCGGCAATCCCTTCGGCTTGAATTCCACAGTGACTCTCGGCATTGTGAGCGCGGTGGGCCGTGGCCATATGGGAATCACTCAGTATGAGGATTTCATTCAAACTGATGCCGCTATCAACCCCGGCAACTCAGGTGGTGCACTGGTGAACACCAAGGGGGAGCTCGTCGGCATCAACACCGCCATCTTTTCGCAGACCGGAGGATACCAAGGGGTCGGCTTCGCCGTCTCGACGACGATGGCCAAGCCGATCTACGAAAGCCTCGTCAAAACCGGCAAGGTGGTTCGAGGCTACCTGGGGATCGGTCTTCAGGATTTGAACCAGGACCTGGCAAAGTCGTTTAGTCTTAGGGATTCGAGAGGCGCTCTGATCAGTGACGTCAAGGAAAGTAGTCCGGCTGAACAAGCTGGCCTAAAGCAAGGCGATGTGATTGTCGAGTATCAAGGCATCCCCGTGGAGGATGGGGTCGCCTTGCAGCGGCTGGTGACCAGAACCTCGGTCGGCGCCGACGTGATGTTGAAAGTGGTTCGCGATGGGCGTGAACGTGAGCTGACCGTCAGGATCGGTGAGCAGCCGGATGAAACCAAAGTCGCCAAAGTGGATCGATCCGAACGAGATCATGCCTTTTCCGGCCTCGCCGTCGAGGATTTGGATGCGGAGACTGCCAAAGCGCTGGGCCTCAACCTCAAACGGGGCGTTGTGGTGACAAGGGTTGATCAGGACAGCGGAGCAGAAAAGATGGGTCTTCTGCCGGGCGATGTTATCCGAGAGATCAATAGGCAACCGATCAAGTCCATAAAGGACTTTGAGAAAGCATCCTCGGACGTGAAGAAGGGCGGCAATGTCCTGATTCTGGTCAATCGGCGTGGCAATTCGCTGTTCCTATCGACAAAAGTGTAACCTGCAATAAAAAAGAGAGCGGGTCGCGCGACCCGCTCTCTTTTCCCGAAGGCTGTCGAAGTAGATCAGGCAAGGGAGACGGTGACCCGGCTAATCGAACACCACGGTCTTTCTCCCATAGACTAGAACGCGGTGTTCAATGTGCCGCCGCACGGCCCGCGCCAGTACGATTTCCTCCAGATCTCGTCCTTTTCGCACCAGGTCCTCGACGGTATCCCGGTGTCCCACACGAATCACGTCTTGCTCGATGATCGGTCCCTCATCCAAATCTTTGGTTGCGTAGTGCGCCGTCGCTCCAATGATCTTGACGCCGCGATCGTAGGCCTGCCGGTAAGGATTGGCTCCGATGAAGGCCGGAAGAAAGGAATGGTGGATATTGATGACGGGGCAGCCGACCTGCGCCAAGAAATCCGCACTGAGAATCTGCATGTAGCGGGCCATCACGACGAGCTCCACCCGATGTTCCTTCAGCGTTGCCAAGATCTGCATTTCCTGTTGCGGTTTGGTCTCCTTAGTCACGGGATAGAGGGTAAAGGGAATATGGAAGAGATCGGCCCAGCTCGCGCAGGCGTCGTGATTCGAAATGATGACCGGAATATCGATGTGCAGTTCGTCTCGTCGGTGCCGTTGGAGCAGATCCGCCAAACAGTGGTCCTGCTTTGAGACGAGCATGCCGACACGACTCCGGCGGCTGGACTGGTAGACCTCGTAGTGCATGTCGTACACTTTTGCGACGGGAGCGAAGGCCGACGGAATATCGTCGGGGGGAATCTGAAATCCCTCCGTCGCAAACTCCATTCGCATAAGGAAATCGTTCGTGTCCCCATCAGTGTGATGGTCGGAGTCGAGGATATTGCCCCCGAAGTCGTGAATGAACCCCGACACTCGGGCGACGATGCCCTTACGGTCTTTGCAATGGATCAGCAGTACGATGGAATCGTTTCTTTGCGCCGTCATCAATTCCTCCTCGTGTCATCTGGCGGCTATAAGTGTAGCAGAGAGGAGCGAATCCACACTCAGCAGGCCGGATCGCTGACAATGCGTCCGACGAGGTCGAAGACTGCCGCATCGGTAATTTCAACCTTGAGAAGGTCACCAGGTGCGGGAGGAGAAACCTTTAGATGCATCGGGCGCTGCCGGATAGGGGCGGGATTTTCGTCGATGTAGACCACCCCGTCGATTTCAGGAGCGAGCCCTTCGTGACGCCCTTCCAGCATCCCCTCCGTTTCGGTGGATCGCCCATCGATGAGCACGTCGAGGAGAGAGCCGACTTTGGCCCGGCCTTTGGCCGCAGCAATCGATTCCTGAATGGAGAGGATGGCATTGCGGCGTTCATCCATCACTTCCCGCTCGACCTTCTCGTCCAAAGCGGCTGCCGGAGTTCCTTCCTCATCCGAGTAGAGAAACACCGCGACGCGGTCGAATTCGGTCTCTTCCACATAGTCGCGGAGCTCGGTGAAGGCGGCGTCGGATTCTCCCGGAAACCCCACGATGAAGGCCGTCCGGAAGGCCACTCCGGGAATGCGAGTACGGATCCGTTCGACCAATTGCTCGATCGCGGCACGGTTACCCAGCCGATGCATACGGCTGAGCATCCGGTCATTGATGTGCTGAAGGGGCATGTCAATATACTTCGTGATCTTCTCTTCTCCGGCGTAGAGGTCGAGGAGATCATCCGTGACTTGCTGCGGGTAGAGATAAAACGGGCGGATCCATCGGATATCTTCAATCTTTACCAGTTCACGAAGGAGGGGGACTAAACCCTGGCGAAGGCCCAGATCGACGCCGTAATTAATCGTATCCTGCGAGATCAGGTTGATCTCTTTGACGCCTTCCGCGGCCAGTTGGCGTGCTTCAGCCACAATGGATTCCACTGGTCTGCTGCGCTGTTTCCCGCGCATGAGTGGAATGGCGCAAAAGGTGCAGTTTCGGTTGCATCCTTCGGCGATTTTGACATAGGCGCTATGCCGCTTGCCGAGTCTCAGGCGAGGTGCGAGTTCATCGTAGAGATAGGGAGGTTGACTGATCCAGAGACGACGATGCCGCTTTTTTGGAGCCAACAAGTCTCGGCAAATCTCCGCGATCTTGCCGAACTCTCCGGTGCCGACCACCGCATCCAATTCGGGTAACTCCTTCAGCAAGTCTCCTTGATAGCGCTGGGCCAGGCAACCGGCGGCGATAAGGACGCGGCAGACTCCGGTTTTCTTCAGATGCCCATGTTCGAGGATGGTGTTGATCGATTCCTCTTTCGCTTCTTCGATAAAGCCGCAAGTATTGACGATGACCACTTGTGCTTGTTTCGGGTCACCGGTCAGTTGAAACCCCTCCGTCACCAGAGTTCCGAGCATGATTTCCGAGTCGACCTGGTTTTTGGAGCAGCCCAGATTCACAAATCCGATCGTCGTCGTTGAGCCACGGACCTCCCCCGTCTTGGACGATTGCGCGCGCCGTGGAATGATGAGTGGTTGAGACATGGATGAGAGGCAGTCTACGGGACGATCAAAAAGTCTGTCAATTGGACC